>NZ_CP021358.1:2750388-3055987 GCF_002157205.1 Kushneria marisflavi | reverse complement strand
CCTCGAACACTTGAGCCAGCTCGCCGCTGGCCTCCGGGGTCTTGGCCAGCAGGCGCTTGCGGATCACCTCGTCGGAGTTGGAGCTCGACAGCGACAGACGGGTCTTGAAGCGTCCGGCGATCTTGGAGAAGTCGTTGGCCTTGGAAGAGGTCATCTCACCGAGCACGGCATCCATGTCGGCCTGAGAGGTAACCACGATCCAGGCACGGCCGCCGCAAATGGTGCCGAGGTTCTCGGTCAGCGTCTGCAGGGTCAGCATCAGCCGGGTGTTGCTGCCGATGAACTGGCCCACCTCGTCGACCATGAAGACGATACGCTGGGTCGGGGATTTCGCGTCCAGGTACTCCTTCACCCAGCGGCAGAAGTTCTCCACCGAGACACTGAATGTCTCCTCGGAGTCCTCAAACCACTTGTGGGCCGCCTCCGGAGATAAGTCCAACACCTGACTGATCGCCAGCTCGATGTCGTCCTGGTAGAACTGAAAGCCATCACGCTCCTCTTCCCAGATCATGCCGCTGGCCTCCTGGAAGGCGGCCTTGAAGCGTTCCAGCGCGCCGCGCTGGGCCAGGTGGCGCTCCATATGAGCGATATGAGGGTGATCGCCGCTGAAGCCCTGGTATTCGTTAAATACCCGTAGAAAGACGTTAAGGATCGGGTTGCCGCCGTCGTTGGAGCTCGCCTTGCTGTCAATGTTGAACAGGATGACGTCGGCCGGCTGTTGCACCGCCTTGGTGACGTCGGCGCGAATCATCGGGTCTTGAAGCTTGTGCTCATCGAAAAAGTCAGCGGCGCGACGATGATTAGCGGCCTCGTCCGCGGCCTCGATATTGGCCAGCAGATACGAGAGAGCCTTGAGAAAGTGTGACTTGCCCGAGCCGAAGAACCCCGAGATCCACACGCCGACGCGGTTGGAAATGGAAGGGTCGCTGAGCGGCGTGGCGTAGGACTCAAAGAAGGCACGGAAGTGCTTCTCCAGCTCATTCGTCACCACGTACTCATCGAGCTCCTGGTAGATAGTCTCGCGATCATTCTGGTCGGCCTTCACCACTCCGTTGATGGGGCGGCTCAGAGATTTCTGGAAAAGTTCCTGGATACGCATGTCCGATCGATACCTTAACGGGCAGCGCCTTGCCCTGGAAACTGGGCAAGGTGCTCAAAAACGGGATAAAAGGCAGCAAAACTGCCGACCATCATCGGGGCACCAGCGAAAAAGCGCGATAGTAGTGATTGCTGGCAATTTGGTTGAACAGGGCCAGGCTCTGCCCGTCGTAACGACCAGGATAGAAGAGCACTAACGGCTTGTGGCCGAGTCTGCCGTGTAGCGCATTGAGTAAGCTGTGGGCGCGCATCACCGGCCAGACGCTACCCAAGCCTGACAATAGAACGATATCAGGATCGTCCGACAGGGCATGCATCAGAAAGGGCGCGAACTTATCCATGTGTAGTGGGCCACGAAGCGCCTTGAGTAGAGGGTCATCACCTTTCTTCTGCTGCATGGCGATGGCCTTGTCGAGGAAACCACGCTCCTGAAGGTAATCGCGCAGAACGCGCAACAGGTTGACATGGTCGACCGTCAGTTCGCTGTGTTGGCGGTCCAGCACCCCTTTCAGAAAGGTCAGGTACTCGCGTACCTGCAACTCGTATTCGGGCGGATAGTCGAAGATCCAGAAGCCAATTTCATTACCCAGCCCCTGACTGGATAGAAAAGCTGGGCTGGTGATCTTCTCGGCAATCTGGTTAAGACGGTCCTTCAGGTGGGGATCATTTCGGTAAACCCCGTTCTGTGTAGATGCTGACATGCGACTTTTATTCCTGCGTCTGAGCATCCCTTTATAGTTTCAGGGAGTTCTACGTACTGCCATTTGGCGATGCCATGGCTGATATACCGGCATGGTATTGCCCCTCGACTCTTTGGCGCAGTTTATCGCGGGCGCAAGATATTCAGGCAATTCTGGATACGGGCCAAACGATGATCCTCCAGCAAAGACATCACCTCGGGCCGTACCATAAGCGGTCGTAACGTCCGGTTACGTACATCAGTTATTAAACCAACTTCGCTAAGCATGCGAAATACCACCTGCCCCATCTTTCTTCGAGAGGAAGCAGCCCATCCAGCAATGGCTGGATCGCGGAAAGTACGCTCTTCAAGAAAGTCATGCCACTGATAGGGCTCCAGACTTTCTGTCTGAGTAACGAAGGCATCGGCTACTACCGTCTCCAGGAATTCCACCAGTAACAAATTGCGCGCCAAGGCGGCACAGAAAGCGACCTGGGTAGCCAACTGGTCGTCACCATCACGCAATGCTTGCCAGAACGGCGATTCCAGTTTCTCAAGGCGCTTACGGATCGCCTGAGTCATGCGCTTTGCAGTGGCGGGACGCGCCTTCTGCAGGCGGTTTTCCTCATGGATTGCCACCTTCCAGGCAGCCTGATCGACCCCCGACAGCATTAGATTCGCCACGATGCGGCTCTCTCTAACCATCAGTGAGCCACCGATAAGATCGGAGTTGTAATGAAAGCTATACACGTTTGTGTTTACGAGCCTCTACATAGACATAAATAAAAAAGTTATGAGGCAACTAACGATCCTTTTGTTACACCTCTGCTCTTCATGGGGAAGGCATCTTTAAATCCCACACGTTAAGCATTCTTGGAATGCTTTCAAAACTTGCCTCGTAGCCTGGTCAGGCACATTAGTAACCATACGAACAACGCCAGTACGTATGCATATCGAACCAGAATATCGCTTCATCAGGCGTCTGAAGCTGTCCGGCCACGAGGAGGTAGTACAGCCCGACCACTTATTCGTAAAGCCTCGGCCGTCAGCTGTTTTCGGCACCTCGTCAGCCTTGCAGCGATGACAATATCTAGGAGCGCGGTTAGCGATACGCAGCAACAGCTTCTCCCATTCGGCTTTGAGCTTATTGGCATGTTCTCTACAGGCCGCCAGCACCTGCTGCCCTAGCAGGCTCAAGGCAAGGCCGCACTCCAGTCGCTGTAGCATGATGATACACGCTGGACCGAGGCAGACGCAGTCGATTCCAACAGATCTACCAAAGACCAAACCGTATTTGGCGAGACCACTTCAGACGTTGCTTATTCAGGGGTATATTCATGCCAACGGCTCAGATTTGAGCCATTGCCGCAATGAAACATTCATTCCCTGACGGAACAGCGCCACATGGCCACCATCATTCCAGCATTGAGCACTCTTTCGGGCATGACTGCCGGCGAACGTCGCTTTGGCCAGCGGCTCGAGAGCCTACTGGAGGATGATTACACCGTCTGGTACGACATTCCGCTTGGGCGTCAGCGCCGCTACCCGGACTTCATTGTTCTGCACCCCGGACGAGGCCTTCTTTTTCTGGAGGTGAAGGACTGGAAAGTCGATACCATCAAAGCGGTAAACGCCAACGAATTTGTCCGTGAAACCAACGGTGGCCGAAAGAGTGATCCCAACCCGCTTATCCAAGCGCGCCAATGCGCTTTCGCGGCTATCGATCAGCTCAAGCGGGATCCTCAGCTGACTCAGACGAAGGAACGTTATCAGGGCAGGCTGTGCTTTCCCTATGGGTACGGTGCCGTTCTCACCAATATCACCCGCCGCCAGTTGAACCAGCTTCTTGACGAAGAAATACAGGAGAATGTACTGCCCGCAAGCCGCGTGATCTGCAAGGATGAGATGCTACCTACAGCTGATCCAGAGCTGTTTCAACAGCGTCTGTGGGACATGTTCGATTACCAGTTTGGCGAAAAGCTGACACTGCCTCAGATTGACCGGATTCGCTGGCGGCTTTTCCCGGAAGTTCGTATCGATGCCCCTGCTCAGGACCTTTTCGATGACGATGATTCGGAAGACAACGAGAAACCAGCGGATACTATTCCCGATATCGTCCGTGTCATGGATATCCAGCAGGAGCAACTGGCCAGAAGCATGGGTGATGGCCACCGCGTGATTCATGGCGTTGCCGGCTCCGGCAAGACCTTGATTCTCGGCTATCGCTGCCTATACCTAGCACAGGCGGTTCAAAAGCCGATATTGGTGCTTTGCTTCAACATCACACTGGCGGCGCGGCTGCGCTGCTTCATTGCTGAGAAAGGTATCGAAGACAAGGTCAGGGTTCACCACTTCCATGACTGGTGCAGCCTGCAGTTGAAGACCTATAGCGTGGATCTTATACCTGGCAAGGAGCCGGCCTATGAGCGACAGGTGAAAAGCGTAATTAAGGGCGTAGAGCAGTCACAAATTCCGCGGGCACAGTACAGTGCGTTGATGATTGATGAGGGGCATGACTTCGAGCAGGACTGGCTCAAGCTGGTTGTGCAAATGATCGACCCGGAGATCAACTCTCTTCTCATGCTCTATGACGATGCCCAGTCCATCTATCAGAAAAGCTCACTGAAATTTCCGCTTTCCGCTGCAGGCATTCAAGCGCGCGGGCGTACCACCATTCTCAAGCTCAACTATCGCAACACTCGAGAAATCCTGACGTTCGCCTATGACTTTGCCAAGGACTTCATTCAGGCGCATGACGCTGATGAGGATCATGTTCCACTGATCGCCCCCGAAGTAGCCGGCGTCAACGGCCCTCCTCCTGCATTTCGCAGATTTCCAACGCCAGCCGATGAGGCGAGTTACATGGTGCGCTGCATCAAGGCATGGCAGGGACAAGGCACTGAACTCAGCAGTATCGCCATCATTTATGCCAACCATGCTCAGGGCCGCCGATACCACAACGCGCTTAAAGCCGCCGGCGTTCCCAGTAGCTGCCTGCAGTCTACTGCTGACAAGCGTGCCTATGACCCGCAGGCCAATCAGGTTGTGTTGCTCAGCCGGCAGAGCAGCAAGGGGCTGGAATTCGATACTGTCATTCTTGGCGGGATCGGAGAACTGGCGGACGATGAGGACAAGCTGGCGCAGGAAGCACGCCTGCTCTATGTCGGCATGACACGGGCACGTCGAAGGCTACTGGTCACCGGCAGCGGCAACAACTGGTTTGCTGATAGGCTTCGTGAGATGAGTTCGGCTCAAGGTTGATCCATAGGCGTTTATATTTTGAAAAAGAACAACGAAAGCTAATTTTTATGGCTCATAAACACCACATTACCTTCAGGCGATGTTTCCGTTATCTCTGCCATAGTGCTTCCCCACTTCTCCCATACATCGATTTGTATCTGATAGCGCTTACCCTTGTTGTAGGTACCCACCAGTCTTGGCGGAACATGGGCCAGCATCGCATCTACCAGCAAAGGATCGGCCATAAAGGTCTCCGTCCACATGGTCGCTACCGAGCGTCTTAAATCATGAACAGTGAAATGCTCCAGTTGATAGAGCGGCGCCGAATCTTCATGATCCTTGCGGCTACGGCCCTGCAGTCTGGCAACGGCTGTAGTGATGGTGTCGTAATGAATGGGCTTTGCAGCATCACGAGACGACTCAAAAACGAACTCGCTTTTTGAAAGCCGATGCTGTTCAGCCAGTATCACTAGTGCCAGTGCTGACAGGTGCACTTTGTGCTCACGTCCACTCTTGGTGCGCTCGGCGGGTATCGTCCATGTATCCTTTTTCACTTCTACCCAACGCATTGCTGCAACCTCGGCGCGACGTGCACCGGTCAACAGCAGCAGCTTGATCGCATTGGCGACTGAAGCAGACAGCACTACAGAAGAAGCCACACCATCCAGCACTATCTGCTTTTCATCGATAGCTTCCCACAGCGCCTTCAGCTCTGGCAGCTTGAGGTAGCGCTCCCGAGGTTTGCCCGGGCGGGCTTTGATTTTCGCAGGTTTGAGGCCGGCAGCTGGGTTGTCCTCTATCTGTTCACGGTCTTCGCAATAGTCCAGCAGTTGACGCAACAGAGTGAGGCATTGGCGCCCTTCCTCTCTGGCCCTGGTAGCCACCTGCTCCAATACTTCGATCAGATATCTTCGCGACATGTCGCGTACATACGCTCCGCCCAGCGGCTTTTCCAGATATAGCCGCCAGCGCCCTCTTTGCTTAGATACAGTTCGCTCGGTAGGTACCTTGCCAGACCGACTCGGTGAAGACGCATAGAATTCGATCCAGCGATCAAACGCCTCACTCATGGTCCAGGCAGCTTGATTGCGAGCTTTCTCGGCCTTGCGATGCTTTCGTGGATCAATACCCTGCCTTACCAACTCAGCCGCTTCGCGGTGCTTCTTTCGCGCCTTAGCCAAGCCCATCTGAGGGTAACTACCCAACTGCTGCTCGACGGTCTTATCGACGACTCTGTAGCGATAAAGCCAGCTCTTGGCCTCGCGGTCAGTTCGAGCCTCCAAGGCAAGACCACCATAGCCACCATTCGACACTGCGAGCCGAGCTTTCTTCCTGCCTTCAGGCACAGAGAAATTTTCGATCCCCTTGGAAGTAGTTATTCCCTTGCGTTTCTCCTGTACCTCAGCCACTTACACTCTCCAAAATGTCCGTATTTCGCCCCCAACAGCGCCCCCAACAAGGTTACTGTATAGGGCTGTACGTCGTCAGACAACACTGGACGATCAGTCGAGCAAAATTATACATAAGGTCATGATTTTGATGTGTATTAAAGACGAATCAGGACGAAGTGAGACGCATCTGGATATAGGCCAAAAGCCTAACCTTGACGCTCCTAAGGGGAAGGTCTCAGGTTCGAATCCTGACGGGGGCGCCAGCCCTACCCTCCTGCTTCAGGCCTGATTGTCCTTGATCAGTCGCTTGCCCATTGTCACAACCTCGTTTTCTTCAAAGCCCAGCGCGCCATAGTATTTTTCCAGCGCCGGCTGACCACGACGCACCATCAGCATGATTTTCGGACACCCCCGCTCGAGCAGAAGCCTCTCTGCCTGCTCGATCAGGACACGCCCATGGCCGCATCGCTGACTGCCAGGTAATAGAGACAGCCGCGATGACCGTCAAACCCCACCATGGCAGAGGCCATCACCCGATCATTGTCATCGGTACCGACCAGAAACAGCGCCGGGTCTTCACTGCATTTACGCTCGATGTCCGAAGCGGGATCGTTCCATGGGCGCGTCAGGCCGCAGCGCTGCCAGAGCGCGATGACGGCTTTCTGGTCCTCGGGCCTGAAGGTTCGAATCTGCATGCTGTCGCCCTTCTGAATGAGAGATGTGGTGGGCAGGTTTATCCAAACCACTATCCGGGAATGGAAGGCTCGGTGGTTTCACCATCCGGCGTTCGCCACTGTGACAGCAGGGTTTCAACAAAACGCTCTGCTGCCGGTGACAAATGACTGTTGCGATGACGCACCAGACCCAGCGTTCTGCGAATCACGGGGTCGATCAACAGGCGCTGTATGAGCGTTGCGTGCTCCTGCCTTGGCATGGCCAGACGCGGCACGGCAGCGACCCCCAGCCCGGCCTCGACCATGCCCAGCGACGTCGAAAGATGCTGCACTTCAAAAAACCAGGTCGGCCTGTTTTCCAGAGAAGCCAGCTCGTGGTCAATCAACGTTCGGTTGCCACTGGCGCGCCCGACACCAATCATCCGATGCCGGCTCAATTCACTCCAGCGCACCTGCTTGCGCGAGGCGAACTCATGATCGGACCGACAGGCCAGAACAAACGGCTCCACGACCAGCGGTGTAAATTCGATATCCGGGTGCTGTCCGCTCAGCATGTTGATACCGACATCGGCCTCACCGCTGAGCACGGCTTCCAGCCCCTCGTTGGCGCTTAAATCCAGCAGGCGGATACGAATGTTGGGGTACTGGGCGTTGAAGTCGCGGATGACCGAGGGCAGAAAATAAAAGGCCGCCGTCGGGATACAGGCCAGCGTGATCTGCCCGATCCGGTGTTCCGCCAGGGCCTTGATATTGAAGACGGCGTGATCAAAGTCGTCGATCAGGCGGCGTGCCTGAGGATAAAAATCCCGGCCCACGGAGGTCATGCCGACATGGCGTGTGGTTCTTGAGAGCAGTGAGGTTCCCAGCGCCTGCTCAAGCTTCTGGATACGCCGGCTCAACGCCGGCTGTGACACGTTGAGCGCTTCAGCCGCGGCGTGAAAGCTTTCCAGCTCTACCACCTTCAAAAAAGCCAGTATGTGTTGCAGCTCGTAATGCATTCTTCTGCCCTCCCCACAAAATCTCGGGTTTTGATAATGAGCTTATGCCCCATTACATAGCGACCCTACCGTTTTGATTCTCTAAACGCATCAATAACGCAAACAGTTGCATTGGAACAATAAAAACAGGCATGCGATTTTCACTCCATCTGAAGCTGAACGCTTGCTGCAAGGAATTTACTGATGCATCCCATTCCCTGTGTTTTGATGCGTGGCGGGACTTCCAAGGGGCCCTTTTTCCTCGCCAGCGACCTCCCCGATGATGAAGAGGCCCGTAATGAGCTGCTGTTGCAGATCATGGGTTCGGGCAATGAGCTTGAAATAGATGGCATCGGCGGTGGGTATCCCCAAACCAGCAAGGTTGCCATTGTGGGACCGTCGTCAACCGAAGGCGTCGATGTCGACTATCTGTTCGTACAGGTCATGGTCGAACAGCGACGTGTCGATGTTTCCCCCAACTGCGGCAACATGCTGAGTGCCGTTGGGCCGTTTGCCATCGAAAAAGGGTTGGTTAAACCGTCAGGCGATACCACCTGCGTACGTATTCGCAACGTCAATACCGATACGCTGATAGAGGCCACCGTTCAGACCCCCAACGGGCAGGTTCGCTACGATGGCGATGCCGCCATTGATGGTGTCCCCGGCACTGCCGCTCCCATTCATCTGACGTTTCTCAACGCCATCGGTGCGCGCACCGGCAAGCTGTATCCAACCGGGCAGAGCCGGGATACGTTTGACGGTGTTGAAGTGAGCTGCGTGGATGCGGCCATGCCGATGGTTCTGATCCATGCCTCGTCACTGGGCAAGCGAGGCGATGAAGCCCCGGCCGAGCTGGATGATGACAAGGCCTTCATGACACGGCTAGAGCTGATTCGATGCCAGGCCGGACTGGCGATGGGATTCGGGGATGTCAGTGACAAGGTGATTCCCAAGCCGGTCCTGATCAGCAAAAGCGACGCTCATGCCCCGCTGACCGTGCGCTATTTCATGCCCCATCGCTGCCACAAGGCACTCGCCATTACCGGCGCCGTGGGGCTTGCCATTGCCTGCAGTAACGGGGAAAGCCTGATTCGTGACCTGATCGATCCCGACTCGATCAAGGGAGAGATGGACATTGCACACCCCAGCGGCCGATTGAGTGTGGCCATGACGCCTGATCCCTCCGGGCAGGCGCCGATCTGTTCGCTGCTACGTACGGCCAGACGCCTGTTTAGTGGCGATGTGTTTGTTCCTGACGCCAACGATTAACGATATCCCCTGTCGTATCACCTTCAAGCGCCCTCTCAAGGGCGCTTTTTCATGCCGGCCCTCAAGATTTTCAGGCACCGTCCGGCCCTGATCAGGGCAAATCTATCCGATGGCCTCTTAAACATTGGTATATAGCCGGCCTGAAAATTGGAAACACCGAATTTCCCCTTCTTCACGCCAGGCCCTGATCTGACGGGGCCGATTGAAACCTTTCGCCCATTAATGCAATAGAGACATCAAAACAGCCGATTGAATGCATTGGAATGATCGATGACAACTATGCGAGCTTGTCGCCTAACCACTGCGCCGGGCCTACGCCGTCAGCGCAGAACCCATTAAAAAACCGTGCATGAGGTGAGCGATGTTTGGACGCAAAAAACATCACCCGGGGAAGTTTGGACGAGTGCTGATGCTGGCCCTGGTAACGGCAATGGCATTTCAATCATCGCAGGCTTCGGAAACGGCCAAAACGCCAGTGCCTGACACACTGACGTGGACGGTACCTTTTGGCGTCGGTGGTGGTACCGATGTCTGGGCACGGTTCATGTCCCACTGGGTTGGCGAGTCGCTTGAGAATCACCCTGCCATTGTTATCAACAATGTACCGGGGGGCGGCTCGATTACCGGCGCGAATCTTTTCTATAGCCGCGCTCGCAGCAATGGTGCCGAAATGATCGTCACCTCGGCCTCGACCCAGTACCCGGCCATGCTGAAAGACCCCAGGGTCCGTTTCGATTACAGCCGCTGGACGCCCATTATCGCGGCACCTACCGGTGGGGTGGTGTATGCCCAGTCCAGCATGGGAGATGATCCAAAAAAGGTACTTGAACACCTCCGCCAGCATGAGACCAAGTTCGGCGCCCAGACCCCGACCGGTCTGGAACTGCCAATTCTGCTGGCCTTCGACATGCTGGGCCTGCAGGTAGACCCGGTTTTCGGCATGCGCAGTCGTGGGGAAGGTCGACTGGCCTTTGAACGTGGCGAGGCCGGCATCGATTTTCAGACGACTTCAGCCTATTTCAGCAGCGTGACCCCACTGGTCAAATCGGGGCAGGCCGTTCCTCTGTTTTCACTGGGCGTCATGAACGATGACAACGTCATCGTGCGTGACCCAGCCTTCCCTGATCTGCCCACCTTCAGCGAGCTCTATCTCGCTCAGCCGGGCACCAGCCGTGACGATATGGCGTATCAGGTTTATCACAAGTTTTTCGCTTCGGGATATGCCCTCCAGAAGCTGCTGCTGGTGCCAAAGGATATCGATGCGTCGATGCTTGAGACCTATCGTGATGCAGCCAAGAAACTGGCCAAAGACCCCGAATTCCTGGAAGCCGCGCGTCAGCGTATCGGGCCCTATGACCCGGTCACGGGCGATGTCGCTGCTCGTCAGCTTGAAGCTGCCATGCAGATGAGTCAGGAGCGCCGCCAATGGATCGTCGATTGGCTCAAGCAAAAGCACGACATTCGTGTGGTGACGCAATGAGTCTGAAATTTTCCAGAACAATGACACGGCATCGGGCCATCGAGGACAGTCATCATGCTTGAATCCATGATCTCCGGGATCAGCCAGATCCTGACGGTCTCCCACCTTTTGTATATGTGCCTGGGCGTCTCGGCAGGGCTGCTCGTAGGTATCATTCCGGGCCTGGGCGGGATTGCCGGCATGGCCCTGTTACTGCCCTTTCTCTACGGCATGGAGCCGGGGCTGGCGCTGGGCATGCTGATGGGCATGGTGGCCGTCATTCCGACCGGCGATACCTTCGCCTCGGTCCTGATGGGCATTCCCGGTTCGAGCTCCTCTCAGGCCACCGTCATGGACGGCTTCCCGCTGGCCAAAAAGGGGCAGGCTGCCCGCGCCCTTTCCAGTGCATTTCTGTCGTCACTGTGCGGCGGGGTCATCGGCGCCCTGATTCTGACCGTTTTCATTTTAATGGCTCGACCGCTGGTTCTGGGTTTTTCCTCCTCCGAGCTTTTCGTCCTGACCATGCTGGGTCTGGCCATGGTCGCTGTGCTCTCCGGTGGTCAGCTTTTCAAGGGCATTGCCGCCTGCGGTCTGGGGCTTCTGGTCGGCGCCATGGGTACGGCACCGGCCACGGGCGAATTTCGTCTCAACATGGGCATCGAATACCTGTTTGACGGTATTCCTCTGGTCGTGGTGGGTCTGGGCATTTTCGCCATCCCCGAAATCATTGAACTGATGATTCAAAAAAGCAGCATCGCTCGGGATCAGGCTGGTCTGGGGAAAGGCTGGAAACGTGGCGTTCAGGATGTCTGGCAAAATCGCGGTCTGGTCGCTCGCTGCGCCGGGATCGGCAGTATCATCGGCACCATTCCCGGGCTTGCCGGCTCGGTGGTCGACTGGCTGACCTATGGCTACGCCAGCCGAACGGTCAAGGGCGAAAAACATTTTGGCCAGGGTGATATTCGCGGCGTCATCGCGCCCGAGGCTGCCAACAACGCCTGTGCCTGCGGTGCCATGGTGCCGACACTGTTGTTTGGCGTGCCCGGCTCGGGTACGGCAGCCATTTTCCTTGGTGGCCTTTTGCTGCTGGGTCTTGAGCCCGGTGTCAGCATGATCACCACGCACCTGGACCTGACCTACAACATTATCTGGTCGCTGGCGCTGGCCAACATCCTCGGGGCTGCCTTTTGTCTTTTACTGGCCCGGCCCGTTGCGCAACTGACGCGCGTACCGTTTGCGCTGATCGCGCCGGTCATCACGATGCTGGTGCTGTTTGCCGCCTATCAGGCAACGCGCTCTCTGGGAGACTGGTATGCCCTGATCGCCATAGGCGCCATCGGTCTGCTGTTCAAGCAGGCAGGCTGGTCCAGACCTGCCTTTTTGATCGGCTTTGTACTGGCTCCCGGCGCTGAAACGTATTTCTATCAGAGCATTCAGTTCAATGGTCTGGCAGGATTCATGCGCCCGGGCGTTCTGATCATCCTGTCGCTCACCGCACTGGCGCTGCTCTACCCGCTGGGCAAAAAACTGCTGGCACGTCGCCGCAATACCGCATCTGAAAAGACAGCGACAGCCTCCGTCGTTGAAAAGACGAAGCCGACATGGGGCGTGGTGGACATGATACTGGTGGTGGGCATGCTGTTGATCGCGGCCCTGTCCTGGTATGACGTCCGCGATATTTCCTTCATCGCGCATGTCTTCCCGATGCTCTCCATTGTCTTTCTGGGCGGTGGTGCGCTGGCGGTCGCCATTCAGATTCGAACGGAAGGCGCCCTCCGTGTCGAGCAGCCGGCACTTCAGGGCCTGTGCTGGCTGGCCGGCCTATTGATGGTCGTTGTCGTGGCATCGGTACTAGGCTTTATCAGCACTGCCACCCTGGGCAGCCTCCTTTTCCTGACGTTTGTGGCAAAGTCGCGCTGGCTGACCATCGTGTTGATTACGCTGGGGATTGTGGCCTTCTTGCTCGGCATGCAATCACTTCTGTCACTTCACTATCCTTCAGGCCTGCTGGATGCCCTGATTTTTCCAGCCAGCTGAGGTAAATGACGACGCAAAAAAGCCCCGCCATGTGCGGGGCTTTTTCATGGCATGACCAGGGTCACAGGGCCCTTTCCACAGGCCGGAGAACCCAGGCACTGCCAGACACTGATAACCTACCCATTTCTCCCGTCAGCCCCATCCTGACCATCGATACCCTTGCCGCCATCACCGCCGTCACCGCCATTGCCACCGGCGCCGCCTCGGCCACCAGCCCCCCCATTGCCACCGTCACCGCCTCGGCCGCCAGCACCGCCATTACCACCGTTGCCGCCATCCATGCCGGGCATCCCTGCACCGCCATGGCCACCCTGGGGGCATGTCGCCGTGCCGGTCTTGCCATCTTCTCCCGGCGCGCCATTGAGGGCGCTGCAGTCAGTGGCGTTACCAGCGGCAAATACCGGCCCGGTGGCAGCCGTCAGCAGCATGGCACAGGCCAGCAGTGTGGTTTTGGCAAGGCTCATCGAAGGCTCCTTTCGCGTTACGGGCATTGTCTCAAGGCTATCCACTCCCTTGACTTTCTCTCCAACTGAAAAAAACTACAAGACTGTTCTGCCAACCCGCCTCCGGCGTGCCACCATGACAATCTCCCCCTGACTATCGGTGTTCCATGACGATTGCTTCTCTCAACGATTGCCGGCACTGGGTATTCGATATGGATGGCACGCTGACCGTAGGCATTCATGACTTTGCGTTCATTCGACGTGAGCTCGGGGTGCCGGACGACAGTGGCATCCTTGAGCACCTTGAATCACTGCCCGAGGCCCAGCGTCGGGCCAGCCATGACTGGCTGATGGAACACGAACGCGAACTGGCGGCGCGCTCGACACCAGCAGACGGTGCCATGGCGCTGATTCGCGAGCTGTGTGAGCGCGACGTTCGGCTGGGTATTCTGACCCGCAATGCGCGGGAGCTGGCGCATATCACACTGGAGGTCATCGGACTGACGCAGTGCTTTGAACATGCCGACGTGCTGGGCCGGGAGGATGCATCTCCCAAACCGCACCCGGAGGGGCTGGAGCATTTCATCAGGCGCTGGGGCGTGGCGCCTGATGACATCGTGATGGTGGGCGATAGTCCACTGGACATGCAGTGCGGGCGCGCGGCGGGCACCCGTACTGTACTGGTCAATGTGCCGGAAAATTCATGCCCGGAGGCCACCGACCATCACCTGGCCGATTGCCATGCCCTGCTGGCCGCGCTGCGCGGGTCATGACACGGCTGGCGCCGGGTAAGGACTCAGCTGCAGGCCGAACGCTCGGCGTCACAGGCCTCGAAGGCGGTGTCCACCGGTTGTGCGCGCACCCCGGCCATCACCAGCGCCGCACCGGCCAACAGCATCGTGCCGGCCGTGGCGCAGACGGCGAGCACACCGCCGATCCCGAAGACAACCCCCCCAGCGGCCGCCCCCAGGGCGATGGCCAGCTGAATCGATGCGACGATCAAGCCACCGCCGCTTTCGGCTTCATCCGGCACGACACGAGTGATCCAGGTTGACCAGGCCACCGGTACGGCGCCAAAGGCGAAGCCCCACAGCGCGACCATGAGCGCATCAGTTCCCATCGAGAAGCCGCCCAGTGTCGCCAGCAACCAGCCCAGCGAGCCCATGATCAATGGCATCAGCAGCAACGTCAGACGCAGGCTGCGCTCAAGCAGGTACCCCGCGGCCAGCGTCCCGACGAAGTTTGCCACCCCGAACGCCAGCAGGGTCGATGACAGCGCATTGATGCCCATGTGCGACACGCCCTCGAGAAACGGACGGACATAGGTAAAGAAGGCGAAATGGCCACAGAACACGAGCAGGATGGCAACAATACCGACCATCATGCCCGGTCGTTTCATCACCCTCACCAGCGTACCGAGTGGCGAGGGTCGCTCCGGCGTCATGCGCGGCAATGTGGCGTACTGGAAGATCAGCGTCAGCACCGATATCGCCGTCGTGAGCAGAAACACGTTACGCCAGCCGACCAGCTCGCCGAGATAGCTGCCCAGCGCCGCGGCACTGATGGTGGCAATGGGGACACCGGCAAACAGTATCGACAGTGCGCGGGGCACGTCGTGCTCCGGCACCAGTCGCATGACGGTAGCGGCGGAGAGTGCCCAGAATCCGCCCAGCGCCACGCCCAGCAGCACCCGCCCGGCCAGCAGCCAGATCAGGTCCGGCGAGTAGGCGACCAGCAAATTGGCGGCGATCATCAGTAGCGAAAACGCCAGCAGCACGTGGCGGCGGTCGAGCCGCTGGGTGACAGAGGCCACCAACAACCCTGACAGCAGTGCCACTACCGCCGTCACCGTGACGGCCTGGCCCGCCTGCCCCTCGCTGATCCCCAGAGAATTCGCCATTGGCGTCAGCAGACTGGCCGGTAGAAACTCGGCCATCACCAGGCTGAACACGCCCAGCGTTAATGAGAAAACAGCGCGCCAGGCGCCTCGCGACGCGCCTGGCGGAGGCGAATCGTGCAATTCATTTGTCGTCATGTGAGACATCCATTGATCATTGAGATGCCGCATAGACTAAAGTAGCACCTCTGAACCGGCCATCCTCAAAGCTCCAAAATCCTTAATTAAAAATCCCGGTTAATAGCAAAGCCCTCGACGTCTCAGCTGGACACCCTATGCCTAAGCGTGACATTCGCGCGGCCGACGATGCCGGAATCCTGTCACGACTCGTAGACGTGATGACCGCCTGTATGATCCGTAGCCGGATTGAATGTGGCTGCACCGAGATCGGCGGCATGACCGATGCGCACAACAATGGTGCAGGAGCAAGCATTTGACTGCGACGACCGGTCGCACAAGCGCTATCATGACGTCCTGCTCTGCCCCAGAATGGGGCGCTTTCGATCCAACAGGGAATGTCGCGGCATGTCATCGGTGAGCTATACGAACAAGGGATCTCGGGCCGCACTGGCACTGATCGGGCTGTTGCTGGTGGCCATCAACCTGAGACCGGCGCTGACCAGTGTCTCCCCTGTCCTTAAAAACATCGCCGCCGGACTGTCACTGTCGCCGGCCGCCCAGGGCGTGCTGACCACCCTGCCGGTGGTTTGCCTGGGGCTGGCCGCGCCGCTGGCGCCCAAAATGTCGCGGCGTATTGGTCCTGAGCGCACCATCTTCATCATTTTGATCCTGCTGGCCGTGACACTGCTGGTGCGCCCCTTCAGCGGTATGCTGGGGCTTTTCGTGTTTACAGCACTGGCCGGGGCCTGTATCGGCCTCATGAATGTCCTGCTGCCGGGCATCGTCAAGCGCGACTTCCCGACCCGGGTCAGCCTCATGACCGGCCTTTATACCGTCGCGCTCAATCTGGGCGCGTCACTGGCAGCCGGTGCCACCGAGCCGCTGCGTCAGGCCTTTGGTGATCAATGGCAGCCGTCGCTGGCTTTCTGGCTGGTGCCGGCCGTCATCGCCGCGCTCGTCTGGATTCCACAGCTTCGGGTCAAACATACCGTTCGCGTCCGCCCGCGGCAGGAGCACTCTCTGTACCGCAACACGCTGGCATGGCAGGTCACGCTGTTCATGGGATTGCAGTCGTCGCTGGCCTATACGGTCTTTGGCTGGTTGCCGACCATCCTGCAGGACCGCGGTGTCGCACCGGTTACCGCCGGGCTGGCGCTGTCGGTCTCGATCCTGTTTCAGGTCATTACCGCCATTGTGGCGCCGCTGCTCGGTGGACGTATGAAGGATCAGCGGGCGGTGCTGATCGTGGTCATGCTGCTCACCCTGTGCGGTCTGGCAGGCTGTCTGTATGCACCCATCCAGAGTGTGTGGCTGTGGGTGGTGATTCTGGGGCTGGGTCAGGGTGGTACGTTCAGCATGGCACTGACACTTCTCGCCCTTCGCGCACCCGATGCCGACACCGCCTCCGAGCTGTCCGGCATGGCACAGGGATTTGGTTACGTGCTGGCCGCGTTTGGCCCGTTGCTGGTCGGGCTGCTGCACGACTGGTCCGGCGGCTGGGACGTGGTCGGCATACTGCTGGGGCTGATCGGGCTGGCCGCCATGATCGTGGCACTGGGTGCCGGAAGAAATCGTCTGGTCAGACCGCACGGTTCAACCTGACTCGGTCAACCGCGACTCTCCAGCTTTTGGGCCGTTCCAGACCCATAAAAAAACGCCCCGCTTGTCCGGGGCGTTCGGTTTTGCCATGACAGAGGCCGAATCAGCTCAGGCGCTGCATGTAGTCGATATACCCGAAGGTCCTGACCGTTCGGATCTCGCGGCTTGTTTCATCGATCCTACAGATCGAGGGCAGGCGAATGCCATTGAAGGTGGTGGTCTTGACCATGGTGTAGTGCGCCATGTCGGTAAAGACCAGCCGGTCGCCGATGTTGAGCGGGGCGTCGAAGGCGTAGTCACCGATGACGTCACCGGCCAGACAGGTCATGCCGCCCAGTCGATAGGTATGCGCCTTCTCGCCCGGGTGTGCACCGCCGATAATCCCGGGACGATACGGCATCTCCTGCACGTCCGGCATGTGGGCCGTCGCTGAGGTATCAAGAATCGCGATCGGACCGTTGTTGTCGACGATATCCAGCACGGTGGCCACCAGATAGCCGGTATTGAGCGCGATCGCCTCACCCGGTTCCAGATAGACCTCCAGATGCGGATGACGCGCCCGGAAATCCCGAATCACGCGCACCAGTCGCTCTAGGTCGTAGTCATCACGCGTGATGTGGTGCCCGCCACCGAAGTTGACCCAGTTCAGGTCTGCCAGATACTGACCGAACTTCTGCTCGAACGCCGCCAGCGTCTCTTCCAAGGCATCACTGTTTTGCTCACACAGGGTGTGAAAGTGAAGCCCTTCGAGACCCTTGAGATCATCCGGGGCGAGATCGCCCGCGCGGGTGCCCAGACGTGAGCCGGCCGCACAGGGGTCATAAAGCGCCACGGCGCCGGTGGAGTGCTCGGGATTGACCCGCAGGCCACAGGAGACACGACGCGGCGCGGCCGAGACCGTGTCGCGATGGCGCCGCCACTGATTCGGCGAATTGAAGCTCAGGTGATCAGCGTAGCGCAGTACTTCCGCCATCTCGGCCTCGCTGAAGGCCGGCGAGTAGACATGCACCTCGCCGCCGAAGGTCTCGGCGCCCAGGCGTGCTTCATCCTGCCCGCTGGCCGTGGTGCCCACCAGGTACTTTCGCACCAGCGGAAAGCTGTCCCACAGGGCAAAGCCCTTCAGGGCCAGCAGGATTTTCGCCCCGCTGTCCTTTTGGACCTGCCCAAGCCGCTCGAGGTTGCGTCTGAGCAGCGCATCATCGACCACATAGGCCGGTGACGGACAGGCATGAATGTCGAAGTCGATACGGGGATCGCTCATCAACGCTCAGCCCAGCGGATCATGGTCGGGGTCGAGCTCGACCATCTGCCAGGGCAGGCCCATGTCGCCAATACGCTCCATGAAGGGGTTCGGATCGAGCTGCTCGACGTTGAATACGCCATCGCCCTTCCAGAGCCCTTCCAGCATCAGCATGGCGCCAGTCACTGCCGGGACGCCGGTCGTGAAGGAGATCGCCTGGGACTGCACTTCCTGATAGCACTTCTCGTGATCGCAGATGTTGTAGATATACACCTTGCGACGCTTGCCATCCTTGATGCCGTCGAGGATAACGCCGATGTTGGTCTTGCCTTTCGTGCGCGGGCCAAGCGATGCCGGGTCCGGCAGAACGGACTTCAAAAACTGCAGCGGCGAGATCTCACAGCCGTTGACGTTGATCGGCTCGATGCTGGTCATGCCGACATTTTCCAGCACTTTCAGGTGCGTCAGATACTTCTCGGAGAAGGTCATCCAGAAGCGAATGCGCTCGATGCCCTTGATGTTCTGCGCCAGTGATTCCAGCTCTTCGTGATAGAGCAGGTAAAGATCCTTTTCACCGATGCCGTCGAAATCAAAGGTGCGCTTTTCCGACAGCGGCGCGGTTTCGACCCACTCGCCCTTCTCCCAGTAGCGACCGTTCGCGGTGATTTCGCGAATGTTGATCTCCGGGTTGAAGTTGGTGGCAAACGGATAGCCGTGGTCGCCGCCATTGGCATCGAGAATGTCGATGCGGTGGATCTCGTCAAACAGGTTCTTCTGGCCATAGGCGCAGTAGATGTTGGTCATGCCCGGATCGAAGCCGCAGCCGAGCGTGGCCATGTTGCCCGCTTTCACATAACGGTCCTGGAAGGCCCACTGCTCCTTGTACTCGAACTTCGCCTCGTCGGGATGTTCGTAGTTGGCCGTGTCCAGATAGGGCACGCCGGTACGCAGGCAGGCTTCCATGATGGTCAGATCCTGATACGGCAGTGCCACATGAATCAGGATATCCGGCTTGAAGGACTCGATCAGCGCGACCAGCGCTTCGACGTCATCGGCGTCGACCTGCGCGGTCTGAATGGGGCGCGACAGCTGATCGGCAATCGCCTTGCACTTTGCTTCGCTGCGACTGGCCAGACAGATCTCGCCAAATACTTCAGGGTGTTGCGCACACTTGTGGGTCACAACGCCGCCGACGCCACCGGCGCCAATAATCAGGACTTTGCTCATGAATTCGATTCCAGATCGGGAAAAGTCAACAGTGAAAGGTCTTATCGGTAGTGGGCAACTCATCTGTCGTGCAGATTCAGCGCACCCCGACCCGATGCCACCCCGGTCGTGGTCTCGCCTGCCCAACGGGCTTTGAGGCAAGAAGGCGCCGATAATGGCCTTGCAGGCCGTCGGTCTCAAGTGTTTTTACATTAATATGTGGAGACGCACAGCCATCCATAAAGCTCGAGTCGTGCCTGACTCACGAATGACCGGCCGCTATCGGCAGGGGGATGCATCCGTATCAAATTGTCTTTACCATACTGGGGTATAGTATAGAGACTTTGTCATGCCGCATTCTCCTGCTGCAAAAAAGCGTGTTCTTACCCGGGTGCGTCGCATTCGAGGTCAGTGCGAGGCGCTGGAACGTCAGCTGGAAGCCGGCGCCGAGTGCGCCCCGATTCTGCAACAGATCGCGGCCATGCGCGGTGCCATCAACGGCCTGATGTCGGAGATGATGGAAACGCACATCCGTGAGACCTTTGGCGACGCTGCCGCCAGCGATGAGGAGCGTACTGATCGCGTGGATGAGACGGCCTCACTGATCCGTTCCTATCTGAAATAGCCTGTGGCCCGGTAGGCGGGCCCTTCGCAACCTCTAAGGAGAGTCACTTGAAATCACGTGCTGCTGTCGCCTTTGGACCGGGCAAACCGCTCGAAATCGTGGAAATTGACGTTGAACCGCCCCGCAAGGGCGAGGTACTGGTGCGCATTACGCATACCGGCGTGTGCCACACGGATGCCTTCACGCTCTCCGGCGATGACCCGGAAGGCATCTTCCCGGCCGTGCTGGGCCATGAGGGTGGCGGTATTGTCGAGGCCGTTGGTGAAGGCGTGACCAGCGTCAAGCCGGGTGATCACGTTATTCCGCTCTACACGGCCGAATGCGGCGAGTGCAAGTTCTGCCGTTCGGGCAAGACCAACCTGTGCTCGGCGGTTCGCACCACCCAGGGCAAGGGTCTGATGCCGGATGGCACCACGCGCTTCTCCTATAACGGAGAGCCGATCTATCACTACATGGGCACCAGCACCTTCAGTGAGTACACCGTGGTTGCTGAGGTGTCGCTGGCCGTGGTCAACGAAGAGGCGCCGCTGGAGAAGGTGTGCCTGCTGGGCTGTGGTGTGACCACCGGCATCGGTGCGGTACACAATACTGCGAAGGTCAAGGAAGGCGATACGGTTGCCATCTTCGGTCTTGGCGGCATCGGCCTTGCCGCCATCCAAGGCGCGGTGCAGGCGAAAGCCTCACGCATCATCGCCATTGATACCAACCCGAACAAGTTCGAGCTGGCCCGCTCCATGGGCGCGACCGATTGCGTCAATCCGAAGGATCATGATCGTCCGATCCAGGAAGTGATTGTCGAGATGACCGACGGCGGCGTTGAGTTCAGCTTTGAGTGCATCGGCAATGTCGACGTCATGCGCTCGGCGCTGGAGTGCTGTCACAAGGGCTGGGGCGAGAGCATCATCATTGGTGTGGCAGGCGCCGGTCAGGAAATCCGCACCCGCCCCTTCCAGCTGGTCACCGGCCGCGTCTGGAAAGGCTCCGCGTTTGGCGGCGTCAAGGGTCGCTCGCAACTGCCGGGCATGGTCAATGACTATCTGGGCGGCAAGATTGACCTTGATCCTTTCGTCACTCATACCATGCCGCTGGAGCAGATCAACGAAGCCTTTGAGCTGATGCATGAAGGCAAGTCGATCCGTACGGTCATCCATTACTGATCGACAGCCAGTTTTCGATCCCCCTTGATCGATAGCGCTTGAAAGTGCAAGGGGCGGGACAGCCAGTGTGCTGCCCCGCCCCTTTCATATCTGACCCTTGCGCACACGATACCTTGATCACTCCTGAGCCGCCCGGGCGGAGAGGATCTCGCACCCGCTGATCAGGCGCACCCGCCCGCATTGTGATCCGGCGCCGACCATGATGTCAGCCGGGGCAGCGCCGAGCGCGCACCGCAAGGCGTATCTGCCCGTTTTGCCAGCAACAGCGCAATCTGATCCGGCGTCATCGGGCGGGACAGAAAATACCCTTGCGCCAGCGGACAGCCAAGTCGTTGAAGCATCTGTAGCTGCTCAAGGGTTTCCACCCCTTCTGCCACGATATCCAGCTCCAGCGTTTTGCCAAGCCACAGAAGGCTCTGCATGATCGCCAGCGAGCGCTGATGCATTACCATGCGCAATACAAAGGCACGATCCACCTTGATGGCATCAATCTCGTACTGGTCGATGTAGCTCAGCGCCGAATAGCCCGTACCGAAATCATCCAGCACGATACTGACGCCCAGCGCGCGAATATCGTGCAATATTTGACCGATGATTTCGGGGTGATAACGAAAAACGCCTTCATTGATTTCGAGCTGCAGCAGATGCGCAGGCACCCCGCTGCTTTCCAGTGCCGAGACAAGATCACTCTTGAAACTGTGATGCTTGAGCTCCTGTGCTGAAACGTTGATGTTGAGCGTCAGATTCTCACAGACCTGCGGATGCTCATGACGCCATGCGGCCAGCTGCTGACAGGCCTCATGAATGACCCAGTGGCCGATGTCCCTCAGAATGCCCAGTTCCTCGGCCATACCAATGAAGACTTCCGGCGCCACGCTACCCCGTTTGGGATGTTGCCAGGTCAACAGGGCCTCGATGCCCCTGATCATTCGCGAATGCGGCTCATGAATGGGCTGATAGCACAGCGTAAACTCATCACGCTTCATGGCATGGCGCAGATCATTTTGCAGCGCCAGCGTTTCCACCACGCTTTCACGCATCGACGGTGTAAAAAATACATAGCGCCCGACACCTTCCTCCTTAGCCACATACATGGCGGTATCAGCATCGCGCAGGAGCTCCTCGGGCGTATGGTAATGCGCCTCCAGCAGCACAATGCCGATGCTGCTGGAAGAAAAAATATTCTGCCCCTGAATTCTGAAGGGCTTTTGCAGACACTGGGCAATGCGATGCGCCACCTCGCCGGCGGCGCGCTCGGGGGTGTCGTCCTCGATCAATACCACAAACTCGTCTCCGCCCACCCGAGCCAGAGTATCGGCACTGCGCAGACAGGATTCGAGTCGCCGGGCCATGTCGGTCAGCAGCTGGTCTCCCGCGCGATGGCCGAGGCTATCGTTGACGAGCTTGAAGCGATCCAGATCCATGAACAGCACCGCCGCCTGCGGCTGCGATGGCGGCGTTCTGGAGAGCAGATCGCGCAATCGGCCCATGATCCAGGCCCGATTGTAGAGTTCAGTCAGGTTGTCATGGGTCGCCGCCCAGGAGAGCTCCTGTTCGATACGCTGGCGCTCAAGCAGCCGCGCCTCAAGCGCCATGTTTTCCGCCTGCGCCCGGCGCGCCTGCTGCTCGATCTCCTCGGCGCGCTTGCGCTCGCTGATATCACGCTGCACCGAGATCCAGTGGGTGAACCACCCTTTCTCGTTGGCTACCGGAACAATGCTCAGCTCCACCCAGAACCGGGTGCCATCACGGCGGGAGTTCAACAGCTCGACCTCTACGGGCTGCCATTTTTCCAGCGCCGCGCGCAGCCGATCCAGCGTGGCGCGATCGGTGTGCCTGTTTTGCAGAATACGGGGCGTCTTGCCAAGAATATCGGCCTCGCTGTACCCGGTGGCTCGAGTAAAGGCAGCGTTGCAATAGACGATGCGTGGACCGGGCAGGCCGATCGGCTCGGCTTCGGTAATCAGGATGGCGTCATTGGCGTGCACGACCACCGACTCCAACAGCCTGAGCCGTTCACTACCCGTGGTATTGGCAATGGCGAACGGTTCACGCACCTGCTGGCAATCATGATAATGGGCTATTTGTGCCGCATGCGTATGCAGCACGTAGCGCTGGGCCGTACTCAACCCTCGCCGCGATCGTGTATCGCAGACCACAAGAAGCCCCAGCGGCTCGCCGGAAATACTTTTGGCAACCGTCAGGGCTGTAAATGCCACACTTTCCGGCCAGGGCAGGCCTGACAGGGAGTCTTCGGTTCGATGCACGTCTTCAAGGCACAGATACTCTTCGCCACTGCTGTCGATCAGATGACAGAGCATCGCAACCTGTTCGCGTGACAGAGGACTTGCCGACTCGCAGCCATAACCTGCCATGATGTCGCCGCCGGTGCCGTAAAAAATGCTGCAGGCACAGTCAGTGGCATGCGCTGCACTGCGCAGCAACTGCTGTAGTTCGGGGGCACCCTTGCGGTCGTAGGATACGGTCATGGTTGATCAATCATCTCTTTGGAGCCTGCTTCGTTGATAACGGCCTCGATGCATTTTCCTGAAGTACTTATCACACATTGTTACACGCCTTCGGAAGGCCTGCTTCAGTTTCAACAGTGACGGCCGATAAAGCGGCATCATCAGATAATCCTTCGACTTCCAGAAAAGGGCGCAGATCGAACATGAAGCTGATCGATGACATGACCGTCAAAACAAGCTGGACACTGGTGATTGCCGTTTTCATGGTACTGATCATGGGTGTCAGTGCGATTGGTTTTTATGGTCTTCATTACAGTGAAGGCATATTTTTAGAGCTTGCAGCCGATAGTGGCGGTCGCGCCAGCCAGCTCCAGACCGATTTTGAAACCACGGCCTCCTTGCTTCGAACGATCATGATAGTAGCCATCGTGATGGCGATCATGGTCAGCGCCGTTGTGATGTGGGGCGTCACGGTCAATGTCATCAACCCGCTCAAGCGGCTTGTCATTCACTTTGAACGCATGGCCAAGGGCGACCTTTCACAGGGCGCCGAGAAGCGCGGCGATAACGAAATCGGGCGACTGTTCAACGCCCTTTCGGCAACCCAGCGCAGTCTCTCTCACACGGTCAATACCGTACGGCTGGGCAGTCACCGCATTAATGACAACGCGCAGTCGATTGCCCGCGACAATACTGACCTTTCGGCCCGTACCGAGCAGCAGGCCGCCTCGCTTGAGCAAACGGCTGCCAGCATGGAACAGCTCACGGCTACCGTCTCGCAAAATGCCGAGAACTCTCGCCAGGCCAGCCAGCTGGCTCAGGAAGCGTCGCATCAGGCACAGCGCGGGGGCGAGGTCATTGTCGAAGTCAAGCAGACCATGGAGGGCATCACTCAGAGCTCGCAACAAATGGGCGATATCATTGCCCTGATCGACTCGATTGCCTTTCAGACCAATATTCTGGCCCTCAATGCTTCTGTCGAGGCAGCTCGCGCCGGTGAACAGGGCAAGGGGTTTGCCGTGGTGGCCGGCGAAGTGCGGGCACTGGCAGGACGTTCGGCCAGCGCCGCCGGCGACATTCGCGAGCTGATCGACAACTCTCTCAAACGGGTCAACAGTGGCTCGACGCTGGTCGAACAGGCCAGCACGACCATGCAGGGCATTGTTGATTCCGTACAGCGCGCCACCGGCCTCATCAGTGAGATCGCCTCGGCGTCGCAGGAGCAAAGTAGCGGTATCGGTCAGGTCAATCAGGCCATTTCACAGATCGATCAGGTCACGCAGCAAAACGCCGGACTGGTGCAAAATGCCGCACAGGCTGCCAGTGAGCTGGAACGTCAGGCCCACGCGCTGCGTGACTCGGTAGATCTGTTCGTGCTGCCAGAGTCAACCGGCATAGAAGATACGGCACCCGCTTCCCCCCAGGCGCCCGAAGTGACTGCCAAAACAGGCCCTGCGACCCGAGGCATCAAACCGGTCGGTACTCACCGACCCAATGCCTCTGGGGCCGACGGGACCAATGATGCACCAGCGAAAACATCGGTGCCGGTAAAGACAACCACTTCAGCGAAGGGTTCGACTTCTGCACCCGCGGTACAGGGAGGGAGCTCACGCGTCACCAGTAATGAGGACGAATGGGAAACCTTTTAGCACTGCCTTTGAAGACGTATTGAAAACAGGCAAGCATGGAGAAGCCCCTGCCAAAAAAGGACCGCCTCGGCGGTCCTTTTGCATTCCAGCTGGCCAGCCCGCGGGTCGTCAAGACCGATCAACACCGGCTTCCAGCGCCAGCAGCGCCTGTTCGATGGCCTCGACATGTGTATCGTCATGGCCCATTTCGCGAATCGAATCGGCCAGCATCAGCAGATAGTCACGATTGGGGCCACTGGGCCCGACCGCCGTAGAAATCTGCTGCGCAATCTCCAGCACAGAGGCCTCCCCCAGCCAGGCCTCGTTGCCTTCGGTTGCCATGTAGACCAGCGCTTCACCGCATGTTCCATCGTCAAAATAAAGATCGGTCACAACACGCAGATAGCCATTCTTTTCCCGGACATCGAGCCCTTCAAGCACGTCAGGCGTAATCAGATAGGCCATGCCATGACAGACGGCCTCCTTTTGGGGAACAAGGGTGGCTACCCTTCCCGGCGCTTCAAGCGTGCCGCGATGGTCGTGTGACCCCTGCCAGAAACGCCGTGTCCATCCCTTGATGCTGGCAGGACGGCGAGTCTTGAAGGCAAAGCCGGTCTTGTAGATCAAAGACCCGTAGCCAAACAGCCACATCGGCGTGTCGGATTGATCCGGGCGTGTCTCGGCGTTGGAAAAAGCGGGTGTCTCGAACATGGGGCATCACGAAATTGAAAGTCGAAAGTACAAGATGAACGATGGCATGGAGACCCTGATTATCCGGTGCTTTCCACATCATCTTCGTCATTGTCTGCCACCAGCGCATTGGTTCGGGCCAGAAGCTGTTCGACTTCCGGACTGCAGGGCACTTCGGTGGCGTCATCAGGGGCCAGAAGATTATCTACATCATCAATGGTGCAGAGCATGCCATCGACCACAACGAAAGGAACGCTGCCGCGCTTTTGAACCTGGCGCACCAGTTTCATGGAGGCCGGCACACACTGGAGCAGCGGACTTGCCTGCCACGCCCCTGGAACGCTGGCCATAGCCTCACTTTCATCACAGCCGGCCGCCAGAATATGCTCGCCCTCAAGCACAACAATGCCTGTAACAAGCGCACCCGTAGAAAGGTCGTCCATGAATTTTCCCTCAAGTGCCCGATAAGAATGGCTATTCTAAACGGCCGGAATCAAATCATCATCTTTCGATTAATCTTCAAGACATTATTCCGGCCATCCTGCCACTCCGACTGACCTGATACTGCCACTGCCATGTGTTTTGCAATCTCGACAGCGCTCATATGGCAAAAGACATTGAAGAATATACCCTGGGCCACCATATCCACGAGGGGTAATGGCCCGCAATGTTCTAGACTCAGGGCAATGGATGTCGATCATCCCCTGCTAACGATGGAGTGTACTCATGGATGAGGAAAAGAAAGGCCCAGTCGACCAGCGCCCGGCTCTCGACAGCAGAGACGTGACCGCTGCCACGCCGGAAACGGACGCCTGGACCCATGATCTGGAAGACATCAACGACGGCACGGGCTCCACGGAAGACGCTTCCGTTTTACCTGACGAAAATGATGAATACGCCGATCTGGTCGAAACCGGCGTGCTGGATGCTGATGAGCGTCTTCTGGATGCAAAGGACGCCGAGCTTGAAAATGAGCTGGAAGTGACCGACGCCGACGAAGAGGGGGTTGAGGCCAATATCAAGGCGCTTGATTTTGAAGAGCCTGACGGCGGTGACCACGTCGACCCACAGCGCACGCGTCCCGACATGGAAAGCCGCGACCCGGACGATCTTTAATGGCTGACCGATCCGGTCAAACCGCCGGGAAAGCGTCATCTGCAGAACCTGTCACATATTAAAAAGGCGGTGCCTGAATCGGCACCGCCTTTATCAATCGCTCTTTAATACGCTCTTCAGGACGTCTGCTCCAGAACGTCACTGATGTCGCCCTGATCCCGGCTGCTGCTCATTTTCGCAAAGCGATGTAGCGTAATGTTCAGACGCCTGACCATTCCCTCGATGAGTTCGATCTGCTCATCGTCCATTTCACCGGCCTCACGCAACCTTTCCAAAAGGGTCTGACTGGCCTCGGTAAAGCGTTCATCAAAATCACCCCATGCGCAGGCCTGGTAGGCATGAGCCAGCGCTGTCTGCCACTGCCTGAGTGCTTCACGGGTGTCCGGCGTGTTATCAAGGCTTGTGACGCGGCGATAGTTGGCCAGAATCAGATGCCCAAAATTCATGCCCGTCATGCCAAGGTCCAGTAGATAGCGCTCCTCTTCAGGCAGCTGACTGTCAAAGTTGGCAAGGCGCTGCACACGCTCCACCATGCGACCGTTGAACCAGTCAGAAGCCCTTTCCCGCGATTGCCGACAGGAGCGCGCCCACAGCTGCATCATGTCATCGGTAGTGGCACGAATGACGCGACGGCGCAGTACCAGCGCATTGGGAGATGGAACAATCCGGAAAACACTATAGAGAATGATCAGGCCCAGCCCAATGGCCAGCGTACGATCCATGAAGCTGCTGATATTGAAGCTCATGTTATTACTGGGCATGGTCAGAATAATGTAGAGAATACAAAAGCCCAGTCCATTGGCAAGAACTTCACGATTGTTGATCGCCATCAGCCCCAGGAAAAGCGGGCCACCGAAAACCACCACCAGCATGATGTATTCATGCGCTGCCTGCGCCAGCAGAATATTGCCAAATATCAGCGCTGCAAAAATCCCCACAAGGCCCCCTTTCATGACATTTTTCAGCATGGCCGTGGGTGAGGGAAAAGAGGCGAACATGGTGCCGAAAATTACCGGCATCACCATCATCAATACACCGGAGCTCCACTGGGTCGAGACATAGATGATGGCGCCAATGGCAAACAGCAGACTGGAACGAATGCCAATGGTCAGGGCAGGCATATAGTCACGATGGCGTGACAGTCGGGGGGCCTTGAGCCGGGTATTTTCGGCATCGTTGATGGCGTGATGTGCCTCGATCATGACACTGGCATAACCCAGCAGCATCATCAGCCCTTGCGCCATCCGTCTTGCCAGCGGCGTACCGTGACGATGAAGCTCGGCCTTCTGGATTCGCTGCCGGAGACCATTGATCTCCC
This sequence comes from Kushneria marisflavi, assembly GCF_002157205.1. NCBI lineage: Bacteria > Pseudomonadati > Pseudomonadota > Gammaproteobacteria > Oceanospirillales > Halomonadaceae > Kushneria > Kushneria marisflavi. The sequence continues at coordinate 3,027,656 of NZ_CP021358.1, read as the reverse complement.
GCTTGCGCTCGCTGTAGGTCTGGCGTGAGCGCACGCGCTCCATGGTGTCGCGAATATCCTTGAGCGCACTCTCAAAAGCTTCGCTGGCCAGGGTTGGATGCTCCCGGACCAGTCGACCATAGGTCTGCATCTCGGCCATCATTGATAGTGCGCGCTGGGATAAAAGGTAGGCGGCACGAGCACGCCCGGGGCCATGCGGGCCTTCATAAACCACAGCGCTGCTGTCATTGTTGAGCGTCAATGCCTGGCTTAGCGCGGTCATGATCTGCTGGCGCGCGTCAATCATCGAGATAGTGGCATCAAGATGCATGGTAAGCGCCTTGAAGGTCTCATCAATGACCGTGTTGGCATGGCCGTGAATGATATATCTGACCCGATCAGGCCAGAGCAGCATGCTGACCAGCGTGGCGCATGTCGCCCCCAGCACGATCTCACTGACGCGCGCCACGGCGACATCAAAAACGCCCTGACTCGAATTGTTATTCACAATGGTCAGTACCACGACAAGAATTCCCGTGGCGGCTCCCATCGCAAAGCCGTAGGTCAGATTGAAATTTCGGGTCAGTGATGACGAGGTAGCACAGATAAAGACCCAGACCATCAATAGCATCAACGCAATGGCCGGCATCTGCATGCTCAATGCCATGATCAGTACGCCCATGCCGCCACCGATGATGGTGCCGCCGATCTGGCACAACCCCTTTTCGATTACCAGTCCGCTCTGAGGACGAATCTGCAAGAATACGGCCGAGATCAGAGCCCAATAGGGTCGATCCAGCTGCATTTCCATGGCCAGATAAAGTGACAGGGTCATGGCCACCAGACCCTTGGTCGCAAACTTCAGGGTATTAATGTCCGGCGTAAGATACACACGCCCCCATGTGCCGAGCGCCACGGTCAGGGTGCCTGCTGCCCGGCACCTTCGGGGGTGGCCGGAGGAATATCGGGATCACTGGCCTGATCGCTACCATTTCCCATACCCTGTGGGCGCACACCATCCAGGCCATCATCCTTGCGGTGTTGGTCATCGATGCGAACACTGGCGGTCATGCCCGAACTCAGATAAACCCCGTCAGGGATATGGTCGATGGCAATGTCTACGGGAATACGCTGGGAAAGACGTACCCAGGTAAAGGTTTGCTGTACCTGCGGCAGAAGCTGTCCATTGGGCGTGGTGTTGGTGTTGGCAATACCGCGGCCGATGCTGACCACATGCCCCTGCATTTTTTGATCGCCCCCCATCAGCCAGATGCTGGCCCTGTCATTGATATCGATCGAGGGAATCTTGGTCTCTTCGAAATAGGCCGTGATATAGAAGGAACCTTCACGCACGATCGACATCTGGGCATTGCCCTGAGTAACGTAGTTGCCTTCACGCAGTTGGAGGTTGATGACGGAACCATCGACCGGCGCCTTGACCACGCTACGCTCAAGATCAATGCGGGCGCTGTCGAGCTGTGCCTGGGCCAGGTCACGCTGCGCCCTGGCGATCTGCGCATTGAGCCTTGCAGTCTCGCGGTCCTCGGTGCTGATGGCATTGCTGCCCAGATGACGGCGACGCTCATATTCGTGCTGGCTGAGCTGAAAGGAGTATTCCCGATTGGCAAGCGTCGCCTCGGCCTGACGTGCAGCCGCTTCGTAGCGCTTGTGATTGATCGTGAAAAGCACGTCGCCGGCCGACACGTGCTGATTATCATGTGCCTCAAGGTTCATGACCCAGCCTGAGACATCGGGTGCAATGGTGACAATGTCGGCACGAACACGAGCATCACGCGTCCACGGCGTATACATATAGTACTGCCACAGCCAGACCCCAAGGGCGATGGCGATAGCGGCCAGCACCAGCGTAATAAAGACTCTAATAATCGTGCGCATTCAGATTTCGCTTCTACAACACATGGCTTGAAAGGTAGGTCACCACGGCCAGCACAATCACGAACAGACTGACGTCAAACCACGCCTCCTGCCACACCCAGCGTGTCAGACCCGCCTTGTGCATCATGGTTCGCAGCACCGCCGAAATTACCAGGGATACCAGCGCAAACAACAGCATCGGACTGATAAAGACCCCGCCAATGGAAAGTTCACGCAGCAACACGCCCTTCTCCCGTCTCTGTTTCGTTAAACATATCCATCATGGAAGGCACGTCCATGCTGGTGAGCTCACCGGTAACGCAGTGCTCAGAGCATAGTGCAGTGCCACCGATTCGGCCGTGTTGAAAATACCGTGTGGTGGACGCGCCATTGTACGCGTCATGCCATGGGAAGGCATTGCAGAAAAGGATGGGATGACACCATACCGGCCAGCAGATCAGCAATCTCCCATGCTCAGAATTCAATGCATAAAAAACCGGCCTCTCAAGAGAGGCCGGTTCATTATGAGTCATGAGCGTCACAGGGACGGTCAGATCAGAGGCTTAGAAGCTGTAAGCGATACCGGTAGCGAAACCGTCACCTACATCTTCTTCACGATCGTACTTGGCGCCTTCCAGCCAAACGTACATCTGGCTGCTCAGGTTGTAGGTCGCGCCAAGAATGAACTCATTGTAGCTTTCGTCGTCACCCTGATTAAGTCCAGTAAATGCATCAGAATCCGTCACCGCTACTGCGTTACGATCGGCATCAACATACTGATAAGAGCCATAGACATCACCCATGCCGTAGCTGTAGCGCGCGCCGATGCCATAACGATTTACATCAGCATCATCCGCCCACTGAGCATGAAGCTGTTCCCACTTAGTGGAAATACGCAGATCGTCATTCATCTGCCAAGTTGCGTTCAGACCGAACTGCTGGCCATAGTCGCGCTCACGATCGTCAGTGACATACTTGAAGTTTTTCAGGTCGTCATAGACCGCCGCCAAGGTCCAGTCGCCGACCATGTAGCGCAGGCCACCAAACAATGCGGCACTACCACTTTCATCAGTCTGGAAATCACCAGGCAAGGTCACGTTGTCGTTAATAGCGCTGTTTTGAAAATCCTGAGTGTCTTCAGCATCACCAAAGTAACGCGTACCAATAGCGAACTGAAGCCCGCCGGTCACCGGCGAAGTATAGGTAACCTTATTGGCCTCACGATAAGTGCTACCACCTACATCCGCACTACTATCGGTGTTGTCAAAATATTCGTTGTTGGAGACCGGATCCTGAACCCAGTCATCCAGCAGATCGTCCCAGGAACCTATACGCAGATCACCAAAATTGCCGGTCAGACCCAGGTAAGCCTGGTCACCGGTAGAAAGACCTGAGTTGCCCGATTTACCACTACTTTCGCTGTAATACCCTTTTTGGCGATCGGCATTGAATTCGAATTCAGCACGAAAATAACCGGTCAGATCCGGGTTGATAATATGTTCGCCGCGGAACCCGATAGTCGAACCATTGTCAAAAAGATCATCGTTACTTTCGACAGTACCATCATCTTGCGTATCTTTAATATTACGCCAGCCCAGCTGAACGTTACCGTAAACGTCCAGTTTGGAACCGTCCTGGTTGTAAACCGTGGCCGCCTGGGCACCAGCTGCCATTGTGCCGAGCGCACCGGCAATCGCAGTCGCTAAGAGCGTCTTTTTCATCTTGATTTTCCTTAACTGGCTAACTGTTCGATTGTCTGCCGCAGCAGATGCCCGACGCCGGTGGCGTTCGAGCTTTTTTTATTTGTTGCTCGCCGGGCTACCTTATAACGGCGTTTTCACTAACGCAACAAGAAAAAAACAGCGTTTTCGTTCTTTTTACTATTGGACTAGAACATTGCTGGAAGGCCGGTATTTTGCGTAAAAATCATGACCTTTCTATGACATATTTGAATCTGGAATCAAAAAAAAGAGCGCCCTTTTGGGGCGCTCTTTTATTAAAAACAAAAAAACATCAAAGCGTTACACCATACAATTAAACTCTGGCAAAACACGTGCCATTTTGTTCGCAGAGTAACGATTAAATGCCCTCGTTACCGCTGACTAACGCTGACTAACGCTGATGACGATGCGCCAGCTCAGACATTTTTTGTGCCAATCTGCGCTTTTGCTTTTCAGCCTCTCGTTCCTGCTGACGGTCCTGCAGGTGCTTGAGCTGCTCTTTCGCATGTCGCGCATCTTCTTCCTCGACCCTGCCAGCTTCCTGGCCTTCAAGATCAATGCGCGGCGCATTGACCCGAACCGATTTCAGATAGCGCGGCAGATTGACATAGCCTGCCAGCGCTCGGCGAATCAGTTTTTCGCTGTAGGGCTCGCGCTCTGATAGCGCCTCGTGGATACCGATGGCCAGCGGACGGGTGTGACGCTCGAAAAAGGTCTTGGGGTAGCGTTTGTACCACTGCTTGAGAAGCGCCTGAGGAGAAATGTCCTCCTGGACAGGATCAAGCGGTGCTGCTTCAACAACTTCGGACATGTTCTGCTCTGTAGGCGTGGTTGACTCTTCTGGCATCGGCGACAAGCTCTCGGAGACCTGAGGCTCGTCCGGGGTGGACGAACGAGAGACGTCGCTTTCGTCGGTGGTTTCCATACTGCCGGCTTCTGCCCCTTCAGACGCCACCGGCACGGCCTCCGGGATATTATCTGATGGCGCAGGCGACATGGAGGAGTATCCACTGTCGGCCCCCGACATCTGTTGAATGCGGGTCAGACGCGCTGCCAGCTCCCGATTGGTGTTTTCAAGCTCGCGAATGCGGGATCTCGCACTTTCCAGACGCGCTGTCAGATCGCCTGCCTGCTGCTCAAGCGCGCTGAACACTTCATCAAAACGGTCGCTCACGCCCATCTCCCAAGGCTTTTTTTGACGGTGCCTGCTTTCGGCATCACCGAACCATACATTATTTTATGGCGCCTGCAGCCATCATCCTACGAGGAAAACCTTACGCCTGCGCTGCGCCTACCCTTTCATAGCGCACGAAGTCGTAGCCGGGCTGACCCTCAGCAGGCGACCCTGCCACTCGTTCGACTTCCTGCCAGTCTTCATCCAGTGAGGGAAAGAAGGTATCCCCGTCCACCTCGACATCAATTTCTGTCAGATAAAGCCGGGATGCGCAAGACAGGACCTGCCGATAAATATCGCCGCCGCCAATGACCATGATCTCCTCATTACCCTCGATCATGGCCTGATCGTCCGCCAGGGCCAGCGCACTGTCCAGGTCATGGCATACCCGCACCCCGGGATGCTCGAAGCCCGTGTCACGCGTGACCACGATATTGAGACGATTGGGCAGAGGCTTGCCAATGGACGCAAAGGTAGCGCGTCCCATTACCAGCGGCTTGTGTAATGTGACTGCCTTGAAAAATTTCAGATCCTCGGGCAAATACCAGGGCAGCTTGCCCTCAACACCGATAACGCGATTGCGTGACACAGCGGCAATCATGGCAATGGGGACCAGGGTTTCCTGCATTGTAGTGCTCTCCGGTCGCATCAGACGGCCACCTGGGCGCGAATGTGCGGATGAGGGTCATAGTCGTCGATGGCAATGTCTTCAAAACGAAAGGCAAAAATGTCCTTCACATCAGGATTGAGCCTGAGCGTCGGGCGCTGCCGAGGCGCGCGCGTCAGCTGAAGGTGAGCCTGTTCGATGTGGTTGCTGTAGAGATGTGCATCTCCCAGCGTATGGATGAACTCCCCCGGTGCCAGATCGCACACCTGAGCCACCATATGCGTCAACAGCGCGTAGCTTGCAATGTTGAAGGGCACACCCAGAAAGATATCGCCACTGCGCTGATAAAGCTGGCAGGAGAGTTTGCCGTCTGCCACAAAGAACTGAAACAGCGCATGACAGGGAGGCAGCGCCATCTCATCGACCAGCGCCGGGTTCCAGGCAGAGACGATCAGGCGCCGGGAGTCGGGGTGGGTCCTGATCTGCTCGATCACCCGGCTGATCTGATCCACATGACCACCGTCCGGCGCCGGCCAGCTGCGCCACTGATAGCCGTAAACCGGGCCCAGCTCGCCGGTTTCATCGGCCCAGGCATCCCAGATCGAGACGCCATTGTCCTTGAGATAACCGATATTGGTATCGCCGCTTAGAAACCAGAGCAGCTCGTGAATGATCGAGCGTAGATGCAGTTTTTTGGTGGTCAGAAGCGGAAAGCCCTGCGAAAGATCAAATCGCATCTGGTGACCAAAAATGGCGCGCGTCCCCACGCCCGTACGATCATGTTTTTCCACGCCATGATCGAGTATCTGCTGCATGAGTTCGAGATAGGGATGCATGTACTTGAACCGTTTATACCTGAGAAGAAGAACGTACGTCGTCAATGCCCTGGCGACGCGACCAGACAATCAATACCGCGCCTAGAAGCAGCATGGGAATACACAGCAGCTGACCCATGGTCAGCCAATCGAAGGCGATAAAGCCAAGTTGCGGGTCCGGGCGGCGAAAGAATTCGACAAAAAAGCGGAAGGCGCCATAGCAGATCAGAAAGAGCCCCGAGATCAAACCGCGCTGTTGCGGCTTTCTTGAAACCGTCCAGAGAATGCAAAAAAGCACCACGCCTTCAAGGGCAAACTCGTAAAGCTCGGATGGATGACGTGGCTCGGGGCCATAAAGGGGATACACCATCCCCCAGGGGACATCCGTCACACGACCGGGAAGTTCCTGATTGATAAAGTTGCCCAGACGACCAGCTCCCAGACCGATGGGCACCATGGGGGCAATAAAGTCGGTCAGCTGGAAAAAGGTCAGCTGATGGCGGCGGGCAAAAAGCAGGCACGCAATAAGAACGCCTATGAGTCCGCCATGAAAGCTCATGCCGCCTTCCCAGACCTTGAAAATCCAGAGCGGATTGGCCAGAAACTGCTCCCAGCCGTAAAAGATCGCGTACCCGATACGCCCACCCAGCACGACCCCGAGGGCGCCGTAAAAGATCATGTCGCCGACCTGATCCTTCGTCAGACCAAGCCGTTCGGCGCGCACGCGGGCCAGCCACCAGGCGCCCACGAAGCCCACGACATACATCAGGCCATACCAGTGAATGGCCAACGGCCCAAGCGAGACCGCTACCGGATCAAACTGCGGATGATGAAACATGCAACCTTCCCTGCACAGGAGCCTATCGGACCCGACAACATCTTCCCTTGCGGGAGATGCCAACGACTGCGGCGAGTCTACCATGAAGCCATCCGGCCTCGCGCCTTCAGGGCAATGCTCGTCTGCTCGCACGGGGCGCGTTAAGGTAGCAGCCCCATGATCAAAAGGGCCGCCATGAGACTGCGTACCACCATCCTGCTGACCATCATCTTTCCCCTGCTGCTGACGTTAATCACGTTCAGCGGCGTGGGGCTGTGGGTACTGGAAGACAACATGCAAAAGCGTCAGCAGGAAGAGGTGCGACTGATTGCTCATGGGATACGCCTGCCCCTGACGCAGGCACTGACCCATCAAAACATACAGGCCCTGCAGGAAGGCTTGAGCACCACCTTTTCTCTTTCAAGGCTTTATGGCGCCTTCATCCTGTCCCCCTCGGGACAGCAGATTGCCGGCGTCGGTCTCGCAGGGGGGCTACAGAACAGGGAAATGCTGCAAGAAGCGATCAATAATGCCCGAGAGGCTGAAGGCTATTCACAGCAGGGTGGGCAGAACTTTTATACCTATCTGCTCCCGATGACCGATGCTCAGGGCAAGGTACTGGGCGTTTTGCAGATCAACCGTCTGGCCACCGGCATCGAACGCTACATGAGCCTCATGACCACCGTGGCACTGCTGCTGGCTGCTTTTGTAGGCATCTTGGTGGTGCTGCTGGTGTGGTGGGGGTTTCGCCGCGACGTGGATCGCCCGGTCAATCGGCTTTACCGCAGCATGAAGGCCGTTCAGGGTGGCAATCGCCTTCATCGCATGACACCCGGCGGCGCTCGGGAGTTTCGCGAACTCGGTGAAGCGTTCAACGCCATGCTCGACGCCGTGGCTCACAAGGAACAGACCGTCCGCGAACAGCAACACCAGCAGCTTGCGCTGGAGCGCAGTCTGAAAAAATCGCGCCGACTGGCCGAAATCGGCGTACTGGCTGCAGGCGTGGCGCATGAACTCGGCTCGCCGCTGACGGTCATTGATGGACAGGTTCAGCGCCTGCAGCGTCGCGACGACCTCCCCGACGACGCCCGCCAGCGCCTGACGCGTATTCGACATGAAACCCGACGCATGGAGGATACCATTCGCCAGCTGATGGACATGGGTCGTCGCCACACGCTCCACCTGGAGCAGCACTCGTTGCAACACATGATCAATGAGGCCGAGCGGCTGGCACGTGACGCCCTGCATCTTGAACATGCCCCCCCTCGGCTTGAAACGCATCTTCCGGAAAAGGATGCTCTGACCATAGATCGACAGCGCTTTCAGCAACTGCTCGACAACCCGATCAAGAATGCCTTTCAGGCTGGCAGCCAGCAGGTCGTTATTTCAGCGCAATACTCGGCCCAGGGCGTTGTATTGCGCATCGAGGATGATGGCCCGGGCATTGACGCCAAGCACCGCAGCCAGCTTTTCGACCCTTTCTACACCACCAGAGGCGCCGGCCAGGGTAGCGGCATGGGACTGACCATTGTTCACCGGGTGGTCGAAGATCATGGCGGTCATATCACGCTGGAAGAAAGCTCGTTTGGTGGGGCTGCCTTTGTCATCACTCTACCACCCGAGACGCTATTGCCTGCTGATACCGTCACGGTCAACAAGGCTTCAAGGCATGCCGGCGTGGAAGACTCAGAGACCATGGAGAATGTCATGCCACGGAAACACGGTCATGAATAATCAAATCCTGATTGTTGAAGATGATGCCGCCATTCTTGAGCTGCTGGTTGAGGAGCTCGAGGAAGTCGGTCACCTCGTTACCGGAGCCGACAGCGCCGAGCAGGCCCTGATGCTGTCTGAAACCACCGATTTTGATGTCATCATCAGCGATATTCGCCTGCCCGGCATGGATGGCATGACACTGCTGGACACGCTGGCACGACAGCCCGACCACCCCGCCATGATCATCATTACTGCCTTTGGCAGTATCGAACAGGCCGTGGACGCACTTCAACGCGGCGCGGATGACTTTTTGACCAAGCCGCTGGACCTTGATCAGGTCCGCGCCAGCGTTGCCCGATTAAGCCAGCGTCATGCACTGAGAACGCGCCAGCAGGCCGATGAGGCCCGCGACATCTTCAAGCTGAATGACATGACCAGCTGTACGCCCGCCATGTCGGCCCTTTTTGACCAGGCCAGACGCCTTGCTACGCAGCAGGCCGCCGTTTTGATTCAGGGTGAAAGCGGTACCGGCAAGGAGCTGCTGGCCCATGCCCTGCATCGGGAAAGCCCACGCAAGGCAGGACCCTTTGTCGCCGTCAACTGCGCCAGCATCGCGCCGGATGTCATGGAAAGCGAGTGCTTTGGTCACGTTAAAGGCGCCTTTACGGGCGCCGTTGCGCATCGCCGGGGGCTCTTTCAGCAGGCCCACGGTGGCACGCTCTTTCTTGATGAAATCGGTGACATGCCCCTGGCGCTGCAGGCCAAACTGCTGCGCGTGCTGCAAACGCACTGCATCAGGCCCGTGGGCAGTGAAGAGGAACAACAGGTCGATATTCGCATTGTGGCGGCCACCAACCGTCCCCTTGCAGAGCTTATCGAGGCGGGGCTTTTTCGCGAGGATCTATTCTACCGGCTTGAGACCTTCAATCTGACGCTGCCACCACTGCGAGAGCGGCCCGATGACATCGCCCTGCTGGCCGAGCACTTTATCGAACGCTATCGCCGTGAGCAGGGACGAGACACCATGACGCTGTCGCCTTCAGCGCTATCGCTGCTGTGGGCCTACCCCTTTCCCGGCAATGTGCGGGAGCTGGATAATGCCATTTTGCGCGCCGTCACTCTGGCGCGAACGGAAGTCCTGGAACCCGATGACTTCCCCGAACGCTTTCGCCAGACCGTGGCCACCCGAGAGGGCCATGACGCCCAGGCGCGGGAGTGGCTCAGCCTTGAACAGATGGAACAGCGCTATATCCGGCGTGTGCTAGACGCCGTCGACGGCAACAAGCGCCGTGCCGCCGATATTCTGGGAATCGGCCGCAAGACGCTTTATCGTCGTCTGGAAGAACGCGAGTCGTCCTGACCCGTCACCATGTTTTCAGGACGCGATCACGACCAGCCGGACGCCAGCGCAGGGTCCTTTTGACGCTGCTCGCGGCGCCGGGCTCGTCGCTTGTACAGTACGGCGGGATCACCCAGACACAACAGCCTTGTCCAGCCGTTATGGCGCACCAGCAGATATAAAAGAACCGGCAGCGCCATCATCAAACCCCAGCGCGGTGCCAGCGCTTCCAGCATGTCATGATGATCGAGCGTGACCTGAATGCTCAGGTGCACGAACATGATCACCATCGACGCCTCACCCACCAGCCCCACAGTTCTGGCCACCACCGGTATACGCGCCAACTGATGCGATAGCGCCATCAATACCAGCGTCACGGCAAATGCTGCCAGCAGGCTCAGCACCGGTATTCCGTAATCGGCATACTTCATGTCCATGGTGAAATGTGGATGGGCGTGCACGCACCACATCGCCAATACACTGCCCCCGGCGCTCAGCAGTAGCACTCGCGGCCTTTCGACGTCGATCCGGTAATGCGCGAGCAAATATCCCAGATAGAAACAGGGGGCGGCCATAAGCACCACATTGAGATTACCGACCAGCCAGAGCTCTCTGAAAAAATACTGATTCACTGCCGCAAGTCCCAGCATGCCCAGCATGACGCTGCCCGTGGCGCGCAATGACAGCCGTGTCAGCAGCACATTGACCAATTGCTGCGTGGCCCAGAAGCAGGTCACGAACCAGAATGGCGACAGGCCGGAAATCAGATCACGCCCACCCAGCACCATGGCCAGCAGCGCACTGGAAAGCGATGTTTCATCACCCAGCGCCTGATAGAGGGTCGGCGTATATAAAAGCACCATGAAAAACCCATAGGGCACCAGCAGGTGCAGGCTCTTGCGACGGAGGTAGGCGCCAGGATCGGCGTTGGGTCTGAAGAGATAGCCGGCAATGATGAAAAAGAGCGGCATATGGAACAAAAAGAAAAAATCCCGCACGAATCCGGACGTCATGTGGGCATACACCACCATCATGATGCCGAGTCCTTTCAAAATGTTGATCCATTCAAGTTTTTTAACCATGGGGAGTCGCTATCCGTTGTCGTCCTGCCACAGACAGGAGCAACGACCATGCCAATACGACCCACCATGACATAAAAATTCAAACTACTGTTTTTATTGATATTTTATCAAAAGGGCATTGTACTGACTGAATGGCCAGCAGACAGGACAATGTGTCATGCCGACACATGGGTCGTCACGACACACCCATGGCAGGGCTCAAAACGACACATGTAAGCGTCGCGATCAGTCCCTGGGCGGTAATAGATGGGCCAGTTCCCACTCTTTCATGCGCTGATAAACCAGCTCGCGCGTTTCGGTCAGCGAATGCAGCGCCAGCACATCACTGACCAGGTTCTGGGCCCCCTCCATCGACACACGACGAATGGCGGCGCGCACACGTGAAAGGTTGGGCGCGTTCATGGACAGCACCCGGTATCCCATCCCCATCAATAACAGCGCACCAATGGGGTCGCCCGCCAGCTCGCCACAGACCGAGGCAGAGACCTTCAAACGCCGGCTTTCACGTGCAATGTGATCCAGCGCCCGAAGCACTGCCGGCTGACAGGCATCGTAGAGTCCGGATACACGCGCGTTGTTACGATCCACCGCCAGCAGATACTGGATCAGATCGTTACTGCCCACCGAGAAGAAATCCACGCGTGAGGCGAGCGCTTCGAGCTGATAGATCACGGCCGGCACTTCCAGCATGACCCCCAGCAATGGGCGCTCGACCTGAACACCATCATCACGCAGTTCCTGAATGGCGCGGTCCAACAGGCGACAGACCGCATCGACCTCTTCAACACTGGTGACCATCGGCAGCAGAATCCGAAGATTATCAAGACCTTCTGCTGCCCTGAGCATGGCCCGCAGCTGCACCATCAGCACTTCGGGATGATCCAGTGTTACCCGAATGCCACGCCATCCCAGAAACGGGTTCTCTTCCTCGATGGGGAAATAGGGCAATGACTTGTCGCCCCCTATATCGAGTGTGCGCATGACCACCGGCAGCGGCGCAAATCCCTGAAGCTGCTCGCGATAGATCCGCGTCTGCTCTTTCTCGCTGGGAAAGCGCTGATGCATCATGAAGGGCACTTCGGTGCGATAAAGCCCTACACCGTCGATGCGCGCCGCAGGCGAGCCGCTCATTTCCACGGCAAGCCCCGTATTGATCATCAAACGGATACGAAAGCCGTCGCTGGTTTCACTGGGCAGCGATTGCTCACTTTCAAGCATCGAGGTGAGGGCTTCTTCTTCCTCGATCATGCTCTCGTAGCGCACCAGCAGATCCGGCTGCGGGCGAAGAATCAGCCGACCCCGATAGCCATCAACGATCATGGGTGTACCGGCCAGCCGGGAAATGGGCAAATCGTTCATCCCCATCACGACCGGGATGCCCATCGCTCGGGCCAGAATCGCCACGTGAGAGGTGCTCGAGCCGCGCAGCGCTACCAGCCCCGCCAGTTTTTCACGCGGAATTTCACCCAGTTGCGCAGCGCTGATCTCATCGCCTACCAGAATGGTACGTTCGGGGTAGACCGGCTTTCGGGTGTCACTGTCCTTTTGCAGATGCGCCAGCACGCGACGCCCCAGGTCGCGAATGTCCGCGGCGCGTTCGCGCAGATAGTTGTCATCCACACGCTCGAGATAACTGACATGGCGCTGCACGACCCGTGACAGCGCATAAGGGGCCCACTGCCCTTCCCGGATGCGCTTTTCGACCTCATTGCCCAGCGCAGCGTCTCCGAGCATCTGCTGATAAACATCAAACAGCGCCTGCTCCTGCGCCGAAATACGACTGGCCAGACGCTCTGCCGCCTGTCGAATGTCATGACGCACGCAATCGATGGCCTCTCGCAGCCGCAGGACCTCGGCCTCGATATCGTCGGGCACACGCTCGGGCACGGCCTCCAGGTTGGCCGAGGGCACCACCACAAAGGCTTCACCAATGGCCATCCCGGGCGCGGCCGCAATGCCGCTGAGCATGGCCTGGGTCCCGGGGTCGCTCAGTCGCGCCAGCGCACCGGTCGACAGGGCATGCACCAGCACACCGGCCAGCTGAGCCGCCATGGTAATCAGAAAGGCTTCTTCACCTTCGCCGAACTGGCGTTTTTCACGCTGCTGGACGACCAGAACACCCAGCACGCGGCGCTGATGAATGATGGGCACGCCAAGAAAGCTTGAATAGCGCTCCTCGCCGGTCTCGGCGAAGTAGCGAAAGTGGGAATGTGACGGGGCCTCCTCGATATTGAGAGGCTCTTCACGCTGACCGACAAGACCCACCAGACCTTCCCCCGGTTTCAGGGTCACCTGACCGATGGCCGAGGCGTTAAGTCCGATGGTATCCATCAGGATGAAGCAGTCACGCTCGTCATCGCGCAGATAGACCGAACAGACGTCGGTCTGCATTGCCTTGCGTATGCGCCGCACAATGATCGACAGCGCCGCATCCAGGCTGCGGGCGCCGTTCACCTCCTGAACGATGCGGCGAAGAATTTCGAGCATGGCGTTATATTTTCATCCCTGTATATCTGCCATGCCCGGCGGCCTGTCATGGTCAGGCCGCCGAGCACATCAATGGCCGCTATTGGCCGGCCGCATCCACCGGACGCTCTCCGGGCAAACGCGGCGCCAGCTCTCGCAGGGCGCGCCGATAGACGTCACGCTTGAAAGACACCACCTGGCCCAGAGGATACCAGTAACTGACCCATCGCCAGCCGTCAAACTCGGGCTTGGGCGTGGTATCCACACAAATACTGGATTCCTGACAACGCATGCGCAACAGGAACCACTTCTGCTTCTGGCCAATGCAAAGCGGGCGCGAATGGGTACGAATCAGCCCCTTTGGCAATCGGTATCTGAGCCAGCCACGTGTGCAGGCCAGTATATCGACGTCATCGGGATGCAGGCCGATCTCCTCTTTCAGTTCTCGATACAAGGCGTCATGAGGCGTCTCATTTTCCTTGATCCCACCCTGTGGAAATTGCCATGCATTCTGTCCTACCCGTCGTGCCCACAGTACCTGGCCACCGCAGTTGGCAATAATGATGCCAACGTTGGGCCGGAAACCGTCGGGATCGATCACGACTTGCCACCTTTTAAAAATAGATTACAGGCATTCTTCCACAAAGCGCGAAAGCGCATCAATATGCTGCGCGTCGGCAGGTGCGAGTTGTTGCACGCGCATATTAAAGCGCGGCCATCTTTGTAATAATGAAATTAAACAAACCGACCCTTGCCTTTGATGGGAGCCTTCCCCTTGACGCTGGCCATTTTCGATCTGGACAACACCCTGCTGGGCGGCGACAGCGATCACGCCTGGAACGATTTTTTAGTAGAACGAGGCATTGTCGACCGTGATCATTTTCGCCGTGAAAATGATCGATTCCATCGCGCCTACGATGCCGGCACGCTGGATATTCACGAATACCTGGCCTTTGCCCTCGAACCGCTGACTCGCCACAGCATGGCAGAGCTTGACGAGCTGCACCGCCGTTTCATGAAAGAGCGTATCGATCCCATCATTCTGCCCCATGGCGAGGCGCTACTGGAGAAGCACCGCGCCCACGGCGATCTGATTCTGATCATTACGGCCACCAATCGCTTTGTCACCGGGCCCATTGCGCAAAGACTCGGCGTCGAACATCTGCTTGCCGTGGAGCCCGAAATGGAAGATGACCGCTATACGGGGCGCGTCACGGGCACACCAAGTTTCCGCGAAGGGAAGATTGTCCGACTGGAGCAATGGCTCAAGACACATGACGTGTCGCTTGAAGGCGCCTTTTTCTACAGCGACTCCCAAAATGACCTCCCGCTGCTCGAACGGGTTGATCATCCTGTCGCCGTCGACCCGGATCCGGTGCTGGCCGACGTTGCCAGGCAGCGGAACTGGCAAATCATTACCCTGCGGGATCGCGACGAACGTCTCGATTCCCTATAATCGACATATCCATCGCGGAGTGTGTCACTTTGACACCATCGGTTGAACAGGACGGGCATTCACACAAGGCCTCCCCGACCGGGGCCTGCCCGCCGGTCAGCCCATGGAAGTGCCGTATGACCCAGCGTGTCCTGTTCGTCATCCAGTCATCTGCGACCATGACCCTTCGGTGTGTAAAGACCCCGTGTCATGTCGGGCTGGCAGATCAGGACGCAAATCTCGCATCAAACCGAGCGTGAGAAGCCATGGCAGCAACGACGTATGATGTCCTTATCGTGGGTGGCGGCGTATCAGGCACTGCCCTTTTGTATGAACTGGCTCGATATACCGATGTCAATGCCATCGGTCTACTCGAGAAGTATGACAAGGTTGCCATCGTCAATTCGCATGGTCGCAACAACAGTCAGACCATTCACTGTGGCGATATCGAGACCAACTACACGCTGGACAAGGCGCGTACGACCAAGCGTACTGCCGGCATGGTGGTCAACTTTGGCACCAAGCTCCCGGCCGAAGAGCGCGATCACATCATCTATCGCTATCCCAAGATGGTGCTGGGCGTCGGCGACAAGCAGTGCGACTTCCTGCGCCAGCGCTTTGAAACCTTCCGTGAACTCTTCCCCAACATGCGTCTTCTGGAGCGCGACGACATCGCCGCTCAGGAACCTAAGGTGGTGGAAGGTCGCGACCCTGCCGAGAAGATTCTGGCATTGGGCTCGGCCGACGAATATACGGCGGTCAACTACACCACGCTGTCCGAAGCCTTTGTGAAATATGCCGAGCAGGATGCCGAGAAAAAGGGCATGACCTGCGATCTGCACCTTTCCACGCCGGTTCACAAGATCGAGAAGGAAGGTGATCTCTTCAAGATCACCACGCCCAACAAGGGCACTTTGCAGGCACGCTATGTTGTCGTCGCTGCCGGTGGTCATTCCCTGCTGTTTGCCCATCAGATGGGTTACGGTCTGGACAAGTCCTGCCTGCCGATGGCCGGGTCGTTTTATTTCACGCCCAGGGTGCTCAACGGCAAGGTTTACACCATCCAGAACGAGAACCTGCCCTTTGCGGCCGTTCATGGAGACCCGGACGTTCTGGTGGACGGCAAGACCCGCTTTGGCCCAACGGCCCTGATGCTGCCGCTGCTGGAGCGTTATAACAGCAAGACCTTCACGGAGTTTCTGCGTGTATTCCGCTTCGACGGCAGTGTGGCGAAGGTCTTCTGGGACCTGCTCAAGGTTCGCGACATCCGCAACTACGTGTTCAAGAACTTCATGTATGAAGTGCCGGTGCTGCGCGAGAAGCTCTTCCACCAGAGCATCAAGAGCATCGTACCAAGCCTTCGCGCCGAGGATGTCCAGTTCGCCAAGGGGTTTGGGGGCGTGCGTCCACAGTTGATCGACAAGACCGCTAAAAAGCTGGTCATGGGTGAAGCCAAGATCGATCCTGGCACCGGTATCGTGTTCAACATGACGCCATCGCCCGGCGGCACCAGCTGCCTGGGGAACGCAGAAAAGGATCTTTATCTGGCGCAGAAATTTCTGGGCTTCAATATCGACAAGGAAGCCTTTGAGCGCGATCTTCTGATGGGTGAAGTTGAACTTCGCGGCCTTGATGAGGCGCCGCAGATGTCGCCGGAAAAATCCTCTCACGGCGAAGATCTCGACCATGAGCGGGAAAAGGAAAAGGAAGACAAAAGCGTTGGTCCCAGCGTCTGATGTCTGATCATTAGGCATAGAAAAGGCACCCATTCGGGTGCCTTTTTTGTTTCGACGAGAGCCCTTTGGCTGGCAGAGACCTCGTTACAACTGGTGTTATCCGACGCGGGCGTTTAAACGCTGACGCAGGATGGCGCTGGTGATCAGGCCCAGTATGATCAGGGCCAGCACAATGAACCCGAGCAGCGTCCAGCCGGGCAAAGCTACCCCCAAAAAGCTGCCCTTGATATCGGCACACTCACCAGAAGAGCTCAGCACGGTGGCAATGACGCTTTGAAGCGGCAGCACGTCCATCATGTAATCCAGCCCCGGGCCACAGCTTGGCACCTGGTCGGCGGGAAGGTGCTGCAGCCAGACATGACGACCTGCCAGGAAGATACCGGCACCGGCACCGATGAGCGCCAACACTCCATAAACACTGCCGCCCCAGCCACGCGGATTGTGCAATGCACCAATGATCAGGGGCACCAGCGCTGCAAGCACAGCCACTCGCTGGAAGGTGCACAGCGGGCAGGGCTCAAGCCCGAAACCGTACTGGAGCACCAGCGCAAAGGCCAGCATGGCAATACAAAAGGCACTGCCAACAAGACACCACTGGCGTGCCGACCGATTCAACAGATTCGTCATGCGTCATTCCACCAATTTACATTGTCATTTCGTTATTGAGCGCCATTATTGACCTTCAATCGACGCGCATGTTCGAAATAACGCTGCAAAAAGGTCGAAAAGTCGATGTCATCACTCTCTTCGGTTTCACGCTGCTGTTGATGTGAAGTTTCCACCAGTTGATCAAGCAGCGTGTCGCGTGCCGGGTCCATTGGAGTCTCGGCAAACCACTGCGCGTGCTCACGTGCCCGCTCCAGCGACCAGGTCACGAAATCACTGCCGCTATCGCGCATCTGCTGATGCATGCGCCCGGCCGGGGTCTTCTCGGGGTGGTGAATCAGCTCACGCAATCCGGCTAGCGCCTGTTGATGAGCGCCATCATCATCGGCGCTGTCCATTAGCTCGGCAATAGGTGCCATGGCATCGAAGATTTCTTCCAGACACTCGGCCAAAGGGCGATCACCCTGAGCAAAGGAAAGCTTCAGTGACGCATCACGGCCGCTTCGCACCACATGTGCACGATTGTCATCGAGGCGGTCACATTCTTCATCGTTGATCCAGGGGCTGGGGGACAGAAGACACCAGACGAGGAATGTATCGATAAAGTGGATCTGCTGTTCATCAATGCCTAGCGGCGTGAACGGATTAAGATCCAGACAGCGCACTTCAATATATTCAACGCCACGTGACTCCATCGCCTGAGTCGGCGTTTCATCGTGGCGCGCCACACGCTTGGGACGAATATCGCTGTAATACTCGTTTTCAATCTGCAGCATGTTGGCATTGAGCTGACGCCACTGCCCATCCACTTCAACGCCTTCGCGCTCATAGGCAGGCCATGGCGTCACGATGGCATGGCGCAGGGTACCGATATAGTTTTCAAGCGAGTTAAAGCAGATGCGCAGCTGCGACTGCACCTTGTTCTGATAGCCCAGATCGCTCATGCGAAGCGTGGACGCGGTATCAGAAAGCAGGGTCTGCTGCCCATGAGGCAGTAATCCGGCATCGCGTCCTTCGAGGAAACTGCGATCCACCGCAGGAGAGGCGCCAAACAGATACATCAGCACCCAGCTGTTACGGCGGAAATTGCGAATCAGATCAAAATAGGCCCGCGAGCGAAACGCCTGTGCCGAGACATCCTGCTGACCGTCAATCTCCTGAAGATGCGTCCAGAGCTCATCGGGCAGCGAAAAATTGTAATGGATACCGGCAATGGACTGCATGATGCGCCCATAGCGCATGTCCAGACCGTTACGGTAAACCCGCTTCATGGTGCCCACGTTGGAGCTGCCATAATCGGCAATCGGAACACTATCGTTGCCATCGAGTTCAGCCGGCATGCTCGAGGGCCAGATCAGTTCCTGCCCCAGGTAGCGATAGCTGTAACGATGAAGATCGCCCAGAAAGGCGAGCGCATCCGAGGGTCGCGAGAACACCGGGGTAATGTACTCCAGCAGCGACTCGGAATAATCGGTCGTGATATAGGGGTGGGTCAGCTTCGAGCCCAGAGCATGCGGATGAGGCGTGGCCACAATGCGCCCCTGAGAATCCACGCGCAGCCCTTCCTTTTCAATGCCACGGCGAATGCGGCCAAAAAGGCCCTGCTGCGCCGGTGCGCTCAATCCATCGATGCGGCGAGTGAATTGCTCGGACAAGGTTGAACACCTTCTCTTGCGGGAGCCCGCGCGCCGTTATTCAGACACGCATGCCGGCAGATTGCCTGGGCAGGGCTCCGGAACTGTTTTCATCGACCGGCACCCGCTGACCCTGCGTCAGTCAGGCACCGAATCTGCCAATTGTGCGCTCATTATGAAGCGCCACCTGGCCCTTTCAAGCGCCAAAGTGTGCATGCTAACGAATTTATCACCTCAGCGCTTGCGATCGCTCGGCTTGCCGGCGCCTGCCTTCAAAAGCGCAGCCCCCAGTGACCCGACCGGCTCCTGCGAGGCAGTCTTTTCCCTGCCTTTTGCCTTTGGCCTGTCACGCCCGGATCGCTTAGCACTATCGGTGCTGACGCCCTGCTCGGCCTCCGGGGTATCGTCAAGACGCATGGACAGCCCGATGCGCCCGCGCGCCTGGTCTACGCTCATGACCTTGACCTTCACCACGTCGCCGGCCTTGACCACCGACCGCGGGTCCTGCACAAACTGATGCGACAGCGCCGAGATGTGCACCAGACCATCCTGATGAACCCCAACATCCACAAACGCGCCAAAGTGCGTCACGTTGGTGATCACGCCTTCAAGTACCATGCCGGCCACCAGATCGCTGACCTTCTCGATACCTTCCTGGAACTGCGCCGCGCGAAATTCGGGCCGCGGATCACGGCCCGGCTTTTGCAACTCCTTCAACAGATCGCTGACCGTTGGCAGCCCGAAGCGCTCGTCAACGTAGTCTGCAGCACGCACACTGCGCAGAAAATCGCTGTCGCCGATCAGCGCCTGCAAATTACGTCGACTGGCCTGAGCAATGCGCTCGGCCAGTGGATAGGCCTCGGGATGCACTGCCGAGGCATCCAGCGGGTTGCTGCCACCGCTGATACGCAAAAAGCCCGCGCACTGCTCAAAGGTCCTGGGTCCCAGACGGGCGACCTCAAGAATCTGGCGTCGGTTGTCAAAGGCGCCATGATTGTCACGCCAGGCCACGATATTGTCGGCCAGAGTATTGTTAAGGCCCGATACGCGGGCCAACAGCGCCGATGAGGCGGTATTGAGATCCACCCCCACGGCGTTGACGCAATCCTCGACCACGGCATCCAGCGAGCGCGCCAGCATCAGCTGTGACACATCGTGCTGATACTGCCCTACCCCGATCGACTTTGGATCGATCTTGACCAGCTCGGCCAAAGGGTCCTGCAGGCGGCGCGCAATCGATACGGCGCCGCGGATGGTGACATCCAGCTCCGGCAGTTCGCGCGAGGCAAACTCGGAGGCGGAATATACCGAAGCGCCGGCCTCACTCACCATGACCTTTGCCACATCCCGACCCTTGAGCCGATCCAGTAAATCAGCAGCCAGTCGATCGGTTTCGCGACTGGCAGTACCGTTCCCGATGGCCACCAGCCCCACATCATGTCTTTTGCACAGCTCGGTCAGGGTAGACAGCGAGGCCTCCCATTGATTCCGTGGCGCATGCGGATAGATGGCCGTGTGATCCACCACCTTGCCGGTGGCGTCCACCACGGCCACCTTGACGCCGGTGCGAAGCCCCGGGTCGAGCCCCAGCGTCGCGCGCGCCCCGGCCGGCGCTGCCAGCAGCAGATCCTTCAGGTTATCGGCAAAGACGCTGATCGCTGTAGCTTCTGCCTGCTCACGCAGTTGCCCAAGCAGCTCGGTTTCCAGATGCGTATAGAGCTTGACCCGCCACGTCCAGCGCACCACCTCCTTCAGCCAGCGATCGGCAGGCCGGGCATGGTCACTGATACCAAACTCGCGTGCGATCTCGACTTCACAGGGATGAATCGGGGCCTCATCTTCGTCCGGCAGCTTGAGGGCCAGCCCCAGCACGCCCTCCTGACGACCACGAAACATGGCCAGCGCTCGATGCGAGGGCGTTTTGATGAGCTTTTCACGATGATCAAAGTAGTCCGAAAACTTCGCCCCGCTGTTTTCCTGCCCGGCCAGCATCGTGGAAACAAGCTCGGCCTCCTGCCACAGACGATCCCGCAGCCGACCGACCAGCGTTGGAGACTCGGCAAAACGCTCCATCAGAATCTGGCGGGCACCATCCAGTGCCATGCGAGCATCCGTGATGCCCTGCGCCTCATCGAGATAGTCATCCGCCAGCGACTCGGGCGTCAGTGTTGGGTCATTCAAAAGGGCATCGGCCAGCGGCTCGAGCCCCGCCTCCCGGGCAATCTGCGCCTTGGTGCGTCGCTTCTTGCGATAGGGCAGATAAAGGTCTTCCAGACGCTGCTTGGTGTCGGACGCAAGAATACTGGCGCGCAAGTCATCATCGAGTTTGCCCTGCTCCTCGATTGACGATAGTACCGTCGCTCGGCGCTCATCGAGCTCACGCAGATAGCGCAGCCGGGTCTCGAGAAGGCGCAACTGACTATCATCAAGGCCACCAGTGGCCTCCTTGCGATAGCGGGAGATAAACGGCACTGTCGCGCCCTCATCCAGCAGGGCGATGGTGGCCTCGATCTGAGCAGGGCGAACAGCAGTGGCGCCAGCAGCTTCGGAAAGCTCAGCAGCCAGTCGTTCTGCCATCGAAGAAATCTTTGTCATGAAAACGCATTCCCTTCCTAACAGGTCGCCAGGGTATCACAAACCATGAACCGACGGGACAGCGCTTAAATCGGGAAAACCTTCACGAAGGCATGGTGACAGCCAGGGGGCTGTCACCATGAAGGTCTACAGGTCAGTAGACCGGGGAGAAAATATCAGAACAGAGTTCAGAACAAGGCGTTTTCAGGCCTCAAGGCCCTCAAGCCATATTTGGGCCAGCACGAGTGATGGCGTCATCTACCCCGTCAAAACGGTTGAAATTATCGATAAACTTCTTGATCAGAAGACGTGACTGCTCTTCGAAGGCCGACTCATCCTGCCAGGCCTTGCGCGGGTCCAGAAGTGCTGGATCCACACCGTCCACGGCTTTGGGCACGGACAGATTAAGCCCTGGCAACATGACCGTCTCGGCATCCTTCAGAGCGCCGCCTTGAATGGCACTGATGATGGCGCGGGTCGTGGGAATACTGAAACGCTCACCACCCTGCCCGTAGGCACCACCGGTCCATCCCGTGTTGACCAGATAGACCCTTGAGTCAAAGGCCTCGATTCGCTTGATCAAAAGCTCGGCGTACTCATGAGCCGGACGAGGGAAAAACGGGGCGCCAAAACAGGTCGAGAAGGTCGCTTCAAGTGCACTGCTGGCACCAATTTCGGTCGACCCGACTCGCGCGGTATAACCGGAAAGGAAATGATAGGCAGCGGCTTCACGCGACAGGATGGATACCGGCGGCAGCACACCACTCATGTCACAGGTCAAAAAGACAATCGCGCTCGGCTCCCCGGCCCGGTTATCTGCGGTTCGCTTGTCGACATGCTCCAGCGGATAGGCCGCCCGCGCATTCTGGGTCAGTGAGGCATCGTCATAGACCGGCGCGCGATCATCATCGAGTACGACATTTTCAAGTACGGTCGGAAAGCGAATGGCGCGATAGATGATCGGCTCGTTTTTTTCGCTAAGATCGACCGTCTTGGCGTAACAGCCGCCCTCGAGATTGAAAACGGTGCCTTCTCCCCAGCCATGCTCATCATCACCGATGAGATAGCGCGTTGGATCGGCAGACAGTGTGGTCTTGCCGGTGCCGGAAAGCCCGAAAAAGAGAGTCGTCTCACCGTTGTCACCGACGTTGGCACTGCAGTGCATGGGCAATACGTCCTTTTCCGGCAGCAGAAAGTTCTGCACCGTGAACATTGCCTTTTTCATCTCTCCGGCATAGTGCATGCCGGCAATCAACACGCGACGACGCGCAAAGTTGATAATGACCGTACCGTCGGAATTCGTATGATCACGCTCGGGATCACAGACAAACTCCGGGGCGCTCATGATCTGCCATTCGCTTTTGTCACGCGGATTGAAGGGCTGCGGTCGCACAAAGAGGTTGCGTGCAAACAGCGTATGCCAGGCATACTGGGCCATGACACGAATCGGGAGATAGTGTTCCGGGTCGGCACCGACGTGCAGTTCGGTCTCAAACGCGCCCTTGTCGGCCAGAAATTCTTCAACACGCTCCCACAGCGCATCGAAATGCTCTCCGGCAAAGGGGCGATTGACGCTTCCCCAGTCGATTTCATGACTGGTAGAGGGTTCATCGACGATGAAGCGATCGACCGGTGAGCGCCCGGTACGTCGTCCGGTTTCCGCTACCAGCGCCCCGTTGGCTGCAAGCCTTGCTTCCCCCCGAGAAATGGCATACTCAACCAGCTCGGCGGCACTTGCATTGATACGTGGAGTACTCATCTTCGTTGTCATGTCTATCCCGGGCATAAGCCGTTCTCTCTCGTTAAGCGGATGGGCACTTGTTATATGCCTCTCGCATTATATTTCCGCATATCCCTGGCCCTGCCCTGAACAGGGCCGGGACACACGGCAAAGCATATTATGACCAAATTACTACCAACGGAGAATGTATCACGGCAGCATTACGCGCACAGGCACAACAAACTGCCTTTCGCATCCGCCCGAAACACACATTTTCAATGCAGGGTTGGTGAGGGGGCATCAGGCGACTCGATCAACGCTTCGATATCAGCAGCATTGAACAAGTAATCCGTGTTGCAGAAATGGCAGGTGGTACTCAGCTCACCCTGCTCCTTGACCACCGAGCGTAACTCCTTCGGGCCAAGCTGATGCAGGGCACTGGCAAAACGCTCACGAGAGCAGGTGCAGCCAAAACCGATGGGGTCAGGCTCAAAAACCCGAATCTGCTCTTCATGAAACAGACGCACCAGCACTTCGCGAGCCGGTAGTTCCAGAAGCTCTTCAGATTTGAGGGTGTCGGCCAGCATATTGAGGCGCGGCCAGGCGTCGATGTCCTTGAGGGTGTCATCCTCGGGCAGTGTTTGAAGCATCAACCCGGCAGCATGCTCTTTTGAAGCAGAAAGCCACAGGCGACTGGGCAGCTGTTCGGAACGCTCAAAATAGCTCTCAAGACATTGCGCCAGCGTCTGTGACTCCATGGCCACGATCCCCTGATAACGCTGCCCGTCACGAGGATCAAGCGTCATGACGATATGCCCCTCGCCCATCAGCGTCTGAAGCGATGCGCCTTCGTCAGGCAGCGGCTGGTCTTCGGCAAGACGAGCAATGGCGCGCAGCTGTTGTCCCCTGTCATCGCGGGCGGGATTGGACTCCGCCATCAAAAGGCTGACCGGGCCGTTGCCCTTGACCTCAAGGGTCAATACGCCGTCAAGCTTGATGGTCGCCGTCAACAGCGCCACAGCCGCCAGCATCTCACTGAGCTGGTGATTAACCACATCGGGGTAGTTGTGGCGGCCGATGATGTCCCGACAGGTATCGTCTGCCTTGACCAGCTCGCCGCGAACATTGGTATCGTCAAAGATAAATCGTTGAATATGGTCCATGAGTCATCCGAAAGGAAAAAGGGTACCCGGCGCGGCAGGCAGAGCAATGAAAGAGTCGATCAGCAAAGCGCCGTTAAAGGCTAGGAATCGTCGTGCTGGTGACGCTGAAAGTTCTGAATATCGCGTCGGGCTCGACGGTCCGGACGGCCCTTTGGGGGCTGCATGCTTTTATCCATGCGGCGAATTTCGGCTTCGCGGGTACGACGCTCAATACTTGCCGGCGTCTCGCGATAAAGCGTCCGAGCTTCCTCAGCCCCACGGCGCTTGTCGCTGAGATCAATGATTTCCACCTCGATACGATCCCAGCCCTGAGGCAATACCAGCAGCGCGCCCGGTTCAACAATCTTGCTGACCTTGGTCCTCGCGCCGTTATAGTGAACCTTGCCGCCATCAATGGCTTTCTGCGCCAGCCCGCGCGTCTTGAAAAATCGAGCTGCCCAGAGCCATTTGTCGAGTCGAACCTGTTCGCTCATGCCATGTCTCCACGCCGTTTCTGAATGCCAATATGGGGGCAAAAAACAGGCTCTCAAGGCTATACCATGATGACGCCAGACAGATGCTGCCCACCATACAATGCGATAATCTGTCGTGCAGGCATCGAAGACGTATTCCGCCGCGCCCGTTTTTTGAAGCATCCGGAGGTAGAAACATGTCCCCATCAGGAAAGCCCGAAATTGGACGGCGGCGTAGTATCGCCCGGAGCCGGCTTTTTGCAGTAGAAGCACTGGAAATCGAGTTTTCCAATGGCGAACAACGCACCTTTGAACGTCTGACCAGCAATGGTCAGGGCGCAGGTGCTGTCATGATCGTGGCCATGCCGGACCCGGATCATGTGTTACTGATTCAGGAATACGCGGCCGGTATCGAGGAATACGCCCTTACCCTGCCAAAGGGGGTGATCGATCCTGGCGAAGATATTGTCACGGCTGCCAATCGCGAGCTCCGCGAGGAGTGTGGCTATGGCGCACGCGTGATCGAGCCTCTGATTGAACTGACACTGGCGCCCAATTACATGACTCACCGTATTCATGTGGTCATGGCCACCCAGCTTTATGAAGAACGCCTGCCCGGCGATGAGCCCGAACCCCTGATTGTCGAAAAGCATGCCATCGAAGATATCGAAGCCCTGCTGACACGAGGTGATTTTCATGAGGGCCGTGCCATTGCAGCCCTGTTTATTGCCAGGGACAGGCTTCGTGAACGTCAGGCCTCACCGGACCCCATGTTCTGGTAAACATCTTCCCGTGGAGGTAGTGCGAGCCACAACGCAAAAGACCCCGGCAACCTTGGTTGCCGGGGTCTTGAGAAACAAGGCTCTAAAACCGAGTGCGGATCAGTTGCTGGACGGGCTGTCACCGTGTTCGGTGTCATCGCCATCCTGCATCGGCTCGGTAGATTCCATTTGAGCTGAATGTCCCTGACGGCCAGTCATGGTTTCATCAGCATTCTCGATGCTGGTGCTGTCCATCGAGCTTTGGGTGGAGTCATCCATGCCCTTCATGTCATCCATCTGAGCAGAATGCCCCTGACGGCCGGTCATGGTCTCGTCAGCACTGGTTGCGCTGTTATCCATGGTGCTGGAGGATTCAGTAGCCGCCGCCCCCGTCATTTCCTGACCGTCATTGGCAGCACTGTTATGGGTTGCTTCAGATGAAGCCATGGCAGACATGGCTGGCAGCACAAAAGCGGCACAAAAGACGGTAGCGATCATTTTCTTCATGGTACTTCCTCCAGGACTCTGATTTTGATGTCGGTGCGCAAGTCCGTCCTGCAACCTGCACTTCCGAGTACACAGATACTTCCTGCAACAAGCATCGAGCGGTATTGCAGCCTGCCCTATCGGATCATGCGAGGCAGTCACAGCGGCACTCTGCAGGGCACCACTGAGTAAGTAAGCGTAAAGTTAGGGTACAAAAGGTCGTCTGTCAAAGTGCTGTACAACGAAAGGTAAAGCTCGAGTAAAGGAAATTTTCGATAACAACAGGCAAAACACCCAGCGTGAGAGACCCGGCCTCTTTATGACGAGCGGATGAGAAGCAGAACTGGCTACCCTTCAGAAGGATAATCAGCATTTCTTAACAAAAGAAGGAAGCAGAATTGATATCTTGCATACCCTGGCGATCTCGATCATGGCGGAAGGTACAGGAATGTTTTCCTACTACATCAGGCAAAAACGCAAGATAAAGTCGATCATTTATTCAGGCTATATGCGCGCCCTGAACCTTTTACGCAAGCAGCGCCATGCCGGGGGCGATGGTCATTTAATTGTCTCATTAACGACCCATCCTCCCAGGATATCCGACGTATATATCACCATCGAATCCATTCTTTTGCAGCATGTCAGCAACTTTGAGGTTCATCTTTATATTTCGAAACAGGACATGATGACGATTGGATCCCTACCCGCCACACTGCAACGGCAGGTAGACCGCGGTTTAAGGATTATCACGACGACAGAAGATTATCGCTCCTACGACAAGCTGGTTCATGTCCTCAAGGAAAATCCCGATGCGACCATCGTGACCGCCGATGATGATGTCATCTATCCACGGGACTGGCTTGGTCGTCTTCTGGAAGGTGCAAAAAAGCATCCAGATTGCGTCATTTGTCACCGAGGGCATCTGCTCAGGGAGTCCAGCCCGGGATCGGGTCATATCTGCTATCAGACTTCCCGTGCCGCCAGACAGGACCCCATCGAGCGCCCCCTTTTCAACCTCATGCCGACCGGCAATGGTGGCGTACTCTACCCGCCCGGATCACTGGACCCGATGGTCATCGATCACACCGCCTTTCAGGAACTGGCTCCCAACGCTGATGACATCTGGTTCAAGATGGCATCCCTCAAGCGTGGAACACGATGCTTTCGTATTAATGCCTACAATGCCAATTTTTTACCGACACGAGCGGCTCATCATGATCCCCTTCACAAGGAAAATGTGAAAGGCGATGGCAATAATCAAAAATTCGACAACTGTTTAAAACGCCATCCTGAGCTCATGGCGAAGCTTCTTGCGTCATAAATGGGTAACATGACGCCATCAGAGATTGACTACGTTTACGGATCCGTTGGCCTGACTCCATGACACAGCGCGTTTTACTCATTGTTCGCAAACTCAATATTGGTGGCATTCAGCGTGTCACCATCAATCTTGCCAACGTGTTGCATCGCGCCGGACATGACGTTCATGTGCTTGTCCTCAAGGGCGGCGATGAGCTCCTGCCCGACCCGGGCGTTACCCTGCATTACGAGGATTTCGACAAGGCCTTTCGTCGCACCGGCACCGGTCTGGCTTATGATCTTGTCACCCGCGCACTTCTCAAACCCGTAGTGCCAGGTTCCGGTTTTCTCTGGCGAGGGCATTACGGCGGACGCTATCTCAAGCAGTTCGTTGAGCGGCTGGAGCGCGATCACGGCCCGGTCGATCGCATCATCGCTCGCGGCCAGGGCGCCTTCGAGACGGTCTGGTCCTGGCAGGACCCTCGCTTCTGGCAGGTGACCGTGTCGTGGCCGGGCGACTATGGCAGCCGACTCAAGGGGTTTTATCTGAAGCGCCTCTATGACGGCAAACGTGTGGTCTGCAATACGCCCAACGTACGTGAACAGCTGGAAAAACAGCTTGGGCATTATGATATTGCGCCCTCTCACTGGGCCACAATCGGTAACCCCTGCGATATAGAAGCCATTAGAGCCATGGCCGATGAGACGCCTGATGACCTGCCGGTCAAACCCTATGTGGTCCATGTCTGCAGGCTGTCCAGAGTCAAACGTCAGGATTTTCTGATTCGCGCCTATCTGAAATCGGGCATTGAAGAAGACCTGGTCATTGTGGGCGATGGCCCCATGCGCGAAAGTGTGGAACAGCTCGTCGACGAGCTGGATGTACGTGACCGCATCCATGTGATCGGCAGCCGAACCAACCCGTATCCCTGGATGAAGCATGCCCGCCTCTTTGTACTGAGTTCGATGAGCGAGGCCTTTGGTATTGTGCTGGCAGAAAGCATGATCTGTGGCACGCCCTGCGTCGCCGTGGATGCCCCCGGCGGGATTCGCAATGTCCTGATCAATGATCAGCGGCGACTGATCGTCGACAACACCATCGATGGGCTTGCTGAAGGCATTCGAGAAGGACTCAGGCACCCGCCGGCACTCGACCAGGACCCGGAGTTGATCGAGCGCTATCGTGATACCCGCATCATGCAGCAGTTCCTCGAGCTTCCCACCACCTGAACGACGAGACTCCCACCTGCCCGTCCTGCCGGCCAGTGGCGGGCATGGTAAACTGAACGTTTCATGCGTCCTGTCTCGAACTATCGGTTCCCTTCATGTCCTCAAGGTCCTTCCCTCCCTCTGCGTCGACAAAAGACGACGATGCCTTCGCAAGCCTTGGCAGCGAGCGTCTTCGCTGGTCGAAGCGCCGCGTTCGCCTGCAGGAGTGGCTCAAATCATCGTTTCAGCAACAGGTAGGCATTCCGTTCGAAGAGTTCTGGTTTCAGCGCTGGCTGAAAGGCCAGCCCGGCGGCGCTCAGCTTGAAAGGGTGGGCCTGCCTCGCCGCTCGATCGAGAAGCGTCTTGGCGATCGACTGGTCGTCCATATCCATCCGCGCGATATGATACGTGATGTCAACTTCAAGGGCGTTGGTGGTAAACGCCCTTCGTCTTCAGCCTTCCTCTGGGATGGCGAATGGGATGAGAGCCGTGGTGATCTACGACACGGCTCGCGCTATGAGTTCATTACCGATCTGGACGAGCATCGCGACGACCTCACCAGAACGCGGCGCTTTCAGGCGCATGCTGCACGCTTGAAGGCAGGGAAGCCCTGGGCCTCGGCGCATGAAGGCATCCTGCTTGATAGCGAAGAAAAGATTCTGGCTTACCTGAACATCTATCTGACCTTCCTCGACGACATGGCCTGTCATGGCTTTGACACCAGCCGCAGCAAGGACACCCTGGGTGTGGTCGTCACGCGTGAGGGCCATCTTCTCAAGATCAATCGTGGCCTTCATCGTCTGGCCATGGCGCAGCGCCTGGGGCTTGCTTCGATACCGGTGACGGTCATGGCGGTCCATCGACAGTGGTGGGAAAGAGTGACGGCCGGAACCACCGGACAGGTCGCTCTGGACAGGCTTGCCTGTGCCCTCGTGGACTGCACGCCAGAGCAGCGTCCGGGACGGCTGGACCCGGGCGGCGAGCAGGATCCGATCCAGTGGCCGGCGCCCATCGACCGGAAATAATCGGCGCTCACGACGCTCGAAATCATAAGCGCATCTCCTGTTTCCCTCCGGAACCCTCTACGCTGAAAGGGCCCTCTCAAAGGAGCCCTTTATGCATCATTTTTATAACTCACCGGAACATCTGGTCAGCGAACTGCTGGAAGGGCTGGCCATGTCGGCCAGTGTCACCCTTTCCGATCATGGTGACGCTCGCATCGTGATGCGTGCCGACTGGCACCCCGATCGTGATGGCCGCCAGCAGGTCGCCCTGATCTCGGGCGGCGGTTCGGGGCATGAACCGGCCCATGCAGGCTTCGTGGGCCAGGGCATGCTGACGGCAGCCGTCGCGGGCGACGTCTTCGCGTCTCCGGGCGTGGAAGCGATTCTTGCCGGTATTCGAGCCTGCTGTGGCGCCGCTGGCTGTCTTTTAATCATCAAGAATTACACCGGTGACCGGCTCAATTTCGGCCTTGCCGCCGAGCGCGCCCGCGAGGAAGGCTATCGGGTAGAAACGGTGATCGTGGCCGATGATATGGCCCTGCCCGAGACGCCTCAGCCACGTGGACTGGCCGGTACGCTGCTGGTACACAAGATGGCCGGTTACTGCGCCAGCCGCGGTGATGATCTCGAAACGGTTCATCAGGCGGCCCGGAACATGGCCGAACGCGTACGCTCCATGGGGATGGCGCTCTCCAGTGCCACCCTGCCAGGTCAGGAATCGTCTTCTCGCAGGACGCCTGAACTGGGACTGGGCATCCATAACGAGCCCGGCGTTCGCCAGGTTAACCCCGACAGTGCTGATGACGCCGTGACACAGGTGCTTGAGGCGCTGGGCCGTCCCGATGACGGGCCCTGGGTGGCCCTGCTCAACAATCTGGGCAGCTGCGCCCCGCAGGAGATGCAGGTGCTCAAGCGCGCCTGCCTTGACCAGCTCGGTCGCGCCAATGTGGCGCTACTGCTGGGCCCCGCACCGCTGATGACCTCACTGGGCATGCACGGTTTTTCCATTACGCTTGCGCCAGCAGACGAGACAACACTTGAGGCAATGAACGCACCGGTTCAGGCGCCAGCCTGGCCCACACCGCAGAAGGTGCACGACATCGAGACCTTCTCGCCACGTTTCAGCCAGCAGCCGCCAGCGGGGCAAGGCCGCCATGATGAGACACGCGGCCAGCTGATCGCGCGTCTGGCAACCACCCTCAAGGAGAGCGAAAAGGCGCTGGATGAGCTTGATGCCAGAGTCGGTGACGGTGATGCCGGCGCGACCTTCGCCTCGGGCGCGAAAGCCGTTTTGAAGGCACTGGATGAGGGTCGGCTTTCTACCGGTGAAGACGCACGTCTGGCCAGCGAACTGGGGCATCTCCTCGCTACCGCCATGGGCGGCTCCAGTGGCGTATTGCTGTCGATTTTGATGACCAGTGCCGCCCGGCAACTGGAGAAAAACGGCGACTGGCCCGAAGCCCTGCAGGCAGGGATCGAGCGAATGCAGCACTACGGCGGCGCAAGAAAGGGCGATCGCACCATGCTGGACGCCCTGATCCCGGCGGTTGAGGCGCTGACAGACGGCCACTCGACTGAAGCGGCGGCCCAGGCAGCCCGCTCGGGTGCTGATGACACCGGCCGCATGCGCAAGGCAGGCGCCGGGCGATCATCTCTGGTACCGGAACAGGCACTTGATGGCGTGGTCGACCCGGGGGCTGAAGCCGTAGCCCGTTTGTTTGAAACGCTGGCCGGGCGCGACACTCGCGCCTGAGCGCTCACACAACACATCCTCATGCTCATCAAAAAAGCCGCCCGGCCAGGGCGGCTTTATCATATAGGCTCTGGTATCGACTCAGCCGAAGACCACCTTGGCCACATCCTGATAGGTACGGGCAAAGTTCACGGTCATGCCCTCCTTCAGGAAATCCGGCAGCTCATCGAAGTCACGCTGATTGGCCTGCGGCAGGATCAGCTCGAAGATATCACTGCGTCGGGCCGCGATCACCTTTTCACGAATCCCGCCGACCGGCAGCACCTGCCCGGTCAGCGTGATCTCACCTGTCATGGCCAGCGGCCGGTTGATGTCCTGCCCGCGGGCCAGTGACAGCAGTGCCGTCGTCATGGTCACCCCCGCTGACGGGCCGTCCTTGGGCGTCGCGCCCTCAGGCACATGCAGGTGGATAAAGGCCTGATCAAAATAGCCCGGCTGCGCCCCGAACTCCTGCAGATGCCCCAGCACAAAGCTATAGGCGAGGTTGGCAGACTCCTGCATGACATCGCCCAGCTTGCCGGTCAGCTTGATGCCCCGCTGCAGCCCGTGAACCCGCGTGGCCTCGATAGGCAGGGTGGCCCCACCCATGGCCGTCCAGGCAAGACCTGTTACCACGCCTACCCCCTTGAGCACCTTCTCCTTGCGGAAAGTCGGGGCGCCCAGAAACTCCTCGAGGTTATTGACCGACACCTTGACCGTCTCAAGATCCTCCTCCAGCAGCTTGACGGCCGCCTTGCGAACGATACGGTGCAGCTGCTTTTCAAGCTGACGTACGCCGGATTCGCGCGCGTAGCCCTCGATCACGTGCTTGAGCGCCGCATCAGTCAGGTTGATGCGTTTTTTAGGGATGCGATCGCGCTCAAGCAGCCTCGGCCAGAGGTGATGCTTTGCGATCGCCACCTTCTCCTCGGCGATGTAGCCGGCCAGTCGAATCTGCTCCATGCGGTCAATGAGCGGCCCGGGGATCGTATCGAGCTGGTTGGCCGTGCAGACAAACAGCACCTTGGAAAGATCCATGCGCACATCAAGATAATGATCGAGAAAGTCGACATTCTGCTCCGGATCAAGCACCTCCAGCAGCGCCGAGGCTGGATCCCCCTGGAAGGACTGCCCGAGCTTGTCGATCTCATCGAGCATGATGACCGGATTCTCGACATCGACCTCCTTCATTGCCTGCACCAGCTTGCCGGGCATGGCGCCTATGTAGGTACGTCGATGGCCCTTGATCTCGGCCTCATCGCGCATCCCCCCTACCGAAAAGCGGTAGAACTTGCGCCCCAGCGCCTCGGCAATCGAGCGGCCTACTGACGTCTTGCCCACTCCGGGCGGGCCTACCAGCAGCAGAATCGAGCCACCGACATCGCCCTTGAAGGCGCCTTCGGCAAGAAACTCGATGATGCGATTCTTGACGTCCTGCAGCCCATCATGATCGCGGTCAAGCACATGACGCGCACGGGGCAGATCAAGCTGATCCTCGGAAGTTATCCCCCAGGGCAGCGCAGTCAGCCAGTCCAGATAGTTACGCGTGGTGCCATATTCGGGCGAGCCGGTTTCCAGCACGGAAAGCTTGCCCAGCTCGTCATCAATACGGGCCTGCACGCGCTCGGGGACGACCTTGCCTTCCAGACGCTCGCGGAAAGTATCGACATCGTTTTCACGATCATCCTTGGAGATGCCCAGTTCCTTCTGGATGACCTTGAGCTGCTCGCGTAGAAAGAATTCGCGCTGACGCTCCTGCATCTGCGCGTTGACCTGCTCGGAGATCTCGCTTTGCAGCTGAGCAACCTCGATTTCCTTGCGCAGCAGCGGCAGTACCACCTGCATGCGCTCCAGCACCGGCAGGGTTTCCAGTACTGACTGAAGCTCCGGACCGCGTGCCGAGGTAATGGCCGCGGCAAAATCGGTCAGCGGGCCGGGCTCGTTGGGGCTGAAGCGGTTGAGATAGTGCTTGAGCTCTTCCCCATAAAGCGGGTTGATGGGCAAAAGCTCCTTGATGCCATTGATGATGGCCATCGCATAGGCCCGCGTCTCATCGCCTTCCTTGTCGACCGGCTCACGCGGATAGTGCACCTCGACAAGATAGGGGGGCTCCTGAGACAGCCAGCGCGTGATCTTGAATCGACGCAACCCCTGAGCAATAAACTGCAGTTGTTCCTGATTGTTTTCGGCGCGGTGGACGCGCACGGCGGTGCCATACAACGGAAACTCACCCGGCGCCGGGTCGGCACCGGTATCGCCGATAAAGGTCAGCCCCACGATGTGATGAGAGGTATTGCCGACCTGCTCGAGCGTGTCGCTCCAGCGCTTGCGATTGAGCACCAGCGGCTGAACCTGGGCCGGAAAAAAGGGACGATTGTGGACCGGCAGCAGATAGAGCCTGTCGGGCAGATATTCGCTGGCCGGCACCACGGCCTGCGTCATGGCACTGTCGTTGTCATCACCGGGCTCGATGGTGTAGGACTGATCTTCTTCACTCATGGACTACCCTGCTCTCCCGTATCGAAACCGTACGCCGGCAAGCTGCGTCTACAGCAGCACATGGCCGGCGCTGCCTGTTGTCTCTGGCAATGCGGGCGCCGGACGTCGTTATCAAGTCCGACAGCGCGCTAAAACCTTCACCGGTTCAAAACGACGACGGCTGCCAGAGGCAGCCGCGTGGTTCATTCCCGACAAACCCTTCTCATGAAGGCCTGCCCTGATCGAAAGCCTAGTTCAATAAAAACCAGGGCTCACCATTGATCAGAAAAACACCTTTTCGAATGGCAAGCTCCAGAGTGTCCTGGTCCGGCGCCTGCCCCGCTACCAGGGCCAGAAGTGGCGGCGCATTGTGCAGCGTGAACCGACCGTCGAGACGGCGCTTGAAGGCGGCCCGACCCCAGGAAGTTTTCAGCTGTTCGATGCGGGTCGTTGCGATATGGGTGCCATCCAGTGTCACTTCGCCATCCAGATGCATTTGCTGATCCAGCATCGGGCTTTCCAGCGCCAGCTGATTGACCACCAGTCGTGGCGAACTGCTCAGCACGGCGAAAAACGCTTCCTGCCATGGCGACATCAGCGAGGCGATGTCGTGCACATCATGGACGTCTTCAATGTCAGCCACGAGCTGCGGCTCGGCAGCTGCGCCCGCCTGCACCGCTGCACTGTTCGTGGAAGGCTGCCGGGCGCCCTGCCAGCGCTGTCTGATATCACGTGCCATGGTCTGCAGCAGCGTGCGTGCGGCGGGTTCGTTGATACGCCGTATGGCGGCATCCAGCGAGGCACTGCCCAGCTGCTGTTCGGAAAACGCGGCATTACCCAGCTGCGCCTTGAGCAGATAACTGAGCTCCTCACGGTCGTGATGCGTGCTGCCTTCGAGATGAAAATTGTTCAGCGTCAGGGGCAGCCCGCCCTGACGCTGCAGCCGGGCATCGCTGATGTCCAGCCGATCCACGCGACCCGGGCGATCCTGCGAGTCTGCATCGACCGGCTCGGCATCAACGGTCGGAAAGCGCATCGACCAGTGCGTCTCCCCCATGTGCACCTGACGTTCAGGGCTTTCATGGGCCAGTTCGGACCATTGCCCCTCCAGGCGCAGCCCATGGTCATCATCAACAATGCCGATGCGGGCGCCGGACAGATCCAATGACATGCCGTGGCCCTGATAGTGCATTGCGTCGGGGAATCTGGCATTGAGTATCAGATCATGGCTCAGGTGCTGAATGCGGGCATCGACATCAAGCGCATCTCCGCTGGAGAGCTCATCGGCCAGCAGGGCCTTGCCATCAGGCATCCGGATATCGCCATGCCCGGAGAATCGAGTACTCAGAACACCATAGGCCACGCGCCAGTCGATCACCCCGGCAGGGGCGTCAGTGTCGGTATCGCTGTCGGTCATGATGACCCTGAGCGTCCCACGGGAAGAGAAAAAGCCATCGCTTTCGACGGTATTGAGCGCGCGAACGCCCGTCAGAGCATTGATATCGGCGACCTGCTCGGCCATGCGGGACTGCACTTCGTGACGACTCCAGGCCAGCGCCCCCAGCCAGAGCCCTCCGGCCAGTATCACCAGCGCCATCGATCCGGCGACCACTTTCCTTTTCATCAACGCTCTCCGGGTGGGGCCAGGGGGTCACAATCATGCCGACATAGCCGGTACGGATGCCCCCACGATAGTGGGACTCATGTTTTTCGCGACATCAATGCAGCCAGAGCCAAACGTGCATGACACTCCAGGCGTAAATACCGGCCAGAACGTCGTCGGCCATGATGCCAAAGCCGCCGGCCACACGCCGATCGACTGTCCTTACCGGCCAGGGCTTGATGACATCAAAGACCCGAAAGATGACAAACCCCCATAGGGCAGACTGCCAGGAAAACGGGACGGCGGCCATGGTCAGCCAATAGCCGACAAATTCGTCCCAGACGATACCCGAATGGTCGTGTACGCCCAGATCCTTTGAGGTGCGATCACACAGATAGATACCAATGATGGTCGCCACCGCCAGAATCGCCAGATAAATGCCCAGCGGCAGCGTTGACATCAACCAGTAGAAGGGAATGGCCGCAAGTGTTCCAAAGGTCCCCGGGGCGAAGGGCGCGGCGCCACTGCCTAGCCCGAAGGCCAGAAAGTGTACGGGACGCCGCCAGATGCTTGCAGGTGCACGGTTCATGGTGCCACTCCCGTGCCGTGGTGTGCCTGAGCCTGCTGATCCTGTGCATGAAAATGCTGCCAGCCGCGGCCGGTCGATACGACACCGGTGATGCCGGGCTCGGCCGTCACTCGACCAATGACATGCAGCGCGCCGCCCAGAGTTTCGAGCGCCTGGCGAACCGCTGCTTCCTGGTCGGGTGCCAGTGCCAGCAAAAGCTCATAGTCATCTCCGCCGTTGAGGGCCGCTTCAAGCGCCTGAGCCTCGCCCAGTGATGCCACCAGCGCCTGATCCAGCGGAATCGCGCCCGCCTCAAGACAGGCCCCCACGCCCGAGCGCGCACACAGATGTCCCAGATCGGCCAACAGACCATCGGAAATATCAAGGCCGCCCGAGACCATGTGACGAATGCTCATTCCTTCCCCCACGCGGGGCGAGGGTCGCAGATAGGCTTGCACCAGCGGATGATGCTCATCACGCTGCCCATCGAACCAGGCTCTCAGGCCGCCGTGAGCGCTGCCGAGCGCCCCGGTGACGGCCAGCAGATCACCCGGGCGCGCGCCGTGGCGAGTAATCGCGCCCTCCTCCGGCACATCGCCATGCACGGTAATGGTGATGGAGAGTTCACGACCGCGGGTGATATCGCCGCCGACCAGGGCAATGTCATGTTCACGTGCCAGCCCATAGAGCCCGCGAGCGAAACCGTCCAG
Organism: Kushneria marisflavi; assembly: GCF_002157205.1. Classification (NCBI taxonomy): domain Bacteria; kingdom Pseudomonadati; phylum Pseudomonadota; class Gammaproteobacteria; order Oceanospirillales; family Halomonadaceae; genus Kushneria; species Kushneria marisflavi. Next base: position 2,990,895 of record NZ_CP021358.1, on the reverse strand, counting down.
CCACTGTTCATCCACCTCGGGCAGCGTCAGTGCCAGCACAAACCAGCGTGGCCTGGCCCCCATGGCCGCCAGATCGCTGAGATTGACCGCCAGCGCCCGATGGCCGATTGCCTCTGCAGAGGCATCGCGCGGAAAGTGCACGTCAGCCAGCGACGTATCCACGCTGACCGCCAGTCGGAGACCGGGAGACGGCGCCAGCAGCGCGCAGTCGTCCCCCTGCCCCAGCACGACGCCTGCACGGGCCTGATGCGCTGACACCTGACTCGAGCGGCAGGCGGGTTCAACGTCCTGCATGAAATAACGCCTGATGAGTTCAAACTCGCCAGGAGTGGCTGCATCGCTCATCGCCCGGACATCTCCCTGACAGGTGAAGGAAAGCGCTGATCAGTGATGATCAACCGGCACAGGCCATGCTCCGGATGGACCATGCTCAGTCACGGCGCCTGCGTGCCTGAACCTCGGCTTCACGCAGCTTCCTGGCCAGTCGATCAAGAATGGAGTTGATATATTTATGCCCCTCGGTGGCACCAAACGAGCGTGCCAGCTCAATGCCCTCATTGATCACCGAGATATAGGGCACCTCAGGACGATGTGCCAGCTCATAGGCGCCAAGGCGCAGGATGGAAAGCTCGATACGATCCAGCTCCTCCAGCTTGCGATCCAGTGCCGGCGCGATCAGGTTATCCATCTCGCCACAATGTCTGGCCACGCCATGAAGCAGCTGGTGAAAAAGTCCCAGGTCAGCAATCTTCATGACCTGAACCCAGTCCTCATGCGGCTCCAGATCGTCATCAGCGGTCTGCGAGCGAAACTCGGTCTCGAGCTGAGCGATCGACGTTCCCGTCATCTCCCACTGATACAGAGCCTGTACCGTCAGCTCGCGTGCTGCCCTCCGGGCCTGCTGCTGCTTTGAAGGGGCCCGTTTCTGCTGGGTCACGCCACACCCCCATGATCGGCAGCATCGTCCTCAAAATCATCATTGCCGCCCAGCTGACGCAGCAGGGACACCATTTCCATGGCCGCCATGGCCGCTTCAAAGCCCTTGTTGCCTGCCTTGGTGCCGGCACGTTCGATGGCCTGCTCGATGGAATTGACCGTCAGCACGCCGTTGGCAATGGGCGTATCGAAATCGAGCTGCAGGCGGTTGAGTGCAGCATTGCACTGACCGGCGACATGCTCGAAATGCGGCGTCCCCCCACGAATGACCGCGCCGAGTGCGATGACGGCATCCGGCTGAATGCGGGTCAGCGCGCGCTTGACGGCCAGCGGCAGCTCCCAGGCCCCAGGAACGTGAAGAATATCGATATTGGCGTCGTCGACACCATGGCGCACCAGCGCGTCCACGGCGCCCTCTACCAGAGAGTCAACCACGTGGTGGTTAAAGCGTCCGACCACGATGACGTAGCGGCCATCGATCTCGTTGAAACGCCCTTCCAGTTGTGCAATCGGTTGCATGTCTTGAAATCCTGTTGTCTCTGATAAAACGCATCAGCGTGTCATGTAAGCCGTGAATCCCGGCATTATCGGGTTCCGGCGGAAAGCTGTTGTTACCATTGATTGCTATTGTCAGTGCCGTGGCATGCGGCTGTCATCAACGCTGCTGATCTGTTCGATGACTTCAAGGCCAAAGCCCGCCAGCGCCGAAAAACGCCAGGGCGAGCTTAAAAGGCGCATTTGACCGACCCCGAGACTGCGCAGGATCTGCGCGCCGGTGCCGATGCTCAAATAGTTGCCGGCCCCATCCGTCTGCGGGTCCTGGGTCCGCGGGCGCCGCTCCAGAAAGAGATCGAGCTGATCACGAAAGTTCGTCATGCCACGCGGGTCGGCGAGCAGTACCAGCACACCGGTCTCGCTGGCAGCAATTTCGGCCAGGGCATCACGTGATGACCAGCTCTGATGCCCACCCTCACGGCGAAGCCCCAGCAAATCACGCAAGGCATCCGCGACATGAACCCGTACGGTTGTGGGCTGATCGCTTTCAGGTGAGCCCTTCACCAGCGCCAGATGATGAGAGCCCTGAATCCGATCCCTGAAGCAGTGCAGCTGAAACGGACCGGCATCCGTTTCTACAGGATGCGACTCCACGTGTTCAACGGTCTGCTCATTGTGGATGCGGTAGTGAATCAGATCGGAGATGGTACCGATTTTAATGTCATGAAGCGCCGCAAAGCGTTCCAGCTCCGGACGCCGCGCCATGGTGCCATCCTCGTTCATGATCTCGCAGATCACACCGGTGGGCTCGAAACCGGCCATGGCCGCCAGGTCACAGGCTGCTTCGGTATGTCCGGCCCGACGCAGCACGCCACCCGCTTCCGCCATCAGCGGAAAGATGTGACCGGGCTGTACGACATCGCCGGGCCTGGCATCACGCGCAGCGGCGGCCTGAACGGTACGCGCCCGATCGGCGGCTGAAATGCCGGTGCTGACGCCGGTAGCCGCCTCGATGGAGACCGTAAAGCGGGTACCAAAGCCGGAGCCATTGTCATTGACCATCAGCGACAATCCAAGCTGCTCGCAGCGTTCGCGCAGCATGGGCTGGCAGATCAACCCACAGGCGTAGCGCGCCATGAAGTTGACGTGTGAGGCTTCCACGCATTCAGCGGCCATGATCAGGTCGCCTTCGTTTTCGCGGTCCTCGTCATCCATGAGGATGACCATCCTGCCCTGGCGGATATCTTCGATCAGCGCTTCCACGGAAGCGAAGTTGCCCGTTGACTGACTCATAACGCTTGCCGGCTAAGCCGCTCCTTTCGATACAGGGTCGCTGAAATGGATGCCTCCAGGGAGATCAGGTCGCTGGATCTATCCCGATCAAGAGGTTTCATGATCGTTGACGGGGCGCGCGATAATACGCCAATCAGGGCCGAAGGCGCGAACATCAACAATGGAAAGCTGTCGACGCTGCGACAGCTTCTCGAGCCCAGACAGGGTCAAAAGCCCACGCGCTTCATCACCCATCAGTATCGGCGCCATATAGATAACCAACTCATTGACCAGCCCTGCATCCAGCATGGCACCGCTCAAACGCGAGCCGCTTTCAAGCAGCACTTCGTTACACTGCTCGACATCGGCCAGATAGTGCATCAGGGCTTCCAGATCGACCTGCCCGCCCGCACTTGCCGACAGCGTAACGACTTCGGCGCCTGCTGCCACCAGCGCTTCACGTCGACGGAAGTGGCCCCGGTTGTCGAGCGCCCCAGGGCCGGTCGGTGACACCGTGGCCACCAGCGTACGCCCCGGCTCCGTCAGGCAGCGGGCCGTAGGCGGCAATGACAGGGTCGAGTCGACGATCACCCGCAGCGGCTGGCGTACGCCCCGCTCATGCGAGACCTGAACGGCATGTGATTCCGGGCGGCTAAGCTGATCCATACGCACGGTCAGCCGGCTGTCATCGCGAATGACCGAGGCAACGCCACTGAGAATCGCACTGGAGCGCGCACGCAGATGCTGCACATCACGTCGCGCACGCTCGCCGGTAATCCATTTGGATTCACCGCTGGCCATGGCCGTACGGCCATCCAGGCTCATCGCCATCTTGAGCCGAACGTGGGGCAGCGAGCGCGACATGCGCGAGATAAATCCCACGTTGAGTTCGCGAGCATCGGCTTCCAGCATCCCAACCTGTGTGCCGACCCCGGCGGCTTCCAGCATCGCGATACCGCGACCGGATACCTGGGGATTGGGATCGAGCATGGCGGCCACCACCACATCTACCCCCGCCTCCGCCAGCGCCTTGGCGCAGGGACCGGTTCGTCCGTAATGAGAGCAGGGTTCCAGAGTGACATAGGCAGTTGCCCCACGGGCCGCCTCACCGGCCGCGCGCAGGGCATGAATTTCGGCATGGGGTTCGCCGGTCAGCTCGTGCCAGCCCTCCCCCACGATCTGATTGCCACGCACCAGCACACAGCCTACCCGCGGGTTGGGGTCTGTCGTATAGAGGCCGCGACGCGCCAGATGCAACGCACGAGCCATGTAATCCTCGGGTTGGCGTGTCACGCTTGAGCTTCCCTCCATGCGGCAGGGAAAGACTGCTGCACCTTCTGCAGGCCCTTCAATGCTCATGAGACTCCTGATCCCTGCCGGTGATATCGACACTCGATGACGATGCGGAATCACTGGAAAGGCGCTCGATTTCGGCGCGGAACTCATCGATGTCCTGAAAGCGCCGATAGACCGAAGCAAAGCGGATATAGGCAATCTGGTCCAGGGCTCGAAGCTGCCCCATGACTTCTTCTCCGATCGCCAGCGCATTGATTTCACGCTCACCGCGCGCTCGAAGGCGCTGTCGGATGCGCTCGATGGCCGCCTCGATATGCTCACTGGATACCGGACGCTTTTCCAGTGCCCGCAACATGCCGGCACGCAGCTTGGCAGGATCAAAGCTTTCGCGCGAGCCATCGGCCTTGACGACACGGGGCATGACCAGCTCAGCGGCTTCATGCGTTGTGAAACGCTCACCGCAGGCCAGGCACTGGCGACGTCGGCGCACCTGATCGCCATCAGCCACCAGCCGGGAATCAGTGACCCGCGTATCCTGCGCACCGCAAAAGGGGCAATGCATGAATGTTCTCTGTTTCGTCGATGAAAGACCCGGTAAACGATGCCCAGGCCTTCGGACCGTCGCCAATCGCAGGGACATTGCCCACCAGGGCCGGATTCGTGGTCTGGCAGAGGCGACCGGCAGCGCAGGCAGGCGTTGCGACATGTCGACGCATACTCGGGCCCGATATTGTAACGTTTTACCCTGTGTTCGGAAACGCATCACCACGCTCAGGACGCAAACATGCACGGTTTAACGCCAAAATGAAGCCAGAACCGCACATGTCGCCATGCCTCTCATCAAGGCTGCGACGTGTGACGCGCAGTTGAGTGCCATCGCCCATAGCGCTATTTTGAACCCGACAATGTCGATCGGTTGAGAAAGCACATGAACATTATCTCCTGGATTTTCGCAAGCATTGCCGTGGGCATGCTGGTGACCCTGATTATCCCCCGACGCCTGAGTGTCGGCTTTCTCGGTACGGCTGGCATGGGCGTACTGGGCGGTGTGGTACTGGCCTTTATCGTTACCGTGTTTGGCTTTGCCGCCGAACTTTCCTTCGATGTTCGAAGCCTTGCCGCGGCGATTGCGGGCGCGCTGGGAGCGATCGCGGTCATGACATTCTGGATGGCGCGTTATCACAAGGGATAGGTCTATCGGACATACCCAATTACTACTTTTCAATCAGTGACATACTGCAATACAGCCAGCTTGCCAGTTTGCGATGGCCGATCTAGTCTTGAGCTCAGTCGGGCGGGAAAGATCAAGGGATGGTATTTCCTGCCGGCCCTTTCACACTGGACACTGCCGGACACGGCAACAGCACGGAGCAGCTGATTATGGGTATTATCGCGTGGATCATTTTTGGTCTGATTGCAGGCGCCATCGCCAAGTTCCTGATGCCCGGCAAGGATCCCGGCGGCATCATCGTGACCATCATCATCGGTATTCTGGGCGCCGTTGTTGGCGGCTGGATAGGTACGGCACTGGGTTTTGGCAGTGTCAGTGGTTTTAACCTCGGCAGTTTTGTTGTGGCTGTTATCGGTGCACTGGTTCTGCTGTTTCTTTATCGAGTGGTCAAAAAATAGTCGCGTTTTCATGAAGCAGTGATTGCCTGACCGCGGCTGCCCCGGCGCAGCCGTTCGGAGCGCTTCCCAATGCCCCTGTCCGATTCAAACATCACACCTTCTTCCCAAGCGTCCTCAGTACGACATGTCGCCTTTTTGCTGCTTGAACGCTTTTCGATGATGGCGTTTTTCTCCGCCATCGAGCCACTTCGCATTGCCAACCGTATCGCCGAACGCACGCTTTACCGATGGAGCGTGCTCAGCATTGATGGGCAACCCGTCAGCGCTTCCAACGATATGCGCCTGATGGCGGACACCACGCTTGAGCATGTCGACCGACCCGATGCGCTGGCCGTCTGTGCCGGATTCGCGCCGCTGAGCCTGCCGACTCGCGCCCTGCATCGAAGGCTGCATCAGCTCGATCAGCAGGGATGTTGTCTGGGCGGTATCGATACGGGCGCCTTTGTACTTGCCATGGCGGGCCTGCTCGAGCCACGAGACCACATCACCCTGCACTGGGAGAGCCTGCCGGATTTCAGGGAACGCTGGCCCCATCTGCAGGTCAACGAGTCGCTTTTCGAACTGGGCCGCAGACGCTTTTTTTGTGCCGGCGGTGCCGCCGCCATGGACATGAGCCTGGCCGCGATTGCCCAGCACCATGATCAGGCGCTGGCCAACGCCGTGGCCGAGCAGTTGATTCATGACCGGGTTCGCGGGCATGAAGATCATCAGCGCCTGTCGATCGCCAGACGTCTGAAACTTCATCATCGCCCCCTGATCGAAGCCCTCCATCTGATGGAGCAGCATATCGAGCATCCGATGCCCATCGACACACTGGCACAGAAGGCAAGCGTTTCACGCCGTCAACTGCAGCGACTGTTTGCCGAACAGCTCGACAGTACGCCCGCCGCCTGGTATTTATCCCTGCGCATGCGCCGGGCGCGTACGCTGCTCGAAGAAGGTGAGATGAGCATCACTGCCATCGCACTGGCCTGCGGATTCACCTCTGCCTCGGGGCTGAGTCACGCCTTTCAACGCCACTACGACCACACGCCCGGCTATTATCGTCAGGCCAGTGGGTTTTCAAAAACGCCATGAATCATTTCCGGTGACGAAACCCGATACGCCGTCCGGCCTGCTCTGGCCAGTCGCCGTGCGCCGGTTTCGGCAACTGCTCGATTCGGGCCAATACCTCATCCGGAAAGGCCGCCGGTCGATCCGTCCGGGTATCGATGCCCATCAGCATCTGCTCGCTGGTGGCCAGGATCTCCTGTTCGTGCTCCCCGATCAGGTTAAAAAAGACATGCAGCCGTTTGGCATCCGCCTCCAGTAACAGGACCTCACAGCGCACCTGCGCGCCCTCTCGCACCTGCTGCAGATAGCAAAGATGAGTTTCAAGGGTATATATCGTACGGTCATGGGCATGACGACCGCTTTCATCCAGACCGATATGCGCCATCAACGCCTCGACACCGTGTGAAAAGAGCAGCGCGTAGGCGGCATCGTTCATGTGGCCGTTATAATCCACCCATGCCGGCAGTACGGGTTGCGTCAGCAGGGACAGTGCCATCAGATACGCCCTCCCAGTCCTTCCTGCTCCGGCCAGTAGCGCTCTACCACCTCAAGCAATTCGCCAAGAAAGCGATCACGTCGCGCTTCAAGCGTTGCGATCGAACGTCCCCCTGCCTGAAATTCACTGCCCGAGGCCACGCGTTCGATCAGCTCGGGGGTCAGCTCGGGGGCTTCCAGCCGTGTCCAGGGCTGCTTCAGGGCCGGCCCGAACTGTTCCAGCATGTGCCGCATGCCACCCTCGCCACCGGCCAGGTGAAAGGTCAGGAAGGTGCCCATCAGCGACCAGCGCAGCCCGGCACCATAGACGATCGCCGCGTCGACCTCCTCGGTGGTGGCCACGCCGTCATTAACCAGATGAAGGGCCTCGCGCCATAGCGCCTCCATCAGGCGGTCGGCAATATGGCCCTCGATTTCGCGTCGAACGATCAATGGCCGCATGCCCAGCTGCTCATACTGCGCCCTGGCGGATACCATCAGCGCCGGGTCGGTATGCTGACCGCCAACCAGTTCAACCAATGGCAGCAGATACACCGGATTGAAGGGGTGAGCCACGATGACCCGCCCCGGCGCCCTGTGACACTGGGCCTGAAGTTCACTGGGCTTGATGCCCGATGTCGACGACCCGATCAACACATGATTCGGTACGCGCGCATCGATGCTGGCCAGCAGCGACTGTTTGATCTCGAGCCGCTCGGGCGCGTTTTCCTGCACCAGATCCGCCCCCTCAAGCACTTCGTCAAGATCGGTGGAGAAGTGAAGATGATCACGCGAGGCGCCCTCCGCCAGTCCGCGTCGAACCAGGGCGGGCCAGGCGGTATCGATATTGTTCTGCAGCCCCGTGATGGCCTCCGGGTTCGGATCCCATGCCTGCACCTGCATGCCGGCGGCCAGCGCCCGCGCCACCCAGCCGCTACCGATCACGCCACATCCGATGACGGCCATGACCTTTTGTGAAGACTCTGCCTTCATGCTGCCCCTCCCGGTGTCCGCAGTCCCAGATGCTGGCGCGTCTCGTCCGGCCGCATGACCCGCGCTCCCAGCGACTCGACAATGCCGACCGCCTTTTCGACCAGCGCAGCGTTGTCCGCTCCGATACCACGAGAGAGATAAAGATTGTCCTCGAGACCGACACGAACATGGCCCCCCAGCAACACGGCCTGAGCCACCATCGGCATCTGCATCCGACCGATGCCAAAAGCGGCCCAGTGCGCGTTGTCCGGCAATAGATCACGCATGGTCAGCATGGTCTGGGTTTGTGCCTCAGCGCCCCAGGGGATGCCCAGGCAAAGCTGAAACAGGGGATCGCCATCGATCAAACCTTCATCGATGAGCTGTCGGGCAAAGCGGATATGACCGGTATCAAAGCACTCGAGCTCGGGTTTGACGCCCGCCGCCTTGACCAGGGCTGCATGCTCACGCAGCCAGTCGGCACTGTTGAGATAAACCATGTTGCCAAAATTGAGGCTGCCACAGTCCAGCGTGCAGATTTCAGGCAAGAGTTCAGCCACCGGCGCATGACGCTCTGCCGGCGTTTGCAGATCGCTGCCGGCACCGGCTCGCAGCACGCCACGGTCGAGTTCGGGGATTAGATCGCCACCGCCGCCGGCCGTGAGGTTGAGCACAATATCGACATCGGCTTCGCGCACCCGCGCCACCACCTCGCGGAAATGGTCGATGTCATGGCTGACGCCCCCGGTAGCAGGATCACGTACGTGGATATGGGCAATGCTGGCCCCGGCTCTGGCCGCCTCAAGAACCGACTGGGCGATCTCCTTTGGCGTGACGGGAACAGCGGAATTGCGTGAGGGGGTATCACCTGCCCCGGTCACGGCGCAGGTCAAAATGACATCGTGGTTCATGACATCTCCTTCAGCGGATGGGAATACACCCAGTATCCGGGCTCCGAGGAAGGAGAATTTGACGCCAGGTGACCTCCTGATGACGCAGTGCGACACCAGAAGGTCATGGCGATCAGGTCATGATGTCAATGGGAAGAGTCGGACGAGACCTTGCCCGCGGCACGGCTCTTCAGAAGGCTGGCTACGGTTGTGATCAGCAAAATACCGATAATGACGGACAGCGACAGCACGGTCGAAATATGCGGCACCCAGTCCAGCGGCTGACCGTTATTGATAAAGGGCAGCGTGTTTTCGACCATGGCATGCATCACCAGCTTCACGCCGATAAAGGCCAGAATCAGCGACAGTCCAAAGCCCAGATACACCAGCCGATCCAGCAGCCCACCCAGCAGGAAATAGAGCTGCAACAGTCCCAGCAGCGCAAAGGCGTTGGTCGTAAAGACAATGTAGGGTTCCTGAGTCAGCCCGTAGATGGCCGGAATCGAGTCCAGGGCGAACAGCAGATCGGTCACCCCCAGGGTCAGAACGACCAGAAACAGCGGAGTCACCACACGCTTGCCGTTTTCACGGGCGATCAGCTTTTGCTCATGGAATTGATCCGTCACCGGCAGATGACGCTGAGCAAACTTTACCAGCGCGTTGGGTTCAAAATCGTCGGCGTCCTGCTGCTTGTGCTGCGCACTCTCGACCGCCAGCTTGAAGGCGGTATAGAGCAGAAACAGCCCGAAGATATAGAAAACCCAGCTGAACTGATTGATGGCGGCAGCGCCCACGGCAATGAAAATACCGCGCATGATCAGCGCCATGATGATGCCGATCAACAGCGCCTTTTGCTGATAGATTCGCGGGACCGCGAATTTGGCCATGATGATGGCAAAGACAAACAGGTTATCGACCGACAGGCTCTTTTCGGTGATAAAACCGGCGAAATACTCTACCCCGTGGTCATGGCCCCATACCATCCAGAGGCCGGCACCAAAAACGGCCGCCAGGCTGATATAGAACACGGACCACAGCGCCGACTCACGCATGGTCGGAGCGTGCGGCTTACGCACGTGGGAGTAGAAATCAAAAATAAAGATGGCTGCGAAGCCCGCAATGGTGGCTTCCCAGATCCAGGCAGGAACGTTCATGCACGGTTCTCCGGCAAAGATGATTTACCGGAGGTCTCTTCCGCCAGGCGTGTACCACACATTATCGTGGCACTCCCCTGACCAGCGGCACCGGGCAATTGTCTTCAGGGAACCATTTCCTGGAGGCAACTCACCGTGATGACGACACCGCTGTAGAAAAAACGCAGGCCTGAACACAGGCGTTGCGCCCTGCAGGGAATACTCCCCTCCTTCAACAGCGGCCAGTGTCGATCAGCTTGTAAACAGGTGCAAGCTAATAATTAAGCCTTAATATTTTTTCAGACCGGATACAGTTTGAATTCCTGCACATCCGGGTCTTTGCTTACAGGACCTACAATAATAGATACCGGAACTCCGCCATGTCTGATGCCCCTCTGATTGCCGTCCTTTCCCGCGATGCCTTTCACGCCCGAGCCCGCGCCGAGCTCACTCAGGTTTATGGTGACAAGGCCCCTGACATTCTAACGCGACTGGAACAGCTGATCGCTCAGCATCAAAAGGACATCGTTCATGAGCCGCGTCCGCTTTGGAACGAGCGTACCCAGATGATGATCACCTACGGTGACAGCATCATTGATGGCGAAGACAGCGTGCCACTGGAGGTACTGGAGCGCTTCATGCGCGAGCATCTTGAAGATACCTTCAGCGCCGTGCATATCCTGCCCTTTTTCACCTGGAGCAGTGATGATGGCTTTTCGGTCATTCACTATCGAAAGGTCAGTCCCGCCGTAGGCGACTGGCCTCATGTGCGCCATCTCGCCGGGCGTTTCAACCTGATGTTTGATCTGGTCATCAACCACGTCTCGCGCGAATCCCTTTGGTTTATCGACTACCTCTCCGGTACCCGGCCCGGATGTGACTACTTCATTGAACTGCCCGAGCAGACCGACGTCAGATCCGTCACTCGACCACGCAACACGCCGCTGCTGGCACCGGTATCGACGCGCCGGGGCATGCGCCATGTCTGGGCTACCTTTTCTGAAGACCAGATCGATCTCAACTTCGCCAATCCCGATGTGCTCATCGAGATGGTGGGCGTTTTGCTGTACTACCTGAGCCAGGGCGCACGCCTGATTCGACTTGATGCCATCGCCTACCTCTGGAAGGAGCTGGGCACACGCTGCATTCATCTGCCTCAGACGCACGCCATCGTACGGCTGTTGCGCGCCATTATGGAGCGTGTGGCCCCCGGCGCGCTGCTGCTGACCGAAACCAACGTGCCACATCATGAAAACCTGAGCTATTTCGGCAACGGCGATGAAGCCCATATCATCTATCAGTTCACTCTGCCGCCGCTGCTGCTGCACACCCTCACGACCGGCGACTCAAAGGCGCTGACCGAGTGGGCCGCCACCCTGCCCCCGCTGCCTGCCGGCTGTACCTACCTCAACTTTACCGCCAGCCACGACGGGGTCGGCGTCCGGGCGCTTGAAGGCCTGCTGCCGCGCCATGACATCGATGCCCTGCTGGAACTGATGCAGCGCTTTGGTGGCTTTATCAGCATGAAAACCGACCCGGACGGTCAGGACTCGCCCTACGAAATCAATATCACCTATTTTGATGCCCTCAAGGGCACACGACGGGGCGCCGACCCATGGCAGATCGCCCGTTTTATCTGCTCTCAAACCATCATGCTGGGCCTGCAGGGCATCCCGGCCGTCTATTTTCACAGTCTTGTCGCCACGCTCAACGACCATGAGGGCGTGACCCGTACCGGTCGACTGCGGGCCATCAACCGTAAACACTGGCAGCGGGAGGCGCTGGAACCGCTGCTGGAAGCCTATAGCACGCCCACTCATATCGTGTTCGAAGCGTTGACCTCACGATTGAAAACCCGCCGTCAGGAGCCCTGCTTTCATCCTGACGTGCCGCAGAAGATCATTGATCTGGGACCCCACTTTTTTGCCTTCATGCGAGGCCCGCTGCCTGATGGCCGGCGGCTTCTGGCGATACATAACGTGACCGATCGTTCCCACCCCCTGAATCTGCCCGAAGCCTATGCCAATCATCAGTGGCGTGACCTGCTGGGACGCATCGACCCGGAGCTCGACGCGCCCGTGCTCAAACCCTATCGCAGCTGCTGGCTGATCACTCGGGGCTAATCCAGAACCGAAGACTGCCATGTCCACTTCACCGGGTTGCAACAACCATCGTTCAGGATAACAGGGCCCTGTGCTGCCCATGGCGGCGCAGGGCCACGACAATCGACAATCTCCTGCAAGGACGCTCTCATGTCACTGTTCTCCCGGATTAACGCTCCCTGGAGCTTCCATCAGACATCGCAGCCATATGGCAACGGCCATGGTCCAATCGTGGATTGGACGCACCAGTGGCGCTCACCCATCGAGTCGCTGCTCGAGCGCTTTGACAACCTGATCGACAGTCTCCGTGACCGGCTCTCGCCAGAAATACCCGAACAGCGGCCTGAGATGCCGTCAGCCCCCGTCATTACGGTGGACACTAAGCGTACCGAAGGCCTGATGCTTGAAGAGCATCAGGCCAGTATCCGCGGGGTCACAGGGGACCCGACCGACCCGGCCCTTACCCGTGGCATTGCGTTTTCCTTTACGGATGAAGACACGCCGCGTGAACAGCTTTCGGTCACGATCGAAAGCAGTGACCCGGAGGTAGCCCGCGCGGCGCTGGACGATCATGACGTACTGTGCATCGCCCCGGTCAATGCCGGCAATGCCACCATCATGGTGACGGTCAGTGACGGCAAGCGCGATAGCCAGTACACCATTGACTACGCCGCCGCCGATGGCAGCCAGACCAACAACAATGCCCGCTTTCACACCGGCGCTTCCGACACCTCCGCTGCCATCGCCATCGGCAACGGGCTTACGCTGGTGGGTGACGACGAAGACCAGACCCTGCGCCTCTACGACCACGACCAGTCCGGCGCACCGCTTAAAAGCTTCAACCTCGATGAGGCGCTGGGACTGGAAGAAGGTGAAGAAGTCGACATCGAATCCGTCGTCGATGCAGGTAACGGCCAGCACTACTGGCTCGGCTCACTTCAGGACAGCGAGCGCTCAATGGTGTTCGCCACACAAATTACGGGAAACGATGCTGCATCACTTGAAGTCGAGGTGGCCGGACAGTTCAGCGGTCTGGATGCCGCGATCGAGCGCTGGGCCGAACAGAATCGCCCCGAGATGGATTTCGATGGATTTGAAGTAGAAGGCTCGGCCTACGCCGACGGGACCCTGTTTCTTGGCCTGCGCGCACCCATCGATGCCGACGGCCGTGCGCTGGTGCTACCGGTGCTCAATGCCGAGTCGCTGATGGCCTCCGGCAGCGCAGATGGGGCCCAGTTCGGCGCGGCACTCACGCTCGACCTTGATGGCCGCACCGTACGCGACATCGCCCCGGCAGGCGATGGTACATGGCTGATCAGCGCGGGGCCGGCCAATCCAGGCGATGATGATGGCGACCCGGACAACGACAACTTCCAGCTCTATCGCTGGGATGGTGCCCACAAGGTCGAGGAGGTCGATCTCAACACCAATGCCAACGCCACAGGCGGCACGGCCGAGACGCTGAGCAACGCTCGGATCCATGACGATGGCTCGGTGACTCTCGATGTTGCCTACGATAACGGCACCACTGACTGGTCGGATACCGGTACCGCGTCAAAGGATCTGGACGACGACATCCAGACCTTCACCTCGGCCACGGTGACATTCGATGCCCTGCCGAGCCTTGAGCCGGCGGTCGGCGACGTGGCCTTCACCGCACTTGATTCAAATACAAATACCTTCAGCTTCGTGGCGCTCGACGCCATCGCCACCGGTACCACGCTAACGTTCACAAGCGGCGACAGCGCAGTGACCTGGACCGCCCCCCAAAGCGGTCTCGCTGCTGGCAGCGTGGTCGATTTCACGGCCAATGCCGGATCATTCACCGGTGAGCTGGCCCTGTCGCTGGCCGATGGCGTGACGATCACCGCCAATGGCGAAACCCTTTACCGTGCAGGACTTGAAGGTGGCGAAAACGATCTGACACTGCCGGGCGATGACGAAAGCCTTCATTACGCCGGTTCAACCAGTGACACCGCTGAAGCCCTGCTCAAGGCGCTCAGTGACGCCTCCGCCTGGCAAACCGGTGGCGAGGCTGCAGGTGACTTCACCATCGACACCGGTCATGCCCCGCTGCCGCCACCGGAGCCGCAGGATCTGGGCATCGCCATTAGTGAAATCTGGTCCGGCCAGTCAGGCAGCGATGTCACCGAGGACTGGTTCGAGATCACCAACACCAGCGACACCGTGATTGACTTCAACCAGACGCCGCTCTACTACGATGACGACAGCGCCGATCCCGAAGAAGCGGTGCAGGTTCAGGGACTGACGACGCTGGCCCCCGGTGCCACGGCGATCGTCATGGTCGATGGCGACGAGGACGCGGTGGCCGGCTTCCGCGAGGCCTGGTCAAGCGTTGACCTCAATGGGCAGGAGATCGGCTACACCGGAAGCGCGGCGGGACTGGGCAGCGGTGGCGACCAGGTCACCCTGTGGCTGGGCGAGCCGGATCGCGACACGCTGGCGGCCGAGGAAAGCTATCCGGATACCGAAGCCTTCGATGCCGCGTCCTGGGACGTCGCTCATCAGCGCTTCATCACGCTTGAAAATGGCGGTACCGCCAGTGATGCGCTCGGCGGTGACGGAGAAAACGTGCCTGCCGTGGCTACGCCCGGCCGGCTGAGCGGAAATAATGAAGGCGCCACCAGTGAATGCAGCCTGTTGATCACCGAGTACGTCGAAGGCAGTGGCTATAACAAGGCCATTGAACTGACCAATCGTGGCGGCAGCGACCTGTCGCTGGAAGGCTTTACGCTATCGCTCTACGCCAATGGTAATACCGAGGCCAACGCCACGCAGGCACTGGGCCAGTACGGCACGCTGGCCGTTGGACAATCTCTGGTACTGGCCAACAGCCAGGCGGACCAGACCGTGCTGGATCAAAGCGATGACACCAGCCGTGTGATCAACTACAACGGTAACGACGCCCTCGTGTTGACCGATGGCGCGGGGGAGATTCAGGACATTGTCGGCACCATTGGCGATGACGCCTACTTTGCCCGCGACGTTACCCTGCGCCGTGACGAGAGTGTCACCGAAGGCAGCGACCGCTTCGACGCCGGCCAGTGGCAGGCGTATCCGCAGGACACCGTCGACGGTCTTGGCAGTGATGCCACCGGCGATGCCGATACACCAGCGGACGACGTCCCGAATGATACGCCCCCGGATATCCCCGACGACAACGGAGACACCATGGATCTACCGCCCGTAGAGCTGATTTCCACCCTTCAGGGCAGCACCATGAGCAGCGAGCGCGTGGGCGATGAGGTCAGCGTCGAGGCGATCGTGACGCTGGATGCCCGCGACGGTCTGGAGGGATTTTTCCTGCAGGAAGAGGATGCCGACCAGGATAATGATGAACTGACTTCCGAAGGCATCTTTGTCTACCTGCCCGACAGCACAAGCGTCGCCGATGTCGCGGTGGGTGACCGCGTACGCCTGACCGGCACGGTCGAGGAGTACCAGGGCAAGACGGAGCTGACCGATGTGAGATCACTGGAAGTGACCGCACAGGACCAGAAGCTGCCCACGCTCACCGAAGTCGACCTGCCCATCGCTGACAAGTCGACGCTGGCGGCGCTTGAAAGCATGCGGGTCAGCTTTCAGGGCGAGGATGGCGCGCCGCTGACGGTCACCGACACCTATGAGCTGGGCCGCTACGGCACGGTCACGCTCTCAAGTGGTGGGCGGCTTTCGCAATACACCGAAATCAATGCCCCGGATCAGGCCGGTTACCAGCAGTGGCTGGACCAGATCGAAAGCCGCTCGATCCTTCTGGACGATGCCAGCAATGCTCAGAACCCGGCCGAGATCCTGTTTGGCCGCGGTAGCGAGCCACTCTCGGCCGATAACACCCTGCGCGGCGGCGACACACTGGAAGCGGCCACCGGGGTGCTCGATTTTGCCCATCAGCAGTGGCGCCTTCAAAGCGATCAGGGGCTCGACTTCCAGCCGGCCAATCCACGACCCGAGCAACCCGATGCGCAAACGCTGGAGGATGCACCGCTCAAGGTGGCCTCCTTCAACGTCCTGAACTACTTCGAAACGCTGGATCAATCCGGCAACCAGATCACCACCCCTGAAGGCACCGAGCACGGTCCGCGCGGCGCCAACAGTGAACTGGAACTGATCCGCCAGCAGGACAAGCTGGCCAGCGCCATCCTTGACAGCGACGCCGATATCGCCGGCCTCATGGAAGTGGCCAACGATGGCTACGGCGCAGAGAGCTCGATCGCCGGGCTGGTCGAGGCGCTCAACGCCCGAAGCGAGGCACAGTGGGATTACATTACGCCACGCGATGACAGCGGCAACGTGGTCTCACCCGGCAGCGATGCCATTGCCGTAGGGCTGATCTATCAACGCGACAGCGTGACTCCCGAGGGGAACGCCGCCATCAACACCAGCGGCGCCTTTGTGACCGGCAACCGCGCCCCCATGCTGCAGACCTTTCAGGACAACGACAGCGGTGAGACCTTCTCGATCGCCGTCAATCACTTCAAGTCCAAGGGCAGTGTCATCAATGGCGAGGAGGCGATCGGCGATGGTCAGGGCAACAACAACCCGACCCGGGTCGAGGCGGCCGAGCAGCTGGCCGCCTGGATCGGGACCGATCCTACCGGTAGTGGCGACAGTGATGTCCTGATCATCGGTGACCTGAACAGCTACGCTATGGAGGACCCCATCACCACCCTGCAGGGCGAAGGCTATACGCTGCTGGATAATGACTATTCCTACAGCTATAACGGCCAGTGGGGCTCGCTGGATCACGCGCTGGCCAGCGCGTCGATGAGCGACCAGGTGACGGGCACCACCACCTGGCACATCAACGCCGATGAGCCGACGGTGCTTGACTACAACACCGAGTATAAAAGCCCCGAACAGATCGAGGCGCTCTACAATGATGCCCCCTTCCGCGCCTCCGACCATGACCCGATTATCATCGGCATTGATACGGGCAGCGATGTCCAGCAGGCGGCCGGATTCTGAGGCCGCATCGAACAGGAGAGACGTAAAAGGGCGCCACGGGGCGCCCTTTCTGATGCTGGCTTTGCCAATGATGAAAGGCCTGCAGGGTGATTCCAATCGACGGGTCGTGATCAATCCAAACCGGTACGCCATCTGGCGCACCGGCATCACCGGTCGATGATCAGGCCACCGCTATCTCGTTGCCCTGCATCAGCGTATCGATGCCCACGACCTCGGCACTGGGCAGGTCAGAGAACTCAAGACCCATGGCCGTGGCCAGCCCCTGACCGACTTCGGTATTGTCCAGCAGCCCTTCGAAGATATCCGAGCCCGGGCCGGAGGCGTAGAGCGGCACGTTTTCAGCCGTGTGCCCACCGGAGCTGAAGCTGATGCCGCCATATTCATTCAGCGTCTGAGTCAGGGCTTCAAGACCTGCGTCAGCATCCTCGGCCGACAGGACATTGGTCAGTTCATCTCTTGAGAGCAATACCTCACCGCCGGTCATCTCGGCCACGGTGCCCTGCATGATCCAGGCAGCGCCGTCATCGCCCTGACTGATGCCCGCAGACTCGATGCGGTCGCTGGCCTCGTCGTACATCTGCTCGTAGGTGGCCGTAAAGTTTTGATAAATCGAGGCATTATTGTCCAGAGTGGACTGCGCCGACATGCCACCGGTTTCATGATCAGGGGCGATCACCAGCAGCGTGTCCGGATTGTCCTCGGAGAACTGCTGCGCCACCTTTACCGCGTCTTCAAAGGCCAGCGCATCATTCATGGCCCAGCCGGCGTCGTTGGCATGACCGGCCCAGTCGATCTGACTGCCCTCGACCATCATGAAAAAGCCGTTGTCGTTTTGCGACAGCGTGTTCAGGGCCGTCTGCGTCATCTGCGCCAGTGACGGCTGATCCTCACCGCTCTCACCGAAACTGGTGTCCATGGCGTCATCGGCAAACAGCCCCAGCAGGCGGTCTCCTTCAACGCCTTCCAGATCAGTGGCATTGCCCACGAAGGTATATCCCTGTGATTCGGCCTGTGCTAGCAGATCGCCTTGTGCCATACCGCCCTGCTGCTCATCAGTGAAGTACTGCAAACCACCGCCGAGCATCACATCAAGCTGGTCGTTATCGATGAACTGCTGCGCGATGGTGGTGGCATCGTTGCGATCTTCCACATTGGCACCAAAGACCGCAGGGGTGGCATGGGTCACCGAGGAAGTCGAGACAACCCCCGTCGATTTGCCGGCGGCTTCAGCCAGATCCACGATCGACTCCAGATCCTGCCCATCCGGCGACTGGGAGATCATGCCGTTATCGGTTTTCTGACCGGTCGCGAAGGCCGTTCCCGCCGCTGCCGAATCGGTAATCAGGGAATTGGCCGAATGGGTCTTGATCGCCCCGGTCAGCATCTCCTCGGCTTCCCAGGCCGGCAACTCTTCGCCACCCTTGAAGGTGCGAAAGGCCGTCGAGTAATCCGTGCCGAAACCGTCCGGCACCATGAGGATCACGTTCTGAGCCATGCCATCGTTGGCGGGCACTTCAGGCTCGGGCATGTCGGGCTGGTCATTCATCACCTCGCGAAAGGCGCTGCTCAGCTGTCCCAGCGCCTTGCCATAGCCTTCAAGTATGGAGGCAGTGGCATCCAGAAACGCCGGCACCAGCGCCGGCTCGGCGCCCCAGGGCATATCATTGCCGGACCACAGATCTGAAATCGGGGAGAGAGACTGGAAGGGAGAAAACATGGCGGGTGACGCGCCGTTCATGGTCATCGTGTTGCTGCCATACAGTGAACCGGTGCTGCCAAACATGGCGTTGCTGTAGCCGAACATCGTCATTCTCCTGAGTCGTTATGGTCCCATTGTCGGGCCATTTGCGCTGTTATGAGAGTGACCTTCTCCGCGAGCGTCTGCGAAGTTCAAGGCCCGGGCGCTGATTTACCCGCCCGGGTATGCTCGCCCGTGACTCATGACGATTTGCCTGCATCGACATGACGACGGCGTTTTAAAATGCATCCATTGGCAACAATATGTAACTGATTCGAATCACCAATTCAGTCAAAGCCAACGCTGCGCTCTATGGTTCAAAAGGCGCAGGACGTCGCTAGACATCACCCTGGTTATCCGCCTCCACCGCGTCATACATGCGCTCAAGCATGTCGGGAAAGGCCGACTGTACTCGGCTCCAGCTGGGAATAAAGGGCTTGTCCCGGGGGCTTTCGAGAAAGGCCACACCGGCTTCCATGATGCTCTGGGCGAAAAGCTCTACGGCCTGCTCCTCACTGTGACGATCCACCTTGAGACCGTTCATCATCGCATCGTGATAATAGTTTTCGATGATATCGAGCGCCGTGCGGTAGTAGGTCGCCTTGAGCGTGCGAAAATGTGCTTCGTTCATGGTCACGCCAAGCGTTGCCAGCTTGCGATAGAGGGCCTTGGCAATGTCGGTGCTCATGCGATAGAGCCCGGTGGAGGCGTCCTCCGGGGAGAGCGGCTGATGCTTGTGATCGTAGTTGTCGGCAATATCAACCTGACACAGCCGCTTGGTCGAGTAGTTACGATGCACCTCGGAGAGCACCCCGATCTCGAGCCCCCAGTCGCTGGGAATGCGGATATCGTTTAATACGTCGGCACGCATGGCGAATTCGCCCGACAGCGGATAGCGATAGCTGTCGAGATAGTTCAGGTAATCCAGCGGGCCGTGAATTCGCTTCAGCGCCCTCAACAGCGGCGTCACCATCAGCCGGCCGACGCGGCCATTGAGCTTGCCATCGGCGATGCGGGCGTAATACCCCTTGCAGAATTCGTAATTAAAATGAGGATTGGCGACCGGATAGAGCAGGCGTGCCAGCATCGAGCGGTCATAGGTAGTGATATCACAATCATGCAGTGCAATCGCTTCGGTACGATTGGAGGCAATCGCATACCCCGAGCAGAACCAGACATTGCGCCCCTTGCCCGGTGCCTGCGGCGAAAGCGACTCGGCCGCCAGCTCGTCATCCAGCGCTCTCAGGCGCGGGCCATCATTCCAGAGAATGCGATGACGCTGCGGCAGACGGGAAAAGAACTCCCTGGCATGGAGAAACTGGTCCCGATTGGCGCGGTCCAGCCCGATGATGATTTCACTCAGGTACTCGACCTTTGAGAGATGATCGATGATGCGCGTCAGCGCCGGACCTTCGAGCTCGGAATAGAGCGAGGGCAGAATCAGCCCCATCGGACGGCGTTTTGAAAACCCCAGCAGGTCACTTTCCAGAGCTTCCAGCGGGCGTCGCGTGAGATTATGGAAGTTGGTAATGATGCCGTTTTGATAAAAATCGCTCATGGCGTCTTTTCCCTGTCGCTGTCAGCCCAGCCAGTGATCAAGACCTTCCGACCATCCTGCCGGGCCCTTTTGTGTTGTTGTATAAAGTTGGACAGTCTCGACGATACGGATCGGGGTGTCATGCTCACCGCGAATCAGCACCGCCCGGTCGACGCTTTCCAGCATCGGTATATCGTTGGGGCCATCTCCCAGACCCACGGTCAGAGGACGCTGCCCCTTGAGCAGGTGATAGCGATCCACCAGCCAGGCCATCGCGCGCCCCTTGCCACTGTTATCCCCCAGCACGTGATAGAAACGCCCCCCCTGGGTCAGGCTCAGGCCGGCACCAATCAACAACAGGCGAAAGCGCTCGAGCGCCTCCTCCGTGTCTTCCCAGATCAGGGGTTCTGAGGCTTCCCGCAGATGGGCAAGCTCGGCATCGTGGATATCAAGCCCGGTATGCTCGGCCACCTCATCAATACTGAAATCGCCAAAACCTCTGAACTGGAAGCCTTCGGTGGCCCTGATCGCCTCCAGAACATCGCGAATCCGGCGGTAGGATTCGCCAAGCACAATATCGGCCCAGCCGCGCTCATCAGGCGTTTCATTCAGACACCAGGAAGCCGGCAGATGAATCGAGGCTCCGTTCTCGGCAATAAAGGGCGCATCAAGCCCTAACGCCTGATGCAGTACCATGACCTCTGCCGCGGTCTTGCTGGTATTGATGATCACCGGCACCGCCCCTTCTCTAAGACGCTCAAGCCAGGTCATGGCCGGCGTATAGTCATAGGTGGCATGGTCCAGCAAGGAGCCATCCAGATCCGTAAACACCAGTAGCGGCTGTTGTGGCGTTGATGTCATGGCGTTCGCCCTACGAAAAAAGCCCGTTTATTAGCAAAGATCATCAGAATAGCCTTTTTTTACCCCCACACACCATATTGCGCGCCAACCCCCTCCCGGGCCGCTCAAACCTTTCGGACAGGGGCGCAAGCGCCATGCCCACGCCTTTTTCATGCCCATAACGAAAAGGGCCCACCGCAATGCGGTGAGCCCTTTTCAGCCACTGATGCCATGAGGGTGGTCATGCCATCAGTGCCACTTGAATGCTTTTAAACAGCTGCCGGTCACGAACACTGCTGCGGGTCAGGAATAAAAGTGCTGCCACCGCCGTTACCGCCGTGCCCACCATCCTGATGATAGCCCGCATGACCGCCGTGGCTGCCGCTGTCGTGACGATTGCCATTCCACCAGGCAACAGAGCCGCCAAGGAACAAAATAATAAGAAGTGCAATGGTTGCCTGACTCATTTTTTCCTTTCTCCACCGTCTAATGCGGTAAATGTGAACGAGGAGAAAGATGACGCAACTAAAGGTAACAATATGTGCAGATTTGCGGCCTAATCGTCAAAATAAGACAGCAGTATCAAGAGGCTTATCAAATTCCTTAACCAGTTTGTGCCAAAACAGAATCGACGAATTCATACCTAACACTGAATCAAGGCATTAGATTTCTACTGACAACGCAATACCAATGAATGGCTTTTCACTCCGGAAAATTAACCCCTAAAAAGACAAGAAATTAATCTTCTCAGCAAGCAATTGATAAAAGGACGGTTTTAAAAAGACCAGTTCAACACGCCATCGCCTCCATCAAGTCGTGGTACTCCATTTCCTGATCCGGATTTCACGAGATTTTCTGTAGCGTCAAAAAATGCCTCATGGACGTATCGGTACCGTTATTTTCACCAAACTGTCATCTACCTGACGCCCTGGCGTCATGTTGAATCGTCACCATCACTACCAACCCCCTTACGCAGGAGAATGCTCATGGCTTCCTTGTTAATGACAACGGCAGTGATCGCGTGGTGTGGTATCAGTCTATGGATTGCGAGCCGTTTCGGACGCACCGCTCAGGCAACCAAAAGACCGGCAGGAGATGAGCACGCTCTGATCATCATCGGCGCTGCCCGCCCCCGCACCCGCGATAACAGCGCCAACGACGATGATTATGATGCCCCGACGCTGCGCCGCATCAGGGAATGGAATGCCACCTGATCCACGCTGCATCCTTTTGCCCAAATGCCCGGAAATGCATTTACCGCTATAAAAAGAACATCGAACGCTTTATCGTTTTGCCCTGTTTTCGATCCGCTCAAGGCGGATTTTTCCTGTCTGTATCACGCTTTTTGCCGCCCTCCCTCTCGATCCTTGATGACTGCCGACACTTTATTTTTTGAATTAAATAAAATCGGTCCGCATTTTTTATAACTTCATAAACGCCTTTATAAGAACAGCTGCGTTAAAGTGCCGCACTTATTCTTTAACGTTTCTTAATTTCTGCCGGTTCTTTTGTGACAGGGTGTCTCAATCCAGCCTCGGATAGAGTCCCGGATTGGCAAGCCGAGATATTTTTAATCATGAAAAAACATTTAACAGCGGCGCTATGCATGAATTTATGTATGGTCTCAAGCTACACGCTGGCCTCCGAGAACAGTGCCGGGACCAGTGATGACGACACCGTCGATGTTGTCATGGTCGGTGGTGGCATCATGAGCGCCGTACTGGGCACTTATCTGGAAGAGCTCCAGCCTGACTGGAAGGTCAATCTCTACGAGCGCCTGGACCATGTGGCCGAAGAAAGCTCCAACGGCTGGAACAATGCCGGCACCGGCCACTCCGCCTTTTGCGAGATGAACTACACCCCACAGCTCGAAGATGGCAGTGTGGACGTTTCACGTCCGCCAAAAATTACCGAAGCCTTTGAAATTACTCGCCAGTTTTTGTCCTATCAGATTCTCAATGGCGTCATGCATGACCCCTCCTCCTTTATCAACAACACCCCACATGTCAGCTTCGTATGGGGTGACGACAACGTTGATTTTCTGCACAAGCGCTATGAAGGCATGAAGCAGAACGCCTTCTATGACGCCATGGAATACACCGAAGACCCGGACGTTCTGCGTCAATGGGTACCGGCCATGATGGCCGGACGTGACAGCTCCCAGCACGTGGCTGCCACCTACATGAAGCCCGGTACGGATGCCAACTGGGGTGAAGTTACTCGTCAGTTGATCGCTGCACTGGACCAGAATCACGAAAACTTCACCCTGAGCACCGGCAGTGAAGTTCGCGGTCTGGATCGCAACGATGATGGCACCTGGAAGGTCACCATCGCCGATCTCGACAACGGCGGCCGTGAACATAGCGTGAACGCTCGTCGCGTCTTCATTGGCGCCGGCGGTGCGGCCCTGCCGTTGCTGCAGGAGTCGGGCATCCCCGAAGCCGAGCAGTACGCCGGCTTCCCGGTAGGCGGACAGTTTTTGGTGACCAGCAATCCCGAGGTCGTCGCACGCCATGACGTCAAGGCGTACGGTCTGGCCGCGGAAGGCTCGCCCCCAATGTCAGTACCGCACCTGGATCGTCGCATGCTCGATGGCCAGCCGCGTCTGCTGTTCGGCCCCTTCGCCACCTTCTCGACCAGATTCCTGAAGGAAGGCTCGTGGACGGATCTGTTCGGCTCGCTGACGATGCACAACACCGTGCCCATGATGCAGGTCGGAATGGATAACTTTAATCTGGTGCAGTATCTGGTCGGCCAGGTCGTTCAATCCGAAGATGATCGTTTTGAAGCCCTCAAGGCCTACTTCCCCGAAGCCAAGCGCGATGACTGGGAACTGATCACCGCCGGCCAGCGCGTTCAGATTATCAAGGACAAGGACGACAAGGGCGGCGTACTGCAGTTCGGTACCGAAGTCGTGGCCTCAGAAGACGGCACCATGTCGGCCCTGCTGGGCGCCTCACCGGGTGCTTCCACATCGCCGACCATCATGCTGGGGCTGATGGAAAAGATCTTCCCACAGGAGCTGGCCTCCGAAGAATGGAAAGCAAAGCTTAATCGCATCATTCCGTCCTACGGGCAGACGCTCAACGGCAACCCCGAGATGATCAACGCGGTGCGCGCCTACACCAGCAGCGTGCTCGAGCTTGATGACACCCAGCCCAGAGGCGACAACGCCCAGCGCGTTGAAGCGTTCCGTCAGCGGGCGCTGGGGCAGGAAACCGGGCAGACGCAGGCTCATTCGCAAGAGAGCGATTCGACAGACCACGTCTGATCGCTTTAGAGCCAACAAAAACGGCACCCCACGGGGTGCCGTTTTTCGTTGGGCGCATCAGGGCCGGAGAACGTCCGCCCAGCGGTCACTCAACCCGGTTATAGACATCTTCAAAGCGCACGATGTCATCTTCATCGAGATAGCGCCCGGTCTGTACCTCGATCAGCTTGAGCGGCACTTTGCCCGGGTTTTCCAGACGATGCACTGTGCCCAGCGGCAGATATATGGACTCATCCTCGGTCACCAGCATCGAGCGCAGTGAGGTCATCGCCGGGTCATCGCGATCGGCCCGGGTCACTTTCGCCGTCCCCTGCACCACGACCCAGTGCTCGGCGCGGTGATGATGCATCTGCAGTGACAGGGCCGCGCCCGGCGTCACCATGATCTCCTTGACCTGAAAGCCAAGCTCTCGAACCATCGTGCGATACCAGCCCCAGGGCCGATGAACCCGGCAATGGGCACGACTTTCTGTACGCCCGTCACGTTCAAGCCTTGCCACCACATGCCTGAGGTCCTGCATGCGGCTGCGATCGGCCAGCAAAATGGCATCCTCGGTCTCGATGGCCACGATATTGGCAAGCCCAAGCGTCGCGACCAGCCGTGACTGGCTCATGACCAGGCTGTCCGTGGTGTCGTGCAGCAGCACATCGCCGGTCGAGACATTGCCTTGCGCATCGCGCTCATCGCCACGTGCCTCAAAGACCGCATCCCAGGCGCCGATATCGCTCCAGGGGCTTGCCAGCGGCAGCACCACTGCCTGATCTGTATGCTCCATCACGGCGTAGTCGATTGAAATATCCGGGCTTTGCTCGAAGGCCGAATGATCGACCCGGGTAAAGTCCAGATCGCGTGTACATGTCTGCCAGGCTCGTGTCACGGCCTCCAAAATCTCTGGCGCGTGCTGCTCAAGCGCTGCCAGATACGTTTGTGCGCGGAACATGAACATGCCGCTGTTCCAGTAATATTTCCCTTTCGAGAGATAAGTCTGCGCCGTTGTGCTGTTCGGCTTTTCAACGAAGGCATCAACGGTGAAGCCCTCACCCATCGGCGTACCGGCGCGAATATAGCCGTAGCCGGTATGGGGGGATGTCGGCGTAATGCCGAAGGTGACCAGCCTTCCCTGCTCCGCCATTGCTCGCCCCCTTTCAAGCGCCTGATGAAAGACCTGAACATCCCCGATGACGTGATCGGCCGGCATCACCAGTAGCAGCGCATCTTCATGGGTGTTCAGCGCCTGAAACGCGGCCAGCGCGATGGCAGGCGCCGTATTGCGCCCGGCAGGCTCAAGCAGGATTCCCCCATGCGCCATATCGATCTGGCGCAACTGCTCGGCGACCAGAAAACGGTGCACCTCGTTGCAGACCAAAATGGGCGCACCAACCTCCGCCATCCCTTCAAGGCGCTGGAGGGTCTGCTGCAGCAGAGAGTGCTCGGCATCCATCAGGGGTAAAAACTGTTTGGGATAATCGCGACGGGAAACCGGCCAGAGCCGGGTGCCTGACCCACCGGAAAGCACAACGGGGATCAGCGGATCAGAGGCGTTGGAGAGAGCGTTTGGCATGACGGACTCGACTGAAAAAAGCTTGATAACAGCATAGCCGACAACGAGATCATCTTGTCATATGGGCTAACGCAAGGCATGGCCTCGAATCAGGATAGGCGTGAGACATACCCTGCCATGAAAGCAAGGTTTCAGACAGCCAACAGTTGGTGGCTATCCGGGTAGCTCAGCCTGCGTTGCGATTGATGAAACCGTGTAACACGGTGAGATAAAAGATCTTCATGTCCAACCAGAAAGACCAGTTTTCGATATACCAGAGGTCCATCTCAATGCGCTTTTCAAGCGAAGTGTCACCGCGCCAGCCATGTACCTGCGCCCAACCGGTCATACCGGCCTTGACCATATGCTTTTGCATGTAGCCCGGTATTTCATGTTTGAACCTTTCAACAAACTGAACCCGTTCCGGCCGCGGACCGACCAGCGACATATCGCCCTTGAGTACATTAAAAATCTGCGGAAATTCATCGATGCTGGTTTTTCTCAAAAACCTGCCGACAGGCGTTGTCTTTTTTCGACTGGCGTTGCCCCAAGTAACCCCCTCTTTTTCATTATTGATAGGCATGGTCCGGAATTTAAGCATATTAAAAGACTTACCATTCCACCCCATTCTTTTTTGTTTGTAAAAAACAGGTCCCTTTGAGGTCAACTTTATCAAAATGGGCACTATCAACATGACAGGCAAGGTCAGTATGAATATCAGCAAACCCAGCAGTTTGTCTTCAATTTCCTTTACGACTCTGGCATTGCCATTCATGGGACTACATGACATATCGAGTAAATACATGCCTGCTACGGTCGATACATCATGGTTGATCAACAAAAACTCGCGCATATCCGGCATGTAACGAACATTGGCAAACGTTGATTTAAAAACATTCAGAACGTTTTCAACCTGCTGTCCATGGCTGAGTGGTAAGCAGACCCATATCTCATCCACAACCATTTTGACATCTCTTTGAGGATCAAAGGTGTCACAGTCGATATCACGAAAGGAAATACACTGTTCTGATGAGAGGGTCCTGACCGCTACTACATCAAAACCAGCCGACGGTAACCTTTTCAATCTCGCCACGGCAGGCATGCATGATTTTTTATTGCCAATCAACATGACTTTCTTGCGGTTTTTACCCCGCTTGCGTAGGCGATTGAGAACCGGATAGGCCACCGTGCGCAGACCCACGCAAAAGCAAAAGGAAAGGATTAACCAATACCCCAACCACAAGCGTGAGAACCGCTCACCTGTCTGCGTGAAGAACAGATAGGCAGCAATGATGGCCACCAGAATCAGGAAGGCGCGGCTGAATAGCTTGACCAGAACCACATGCACTGCCCCGCGCCATGACTTGTAGATGCCACAGGCAGAAAAAATGATACTGCCGAGCAGCGTGCCCGACAGCATCATCCATTGGTATCTCTCGATGAGCTCAGGCTCGTGGCCAAACCTGAAATAATAGGCCACAAAGCCGGCAGCAATGATACAGGAAGCATCTGCCAGCCTTGCGACCAGACTCGAATAAACCGAAAACCCCGAAATGTTTTTCATATCTGGACAGGTAGCACCATCAATCTTCAAACAGCAGGTGACCATCACGCCTGGCAAGCACGCCCTTTTCAGTCATGGTATCGATATAGCGTCTGGCCTGCTCGCGCTCACCATTTAACAAAAACCGGTAGGTGACCTTCAAAAGGTAACTGACTGATTTAGCCGTATTGGAGTAGCTGATATTCGGGGGATCGATACTGCAATCGAACTTCTTGACGGGTGTACGCCAGTCTCCATAGTTTTCCGTCAGATACCGATCAGCTTCATCAGGGCCTTTTACGCTCTCCTTTCCAAGAAAGTATTCAGCCACCCAAAAATCTTCATTATCCCAGCGATGGATAGCAGAACCGTGCCATAAAAGGCCGTTTTCACGCACATGGATAAACACATCCACGATCAGCCCCGTGTGATGTTTGATCTTGACCAAAATCGGCTTTTCCATGCGGTGATACACTACATCACCATCGGGCTGCGGGGTGCGGTACAGGCACTGACTGGAAGACTTGATCGACCAATTTTCAGAGCTCTCCACGGCCGCAGACAGAGCCGCCATATCGAACTGCTCATAGAGCACACCGATATCGATGTCATAGTCGTGACCCAAAAAATCCTGCTCACGCACAGCTCCCAAAAAGGTACCGCTGATGACAAACCACTCCCACCCCAGGGTGGTGAACAGTGTCTTGGTATCACGCAGCGCAGAATAGGCCTCTTCCTTGTTGAAAGAGTCCTTTAGTTTCTTGAAATGGATCGCCTTGGACGTCTCCATCTCCTTTTCAAGCAACCTGTCGATATCCTGCACGGCACTGTTAATAGCACTCTTGAAATGACGATCATACTGGTATGCCTTTTCATTCGGCGTGAGCCTGAACGTCAGTTCATCTTCGTGCTGCTTATCTATTAGCCCGCTGGCAAGGTCTGCACACCAGATGCTGCGCTCAAAATGCGCGATGTGCTTATTGGACCGGAGCCATTCGACCAGAGACAGTGACGCCTTTTCCCCCAATCGCTCTGAAATATCGAAAAAGTAGTCAGAACGCATCTGAACCGGAAACCAGCTGGTATGCAAAGACCAGATAAACCGGCGCACAGCAATCTTGATGCCATTGTCTTCGAATGCAAGGTTGAACGTGTCCTGTCGGTAAGCAGCAGGCAAGCCCAATACTAAAAGGTATAGTTTTGAAAGGTAACCAAAAAGCACCTTGAACCAATGAGGCTTGGGCGCATTTAAAAAACGAAGTAACCGATATGACTTTTCAAGTTCTATGTTCATTGCAGCCCTAAAAGGTGATTACTCAAGGTCCCTTCTAAGCAATTCTATCACCTCGAACGCCCTGATTAAATCTTCCTGCGGAATCGATAAAAAATTCTTGAGCGACTTCTTCAGCTCGGTTGTTGATATATCTCTGGTTCTGGGCAAATATTTAACTTCACAAAGATTAGATAAAAAATCGAACTCACCTTTCCAATCTTCACCGATAGCAAAAATATCTACCCCATACTTGACCACATCATCACGCTTTTGTTCCCAAGAGAACTCCGGAATGACTTCATCAACGAACTTTATATTTTTGACAATTCTGGCTCTTTGCTCATAAGGAATAAGGACTTTTTTACCCTTTTTCTCATTAAATTCATCGGTAGACACACCGACAATAACGCGCCCGCCCATAGAGGCAAGCGTTTCAAGCAGATTAAGATGGCCGATATGAAACATATCAAAGGTGCCATAGGTAATTATGGTTTTCATATCTCACCTTAATGCTGATTTAAGGGTTTTAGCTTTTCTAGTTAACGACCACAACCAATAAATATCAAAATAGGCCACCATCTTTTTCCATAAAGGAACTGTAGGCAACCTGAAAAACTCAGACGCTGAAAACCAAGTGCGAACAAAAATGGATATTTTTTTCAAAAATACTTTTTTATTTTCTGGGGCTAAACGAGCATTTGACTGCAAAACCGCGAAGAAATGCTTTATTGACTTATCCTTGATTACTTCCTGAAAGCGGCCATTCATGCGGACCGAGTTTTCCATAGCTCGATGATAAGCTTCTATTATTGCAAGATGCTGTATACCATTTTGTTTTAGCACTGAGCCATCGTGCTGCACATAGGTGTAAAGCACATCACTCGTTACGGAAACCGTTGAAGCAAGCGAAAGACACAGAAAAGACCAGTCAATATCCTCATAAATACCTTCATGAAAAAAAAGGTTGTTTCCTATCAAAAATTCTCGCCGACACAGCTTATTCCAGCAAACATTGAAATTATAAAAAAGACGCTGTCGGTCATGGATATTTTCAATGTTGATTTCATGGCCATTAACAGCTTCCAGAATGCCCGAAGCCTGATTCATCTTGATAGACCCATCGGCATAACGACGCTGATGGTTATACATCACCACATCAGATGTTGAGTTTTCAGCAAGGGCAATCAAGCGCTCTAACTGCCATTCATCATCAACGTCGAGAAATGCTATATATTCTCCTTTGGCTAACCGAAGCCCTGTATTACGAGCAGGGCCTGGCCCCTGTCCCGGTGACTGCTCCAAGCGCACCGGCAGAGTTTGATATTGAGATAGTTGAAACTTCAGCAACTCAAAGTTTTTTTCGTCACTATGATCATCAACAAAAATAGCCTCCCATACGGAAGACCTTAATTTCTGCAATTTTTTTGTACAATACTCTGTCCACGAAGAAGCATCCCTGCATGGAAAAACAAAAGATATCTTTATATTTTCAAAGCTGGCAATCATTGCGATCGCCTTTTAACGATCTCTTGATATACTCTTTCACAAGCTTTTCCCTTTTCGTATGGAAATGTTTTTTTCATCCTGCCTATATATTTATCATCGATTTTGAAATCATTTTCGAGATAGTTCGCAACACTCTCCTCCAATTGGGCTTGCTCAGTTAAAACAGGACCAAAGCCATGATTTTCAAAATTAAAATAGCCTTCAACATATAGACTTTCCCCACTATAAACGGAAAGCCTATCAAACTGATAATAAATAACGGGTTTTTGTAAAAAAGCCATTTCAAATGCTACGGAGGAATAATCCGTAATCATCAAATCTGAATCTACAAACAAGTCTTGCATACTGTCAACGTCACCATGACGCAGAACTTTGACATTTGACGTGTCAAACTCAGCGACATAAGGTTCTATATTGGCATGCATAAATAAAATAACTTCAATATCTTGAAAAGCCATTTTTTTCAGGAACTCGGACTTAAAAAATTTGTTCCATTCGCAAAAATACTCAGTATTGATAAAATCATTATTATAATGCCGCTCATTAGTTAAACCTATAGTTTTACCAACAATCCCTTTACGCCATGTGGGCATAATAACAATTCTACTCTTATCATCTCTTTTCTTCTTCTTGTAAAGGCAATCATGCCTAGGCAAACCTGTAAGAGCAACTTCTTTTTTTGTGAAATTATATGAATTGAAATCACCTGCTATTGAACAAAACTCATCTGCTGTAGAAGTAACAAACAAGCTTATATTTTTATTGTTTAGCCATGAAGACATGTCATGCTTAATAACGCCGTGCTGCAAAAAAATGAATTTATACTTTAAAATATCTTTGTAAAATTTTTGCGGCATTACATTAATAATATACTCGTCGGCATGAGACGAAATCAGGAATTCACATTTAAGCAGCGCAAGCTTATGACTTATCGATCCATACTCTATTAGCTTGAATCCTTTTTCCTTTAACCTTTTCCAATCAAAAGAATTTTTTCTTAAAACAAACCATATATTTTCTTGCTTATTTTTACTAACGAACTCATAGAAGTATTCGGCATTGTCATCTGCTTGAGTATCTCTATCCATAAATAGCCAGCAGCTATCGAACTTTTGGCTCAAAAAAGTAGACGAAGCTTTCCTATAAAACTTCTTGCTAACTTCAAAAGCTTTATCGTTTATTTTATTTTTTCTATAAAATCTTTTTATTTGATTACAAAAAACTCCATCCATTTTTTTTGAATTAGGGTTTCTTCCAATTTTTACAGGCTTTACTTTTTTATTAGAATCCTCAAATGAAATATAATCTCTATCACCCACATTAACCCAGGCAATATGTTCGAAAGCGAAAACCTCTCCCAAGAAGTTGGATTGTTTTATCTTTTCATGAACAGGCACTAACTTTTGACCTAAGACTACAGGATAAATCTTAAAATCTTTTTCATTAGTAAAGTATCTATACTTAACATTTTGCTGGCCATCAACATCTAAAATATTTATTTCGCTAGCATCAATCTCGCTAAACGCAAAATTATAGATCCCATATTCATAAAACAGACCAAAATTGAATCTTTCAATAAACCTTATGTTTTCTTGATTTACATACTTAAAAGCCTCTTTCAAAAGAAGCTTGTACTGGTATTTATCCTCATCACTCAAAAAAGATATCTTTTTTTCGTTTCCAACCGAATGTTTAAAATGCCACATCAAGTCGTATGCAACTACTTTTTGAATTCGATCAGGAACGCTTCCCTGAAGCTTCATAGCCAATTTGCACAGGCTCAAATAACCTTTTATTTGCTCATTATACCTCTCTTTCTTATCCCACGATGTGGATATCAATGACTGACTATTTTCTTTCTTCCTATAAAAATATTTTGAACGCGGAGACAAAATCATTAATTTGTTACTCACCAACATATAATGATTGATAAAATAACCATCTTCAAAACTAGGCTTTATATCTGGAAAAATTATATTGTTATTTTTTACCACATTGTTTTTTACAAGGCATGAATTAGCGAACAGTTGAACTGCATGACTTGAGCAGTGATCTATGTTAACTATCATACCGCCCTCACGGTATTTATAGTTCAATGGATGAGAGGCTGAAATTTCATCCTTTCCATCTTTAAAGACCAGCACATTACAAGAAATAATATCAGGTTGATTCTCAACATGCTTATTTAAAAGGGCGCATATCTCCTCAAAATATTTTCCATTAACAAAGTCATCTGAATCTATAAAACTTAGCCATTCCTTGGTGGCTTTATCAATGCCAAAATTCCTAGCTCCAGCAACTCCTTGATTACTCTGCTTATAATAAAAAATATTTTCTGGGTACTCACACACCCACTTTTCACATTTCTTTTGAGTGGAATCTGTGGACCCATCATCAACAAGTATTACTTCTATGCACTGCTTGAACTCAATGGTTTGATTAACTAAAGATGTCAAACAAACGTCTATATCTTCTTCTGAGTTATACATTGCTATAATAATACTAACCGAAAAACCTTTAGGAGCTATTCTTTTTTTTCCCTTACAAACCTCGTCATATACTTGCTCACTGTTAAAATAGTTTTTTAACTTTTCACCCCTCTTTCTTTTTCTTTTGTTTTTAATAAAATTACTATAACTTTTTTGCAGCATGACCAACCTCTATATCAGTTTGCTGAAGTAAATATTTTCTATTGAGAATCTTTGAACAGCTTGAAACAATTGTCGTGATAAAAGCAAAGCTAAAATTGCCCCATATATTTCACCAGACACCAGATACATTTGCACAACCAGTAGCGCAAAAACGATCAGGTAATTACTTGATGCGATATATTCGACAAACTGTCGCTTATGAAGCTTCAAAATGGTAATCCGAGTATCGTCATGAACGTAAAAGGCCTTTTTCACAAAAAGGCTCAGGTTCAAAAGGGTTACTACCCATATGGCCAGCGTTAAAATTGGATTAATCAACAGCAATATAACACTGGTCAGTAAAAAGACGATGATGTCCGAAAAGGCTTTTGATGTATGATTGTGCAGTCTTTTGAGCTTGCCGAGGTTAGCATTTCCATACCCATCCACGTGATACTCTTTTTGTGTAAAACGAGCGACATCCTTGTCAATCAATAGTCGAAAAAAAATACCAAATGCAAGATGCATAACGTATACCACGGGCACTATTGCAATTAAAAATACTAGAACATCATTATAATTCATGTACTCGCTAAATGGAGAAAGGTATTTCGGCATCTTTTCCGAGCCGAGCATGATCAATACTTTGATAGGCAGGAAAAAAGCGATTGTTTGCAGCACCTTTGAACTGGCAAGGAAAAAACATCCCCAAAAATAAAGTCCTTTAGGGGATTTAAAGAAGAACAAAACAATGTAGAAAAGCTTCTGAAAATGCGTTTTCAAACCTTTAAACCTCTTCGCAGTAAACTCCTAAAGTACGAGTTTTAAAAACCTTTCTAATGCTTTATAAAAATGACACTTCAAATACGTGACTTATTATTTCCTATGCAGCATTCGCTGAATAAATTTCAGTAGCCGCATCACTCTCTGCACTAACCATCTCATGGGTAATACTGCCAACATCTGCTTTTATAGATTTGATCCGAGCAGTTATTTTCCGAATTCCTGCAACAAAAAACCGCACCTTGGGGTGCGGTTCGAATGCGGTGCGAATATCTGAAGTTTATACAAACAGGACTTCAGGAGTAAACAGGCAGCCTTTCACAAACACAGGCAACCTGGTTCTTCACCGTCTCTTCTGCATCAGCGCTGTCACCCTTTTGCATGGCATCAAGGATATCGCAGATCCAGCCGGCCAGCTCGCGACATTCGTCTTCCTTGAAGCCACGCGTGGTCACGGCAGGGGTACCGATACGCAGGCCGGAAGTCACGAACGGGCTTTGCGGGTCACCTGGGACGGCGTTCTTGTTGACCGTGATGTGAGCACGACCCAGAGCGGCGTCCGCGTCCTTGCCGGTCAGGCCCTGTTTGACCAGCGAGAGAAGGAACAGGTGATCTTCCGTACCACCGGAGACCACGTCAAAGCCGCGCTCCATGAAGACACCGGCCATCACCCTGGCGTTCTTGACAACCTGCTGCTGGTAGGCCTTGAACTCGGGTTCCAGCGCTTCCTTAAAGCAGACAGCCTTGGCAGCGATGGCATGCATCAACGGGCCACCCTGTCCGCCCGGGAACACGGCCGAGTTTAGCTTCTTGTAGAGATCAGCATCACCGGACGCGGAAAGGATCAGGCCGCTACGCGGACCACGAAGCGTTTTGTGCGTGGTGGTCGTGACCACATGGGCGTGCTTGAGCGGGCTGGGGTATTCACCTGCCGCCACCAGACCGGCGATGTGGGCCATGTCGACAAAAAACCAGGCGCCCACTTCGTCTGCAATCTCGCGGAACCGTGCCCAGTCGATGATCTGTGAATAAGCCGAGAAGCCGGCAATGATCATTTTCGGCTGGTGTTCACGAGCCAGACGCGCGACTTCGTCGTAGTCGATCAGGCCCTTGTCGTTGAGTCCGTACTGCACGGCGTTGTAGTGCTTGCCGGAAAAGTTGGGTTTGGCGCCATGGGTCAGGTGACCACCGGCATCCAGACTCATACCCAGGATGGTGTCGCCCGGCTTGACCAGCGCCTGGAAGACGGCGCTGTTGGCCTGAGAACCAGCATGCGGCTGAACATTGGCGTAGTCACAGCCAAACAGTTCGCAGGCACGGGAGATGGCCAGCTCTTCAACCACGTCAACAAATTCACAACCGCCGTAATAGCGCTTGCCGGGGTAGCCTTCGGCATACTTGTTGGTCAGCTGAGAGCCCTGGGCGATCATGACGCGCGGGCTGGTGTAGTTTTCCGAGGCGATCAGCTCGATGTGATCTTCCTGGCGGCCGTTTTCCTGTTGCATGGCCTGCCAGAGTGCATCGTCATAGCCGGCAATGGTCATATCGCGTGTGAACATGAACTTCCTCGATACCAGAAGAGTAAAAACGCACCGGACGGGCTGGACAGGCGCGTGAAGAAAAGACATTGCCCGCCATCATACACAACGCTTTTGGGCCTTTCACTTGAAACGCGGCCCCGTCTATCCTGACCACGACACTCACCAGCATTGAGCTTAAAGCGGTTAGTCAATCCGGGCGTTTTACCGTAGCATTCCGGCTACATCGCTTTCTTCTTCTCTTATGCCGACCGTTGACTCATGATTGCGTCCCTCCCCCCCGTACCGGCATGGAATCACAATGCCGCCACTCGCTGGTGCCACCGCATCGGTGTTGTTGCCCTGTTGCTGTATATGTTCACCTGGGTTTTGAATCTGGAAGTGACTCGAGCCTTCGAATCGCTTTTGGTGCCGTTATATCTCGTGGCGCTCCTGTCACAACCGGGAAGAGCTCGCGCCTTTAGTGACCCTCTGTGGATACTGCTGGCCCTTTGGTTGGCACTTCAACTGGTAACCCTCCCGGCAGCGATTCAGATGTTTCCCGAGTATGCACGCGATGAAGTGCGCTCCATGCGCCAGCTCTCCAAGGTCTTCATGATCCTGCCGATTGCCTGGTTCATGGCCGGTAATCCTCGAATTGCCCTGTGGACTCTGACCGCCCTGATACTGGGTATGGTACTGGGCGCCATCTTCACCGGTCAGGACATGGAGACGCTGCTCAGATTCGTACAGGAAGGTAAACGACCCACGCTGGGCTTCAAGAACTGGCAGCATGCCGGCGTCTGCGCGGGTGGCATCCTGATCGCACAGGCCTGCTTTGTCTGGCGTTTCTTTCAGGAAAGCGCTGGCTATCAGCTGGTTTTGAAATGGCTGGCCAGACTGGGGTTTGCCGCAGTGGCGCTGCTTTCCCTGTTTGCATGGGCCATTACCATGACCCGTGCCAGCTGGCTGGGCGTGATTGTCGTGGCCCTGCTGGCAATGGCAGGTCTTGTGGTCATGATCCTGCGGGGGCATATCCAGTCGCGTCGCATGCTTAGACAGATCCTGCTGTCGAGTATTGTGCTTGCGGTCCTTGCCGTGACACTGGGCGCGCTATATGGCGATCAGGTCGCGGCAAGGGTGTTCAAGGAACATGATGTCATTCTCGAAGTGCTACAGGGCGATCTCCGCAACGTCCCCTTCTCAAGCATCGGCTTTCGCATTCATGCCTGGCACTATGGTTTGCAGCTGGTCGCTGAGCAACCCTGGTTCGGCTGGGGCCCCAAGAGCCACATTCCGCTTCTGCTTCAAAGCACCAACCCGGTAGGCGATACCACGTTGGGTGCGATTGCCGACACATACAATCTGCGCCATTTTCACAACAGCATGATGTCCCTGCTGATTGCCAATGGCGTGCTGGGGCTGGCAGTCTGGATCGCGCTGACCATCACGGTCGGCCTGTCGGCCTGGAAAAGCTGGCGACGCGGCGACATGCCAAACGACATGGCCGTCTTTGTTGCCCTGTTTTTTGTGTTCTGGTTTATCGTGAACCTGTTTGAAAGCTACGTGAATTATCGCACCGGGGTGTACTGGATCGGCGCCGTGGGGGGCATGGCCTATACCTTTGGCATGCGCCGACGCCTTGCTCGTCATATCCAGCCGTCATCAGACAGCCTGTATCGGTAGACCATAAAAAACGGCAGCCCTCAGGCTGCCGTTCCTGTTTCTGTCAGCTCAATTTTTTGTCAGCCCAAATCACCAGGCCCGAGCACTTTCGGCGACAGGAGCACGTTTTGTGGTCTTGGGAGACTGCCTGGGCGGTTGGCTCAGATCGATATTTTCCGGAAATGCGATTTTTTCACCCAGTTCGATATCGGCACTGGTCGGGTCCAGAACGAATTCGCCGGCAACAGGCGTAAAAGTCAACTCTCCTACGTAACAGCGGCCGCCAACCACAAAGAAATCCACGCGACAGAAGCTGAAGGGTTCTGAAAGCGCTTTGGCCACCTGAATCATTTCATTGAGACATTCCGGCGCCTCCAGCTCTTCGCCCTGCAAAGGCTTGTAGCCACGGCGGTTAAAGGGCGCAATCTTCCAGTCTTCGGTAAAGAACTGACAGCGAATATCGGTAAAGCGACCGGCAATCAGCTGGATATAGATATCCTGCTCCTGCCCGTTATTCAGCACCAGAACCTTGTAGTCCGCCGGAACCTCACCATCGATCAGCAGTGCCTTTTCAATGACCAGTTGCGGCTTGATGGCACGATAATGCTTTTCGCGGTGCAGGCTTGCGTAATCATAGTGCAGCCACTGATTGGCCTCGCGGGCCAGCTCAAACATGTCCGTGTGCCAGGGCTTTTTGACCACCTTTACCTGACCGGCACTATGGTTGGCCTTGATGACAAAGGGTTCCTGAATCCGGTTCAGTTCACGCTCCGTGATCGTGTCGTAAACCCCGACAAAGGGAACCAGATATTGTTCGCCGGCACGCTCACGGATATAGGCACGTACTGCTACCTTGTCCGCCAGCGTTGAAAAGCTGGGATGTGGATAACGCATTCGATAAAAGATTTTTTCACTGACGCTTTTCGGCGATCTGAAATTACAAAAGCGACCATGGAGGCGCAGATAAGTCAGATTAAAATAGATGATATCCGGCGATTTCTTGAAAAGCCGATAGATCAGACTTCGCAGCTTTCTCATGCATTCATGTCCCTTGATGAGATCGACATCA
This sequence comes from Kushneria marisflavi, assembly GCF_002157205.1. NCBI lineage: Bacteria > Pseudomonadati > Pseudomonadota > Gammaproteobacteria > Oceanospirillales > Halomonadaceae > Kushneria > Kushneria marisflavi. The sequence continues at coordinate 2,952,745 of NZ_CP021358.1, read as the reverse complement.
ATGACAAAATCCCGCACATGATTCATGGCGGGTTGTCATCTCTACCCCTGCTTGCCAACGAAGCGTTGCGATCGACAATCAGCGGGTTCTCTGGCGCCTTTTTATAATGAAAAGCCGCGATATTGTGAGAAAGGCTGTCAGAGCGATGACAATGTATAGGGGTGGCTGCGATACAACTATGCAGAACCGCTTTTCAAGCACCAAAAAAGGGCGCACATGCACCAAAGTAGATCATCATGATTTTTTACTACATTCTGCTGACTTTACGAATTTCCTTTTTATTGTTGAATGAATACATCAATCCCGAGCTACCCGTACTTCAGATAAAAATCATGAAACACTTGATCAGCTAGTTCGGAAAAACGGCTAAACTTGAAAAAGGATGACATCATCTTTCAATGAAAACAGGCCGTTTCAAAAAACTTGATGTCATCGCCTGCGTTCCAGCAAGCACCAAACTGTTTGCTCATGACCAACCAAATATTGGCATGAAGGGGTTTGGTGACCACCAGCGAATTGACTACCCCTCCCCCAGCAGTCGAAGGCTCTCCATCGGCGCCTGACGCCGAAGCGGCGTACTGAGCAGATAGCCGATGCCGCCAATCAACAGCGCCCCACTTAAAGGCATCAAAAGCCACAGACTCAAGTGCAGCCGCACATCGAGATCCAGCCATACGCCATAAAGCAGCGCACTGATGCCTTCTGCCAGCATGGCACCGAGCAGGCCGCTGGCAAAACCCAGCCAGCCAAATTCCGCCAGCTGGGTGCTCACCAGCCTTTTATCGCCGGCACCAAATACTCTGAGCAGCGCCCATTCATGCGCACGCGCCGGCAGGGACGCCGTCAGCGCGGCATAGAGCACGGCAATACCCGCCAGCAGTACAAACAAAAGCACCAGCTCTACGGCTCGAGAGACCTGACTCAGCAGATCACGTACCTGCTGCAGGATGGCATCAATGTCCAGAAGCGATACCGACGGGTATTGTTGTATCAACGGCCCCAGCGCCTGCTGCTCGCTGGCGGGCAGATGAAAGGCGGTGATAAAGCTGTGGCTGAAGCGCTCAAGCGGCCCGGGCGGGAAAATGACGAAGAAGTTGGGCTGAAATGACTCCCAATCCACTTGGCGCAGGCTGGTAATTCTGGCCGTTACCTCACGCCCGCCGATGTCGAAGGTCAGACGATCGCCGAGGGCGAGTGAAAAATCCTTCGCCATGCTTTCTGCCACCGACACACCTACAGGCGCATCGCGGGTTGCTGGTGCCGTTTCGCTGTCGCCTGAAAAGCCGTCGTTCGAGAACCAGCGACCCTGCGTCAGGGTATTATTGGCGGGCATGGTGGCCGCCCAGGTCAGATTGATTTCGCGTCGCAGGTTGCCATCGTTGCGCGCTTTTTCCGGCACCGCATCCCGCGCGGTCACGCCGTTGATTTCAACCAGTCGCCCACGCACGATCGGATAGACCTCCGAGCGACTATCGGTCATCTCATCCAGTGCGCTGACAAAGCCTTCTCGCTGGCTGGGCTGAATGTTGATGGCGAACTGATTGGGCGCATCCTGTGGCAATTTCGACTGCCAGTCGTCGATCAGATCGGTTCGTACCAGCGCAATCAAGGCCATCAGGGCAAAGGTGACGGCAAAGGCGAGAATCTGCCCGATACTGGATTGCCGCCGACGCGCCAGCTGTCGGCTCCCCATGCGCCAGTGCTGTGGCAGCAGACCCGCACCTTCAAGGAGTACTGACAGCATCACCTGTGCCACGCCCCACAGCACCACCAGCGTGATCAGCCCGCCGACCAGCAATCCGCTTGAAAGGATCAGGTCACCGCTGTAGAGCCACAAAAGCCCACCGAACATGAGACTGGCACAGGCAATGATGATCCAGCCTGAAGCCGGCAATGGTGCCAGCTCGCGACGCAGCACCTTGAGTGCACTGACCTGCCGGAGACGCAAAAGCGTCGGGCCGGCAAACCCGATCAGAATGGCCACGGCCGTCAGCATGCCCAACAACAGCGGTAGCGGCCCGGGCGGCGGCAGCTCCAGCGGCAGAAACTGCACCAGCAGTTTCAACAGTGCCCACTGCCCGATCAGCCCCATTACGGCCCCTGCCGCTGCCGCCGTCAACGCCAGCATGGCCAGCTGAGCGGCAAAGATACGGGCAAGCTGTTGCTGACTGGCACCAAAGCAGCGCATCAGGGCGGCGGTATCCAGATGGCGGTCGACATAGCGACGTGTGGCCATGGCCACGGCGACACCTGCCAGCAGCACGGCAGCCAGCCCGGAAAGGCTCAGATACTGCTGGGAACGCTCCAGCGCCCGACCGATGCGCGGGCTATCCTTGCGCACATCAATCACGCGGATGCCGCGATCCTGCCAGGCCTCAAGCTGATCATCCAGCGAGCGCACCGCCTCCGGCGGACCGGCCGCCAGCAGACGCCAGGTCAGTCGGGCGCCCGGTGCCATGAGTCCGGAGCGCTCAAGATCGGCCAGATCAATCATGATGCGCGGGTTGAAGCTGGCAAGGCCCACATCCTGATCCGGCTCTTCCAGAATCCAGCCGCTGACCCGAAACGGTTCATCACCCAGCGTGATGTCATCTCCCAGGCTCAGGCCCAGCGCTGTCCCCAGTCGTGGCTCCACCCAGACAGTGTGTCGCTCGGGCAGCATGGTGGTGGTCTCCGGACCATCCCCAAAATCGACCTGAAAGCTGCCATACAGCGGATAGGCCGGCGCCACGCCCTTGAGGCTCGCCAGTTGAAAGCGATCACCAAACCCTGCCATCGAAACGGTATTGACCTGACGAGACGTCGTCATCCCGGCATCTTCCAGCGTGTCGAGCACCTGCGTATCGAATGGATTGCCCTGCACCAGCACCAGATCACCGCCCAACAGCTGTCCGGACTGCCGTTCCAGCGCGCTGCCGATGCGATCCAGGAAAAAGCCAATCATGGTGGTGGCCGCGACTGCCAGCACCAGCGCCATAAAAAGCGCGCGAACATCGGCAGCCCGTAGATCGCGCCGCAAACCGGCCCAGCCCAGGCGCAGGGTGTGCAGACCCCCGCTGGAAGGAGGTGGCGTCGAAGCGCCGGCCCCGGAAGTCGAGCGAGCAGTCATCAGCGATCGACTCCCTCGGGACCATGGCTCGGCACCGTCGTACCGTCGTGGGTGTGCAGACGGCCCTCATCAAGCGTCAGGGTACGGTCACAGCGCGCCGCCAGCTGCGGGTCGTGAGTGACCAGCACCAGTGTGGTGCCAGATTCACGATTGAGCGTGAAGAGCAGATCCGCCACCCGGTCGCCCGTGGCGCGATCGAGATTGCCGGTCGGCTCATCGGCAAACACCAGCGCCGGCTGGGTGACAAAGGCACGCGCGATCGCGACCCGCTGCTGCTCGCCACCCGAGAGCTGTTTGGGCAGATGCTGTACGCGCGCCTCAAGCCCCACCCGTGCCAGCCACTGCCGGGCCTGCTCGGTATCGACACGGCGCTCGCTCAGCTCCAGCGGTAACAGGACATTTTCCTGCGCGGTCAGCGTTGGCAGCAGTTGAAAGTTTTGAAACACGAAGCCGACCTGACCGGCTCTCAGGCGTGCACGACCATCTTCATCCAGTGATGACAGAGACTCGCCAAACAGGGCAAGCTCGCCATGAGTGAGTGTGTCCAGCCCGGCCAGCAGCGCCAGCAGCGTGGATTTACCCGCGCCCGAGCTGCCCACGATCGCCACGCTTTCACCGGCGTGAATCTCCACATCCAGCCCCTTGAGGATGGTAATGGCACTGGCGCCGCTGCCAACGGTCTTTTCAAGCTGGCGCGCCATCAGAACGGGTGTTCTATCCTGTGGGCGTGCGCTTAGTGCGTGATCATCCCGACCATGACGTGAACGGTCATCCTGACTGGGGTGCTCAACGTCCTGTTTTCTGGTTTCTGGAGTCGACATCTTGCGCTACCTGAATTGGATGAAGGTTTCACGTCGCATCGCGCCGAAAGGCCGGCGACGTTTAATGATGCTGGTGGTGGTACTGGCAGCGGCACTACAGCCGGTGCAGGCCGAAACGCTGCTGGTAGTCGGCGACAGTCTCAGCGCTGCACGAGGCATCGATCGTGATGAAGGCTGGGTCAACCTGCTGCGCCAGCGACTCGACGCCGAAGCGCCCGGCCAGCACAGGGTGGTCAACGCCAGCATCAGCGGTGACACCACGGCGGCCGGCCTTGAGCGGTTGCCTGACGCACTCGGGACCTACCACCCCGATATCGTGCTGCTGGAGCTGGGAGGCAACGACGGATTACAGGGACTACCGCCACAGCGCATGCAGGATAACCTGGCGCAGATGATCGAGAAGAGCCAGGCCAGCGGCGCACGCGTGGTTCTTCTGGGCATTCTGATCCCCCCCAACTATGGCAAGACCTACACAAGGGCCTTCGCCAATGTTTTCCCGACGCTGGCCAGCCGCTACGATGTGCCGCTGGTGCCCTTTATCCTTGATGGCGTGGCCCTCAATGCCGATCTGATGCAGGACGATCGCATCCATCCCAATGCAAAGGGACAGCCCATCATGCTCGATAATATCTGGCCGACCGTGGCCTCGATGCTTGAAACAGCATCGCCAGGCGATACACCCCATGCCAGTCACCATTAAGTACTGATTCAAGCACGGCGGCACGGCCGCCGTATTCATGATCCTTTCGACTCACGGTGGAAAATCCGACATGTCCTCTGCTTCTACTTCTTCCTTTGTGGTGGCCTATCGTCTGGATGGCGAGGGCAGCGGTACGCCACTGGACAACGAAGAGCTTTCCCGCGTCTGGCAACACGATGAGGCGCCGCTCTGGATGCATCTGGACTTTACCCACAAGGATGTTGATCACTTTCTCGGCACCATTGCAGAACTTGATGAGGACATCATCGAGGCGCTGACGGAAGAGGACACCCGCCCGCGCGTGGCCATGTTCAAGGCCGGGAGGATCACGACCCTGCGCGGTGTCAACCTGAACCCGGGTGCGGACCCCGACGACATGATTTCGCTGCGGGTCTGGCTGACCGAAAACCGCTTGATCACCGTGCGTCGACGACCGCTGCAGTCGATCACACGCGTTCGTGCCTATCTTGACGCCGGTGAAGGTGCCCGCAATGTTGGCGAGCTGATGGCCGGCATGGCGGATACGCTGGTCGACCGCGTGGGCGACCTGACCCATCAGATCGATGATGCTCTGGGCGAACTGGAAGAGCGCCAGACCCTAAAGGATAGCCCTGCCATTACCAACGAGGAGCTGACCGATATTCGACAGCCCCTCATTACACTGCGTCGTTTCATGGAGCCGCAGTATCACTGTCTGGCAAGGTTGGCCGAGGATGACATTTTTGATGAAACGGCAAGGCTGTGGCTTCGTGAAGCGTCCAACCAGCTCTTCCGTTATGTGGAGGATTTTCGCGCCATGCAGGAGCGCGCTCTGGTTCTTCAGGAGCAGCTTTCGAATCTGCACAATGAAAGGCTCAACGAGCGCATGTATCTGATGTCCATCATCACGGCCGTGTTTCTGCCACTGACCTTTCTAACCGGGCTTCTGGGCATCAATGTCGGTGGCATTCCAGGCGCCTCAAGCCCGGCGGGATTTGCCGTCGTGGTAGTGCTGTCGATGCTGGTCGGCGCCGGCGTCATGGCATTGTTGAAAAAGTGGCGCTGGTGGTAGTGAGCCTGGGAGGCAGTGCCTCAAGCCCGCTGTCTCAGCGGTCGACATGACCAAGATCCCGTCCGGGGTCAAGTCGATCCCGGACGCGTCGCTTGAGCTCCTTGATGTCGGGAAACCCGCCATCGCGCTTGCGCTCCCAGATCACCTCCGATAAGGCCTGGTCGTCGTCAACCATCACGATTTCGAAATGGCCGCCATGGCCGGGCGCCAGTGCCACCTGCTCAAGACTTTCGCCAAAGGTGGATAAAAGCTCCTGCGCGTACCATCCCGCGCGCAACAGCCACTGACACTGTGTGCAGTAATGAATGGTGACTTTCATCAAGGGCTCCTTGTAGGGAATTATCGGGTCGGTGATGGTTTTCAGTCCGGTTCACGAAGTTACATCATGCAACAGAGAGACTTAAAAAACTCCGCCACCCATTAGGTAATTTAATGGGACTTTGCAGGCAGTGTGCTTTTGCTACTCATTATGCTGGCATCACGCCCGCTGGACTTCATATCATGCAAGCCTATCTTTCATGACCGAAAAGCCGCTACCTGCATGACAGGGAAGCATTAAACTCAAGGAAATATCGATCATGCAAACACAGCGGATGATCAGCCCCGAGCTGCTCGAACGTGTCGTTAACGCCTCGGGAGATGGCATTGTGGTGGCAGAACAGGAAGGCAACGAAAATATCCTGATCTACGTCAACAGCGGGTTTGAAGGACTGACCGGCTATAGCGCTGACGAAATTCTTTATCGCGACTGCCGCTTTTTGCAAAACGGCGATAACCAGCAGCCCGGTCTGGATCGCATCAGAGACGCTCTCAAGGAGGGTCATGCCTGCCGTGAGGTCATCCGCAATTACAAAAAGGATGGTTCCCTGTTCTGGAATGAACTCTCGATTACGCCTGTTCATGACGAAGAGGACCAGCTGCTGTACTTCATCGGTGTCCAGAAGGATGTGACCAGCCTGGTGGAAGCTCAGCAGGAACTCGAGCGCCTGCGCGCACGCGTTGAAGAGATGTCCTGAGCTTTACAGGCATTCGTACGAATGGCCCGCCATGAGTGGGCTCGATGTTCTTTCCTGCAGGCTTGACCCCATTGTCATGCATTGGTTATATGAGGGTGCAAAAAGCGCTTGCCCGGGATCTGAAAGGGCGTTATACAGCTTTTTTTGCAGCTGAGGGCAGCCACCATGAGTACCGAGCTGTTTGATGAAGCCCCCGATGAGCTTGACGCGGTCAATGATGACACCTGGACACCCAGCGCACGTCCCAAAAAGGGCGAGATCTGTGCTCGCCGACGCGTTGAATCGCTCCTGGAAGCGCGGCGACTCGAGCGCGATCTGATCGACGGCTGGGATGAATGGGACGAAGAGGAATAGCCGCCTCCTTCTGAACCAGAGTCTCTCCTGCAGGGCGCCCTTGTGGCGCCCTGCCCATTTGTATGAAATCGTGACTGCCGCTTTACGCTGGCCGTGATGCCCCCTGATCTCTATCATCACGGTACTGGCAGACGACTGCCTCTGATACCCTGCCTATCACCATTGACTACGAGGCTGAATCCACTCCATGGCGCAATACGTCTATACCATGAATCGGGTGGGCAAGACCGTGCCCCCAAGCGCGACATCCTCAAGGATATCTCCCTGTCGTTTTTCCCCGGCGCCAAGATCGGTGTTCTGGGACTGAACGGTTCGGGCAAGTCCTCCCTTCTGAGAATCATGGCGGGCGTCGATCAGGACTATCACGGCGAAGCCCGGCCCATGCCCAATCTCAATGTGGGCTATCTGCCGCAGGAACCGGAGCTCGACGACAGCAAGACGGTTCGCGAGACCGTTGAGGAAGCCCTGTCCGAAATCACTGAAGCGCAGGCGAAGCTCGATGCCGTCTATGCCGCCTATGCCGAGCCGGATGCCGATTTCGACGCGCTGGCCGCCGAGCAGGCACGCCTTGAGAACATGATCGAGGCCAGCGACGCCCATAACCTCGAACGCAAGCTGGAAGTGGCTGCCGAGGCCCTGCGTCTGCCACCATGGGATGCCCGCGTCGAGCATCTCTCGGGGGGGGAACGTCGTCGTGTCGCCCTGTGCCGATTGCTGCTGTCCGGCCCCGACATGCTGCTGCTCGATGAGCCGACCAACCACCTGGATGCTGAATCCGTGGGCTGGCTCGAGCGCTTTTTGACCGAGTTCAACGGTACTGTCGTGGCCGTCACGCACGACCGCTACTTCCTGGACAACGCCGCCGGCTGGATTCTCGAGCTCGACCGCGGTCGTGGCATTCCCTGGGAAGGCAACTACTCGACCTGGCTTGAGGCCAAGGAAAAGCGCCTTGAACAGGAAGCCAAGCAGGAAGCAACGCGTCAAAAGGCAATCAAGCAGGAGCTTGAGTGGGTTCGCCAGAATCCCAAGGGCCGCCAGGCCAAGAGCAAGGCACGCCTGAATCGTTTTGACGAGCTGCAGTCCGGCGATTTCCAGAAGCGCAACGAAACCAACGAGATCTACATTCCGCCGGGACCGCGTCTGGGCGACAAGGTCATCGAGCTGCACAACGTCACCAAGCGCTTTGGCGACAAGATGCTGATCGAGGATCTGACCATGTCCGTCCCGCCGGGTGCGATCGTGGGCATCGTGGGCGGCAACGGCGCCGGCAAGTCGACCCTGTTTCGCATGATCACCGGTCAGGAACAGCCCGACAGCGGTGATGTCGTGATCGGTGACACCGTCGACATCGCCTACGTCGAGCAGCTGCGCGATGCCATGGATGATCGCCAGACCGTCTGGGAAGCCGTCTCCGGCGGTCAGGACATGCTCAACATCAATGGCTACGAGGTCTCCTCGCGTGCCTATGTGGGGCGCTTCAACTTCAAGGGCAATGACCAGCAGAAGTATCTGAAGGATCTCTCCGGCGGTGAACGCGGTCGCCTGCAGCTGGCCCAGACCCTCAAACAGGGCGCCAACGTGCTGCTGCTCGATGAGCCGTCCAACGACCTGGACATCGAGACCCTGCGCGCGCTGGAAGAAGCCCTGCTGGCCTTCCCGGGCTGTGCGATGGTCATTAGCCACGACCGCTGGTTCCTGGACCGTGTTGCCACGCACATCCTGGCCTACGAAGGTGACTCCCACGTCGAGTTCTTTGAAGGCAACTACACCGATTATGAAGCGGACTACCACAAGCGCGTGGGCAGCGACACGCCCAAACGCGTGAAGTACAAGCGCATCGACGCCTGACCTGCATCACTTTCCGGTGTATTGATGTAGTGTCTTGAAACGCCGTATCAAAAAGGGCCACCCCGTCGGGTGGCCCTTTTTTCACTTTATCGTTTTGTTCATCCCATCACTTTTTGATGACGCCTGTGAACACGCTAGTCGTAGAAGGACGCCTCTCCTTCCGGGCGGGTCTTGAAGCGACGATGCAGCCAGAGATACTGCTCGGGGTGCTTGCGAATGGCCATCTCGATGAAGGCGTTGACCTGAGAGGCATCGGCCACCTCATCCCCGCTGGGAAAATTCTCAAGCGCCGGCAGGTATTCGAGCGTATAGGTGCGATTGTCCGGGTTGCGATGAAACATCAGCGGCATGACCGGCGCGCCGGTCATGCGTGCGATCTTGGAGGTCAACCGGATTGAGGCCGCATCGATACCGAAAAACGGGGCGAACACGCTCGCCTCTCGGCCAAAGTCCTGATCCGGTGAATACCACACCGCATGACCGCCCTTGATGCGTCGAACCACGCCGCGAAGGTCATGACGATCGATGGCCGCGCCAAAAATGCCGCGCCGCGCCCTGGTCATGAAATGCTCGAACAGCGGATTGTTGTGGGGGCGATAGACCACGTCGGCATCGAAAAACAGCGAGTGCAGTGCCCCACCCAGATCCAGCGTCGAGAAATGGATGCCGATGATCAACACACCCTTGCCGCGGGCTTTCGCCGCTTCCATGTGTTCGGTGCCCTTGAAGCTGACACGATGGCGTAGATGCTCCGGGTCGCGACACCAGCCGGTCGCGGTTTCCAGAATACCGATACCGTTGGCATGAAAGGTGCGTCTGACCAGTCTGGCGAGCTCGCGCTCATCAAGCTCCGGAAAACACAGGCGCAGATTGGTCTCGGTGATATGGCGGCGGCGTTTGACTAAGCGCCACACCAGCTCGCCGATGGCCGTGCCAACCCACAGCTTGAGACGCCAGGGCAGAAAGGCGCCCACGCGCATCAGGCCGATCGCACACCAGGTCGGCCAGTAACGCGGGTGCGCAAAGGATTCGGGATATTCGTGACGTTTACGTTTACTCATCAATCAGCCTGTGCAACTTCCTTGCGAACAGACGCGATGCCGATTGAGCACCACGCTGCAGATACTATAAGGGATTACGGAGACAAGAGGACCTCAACGCCTGTCGTACCAGCCGATCAGGGCAGCACTCCGGCGTCGATCAACGTCTTTGGGGCATCACTTCGATGGTAACAACGCGGGACGCGCGGCAGTATGCCGGTCAAAAGCGTATAGGCGATGGTATCGCACCAGCGCGCCACCTCGCTGACACTGAGCGTAGCGCCACTGGCGTCGCGTCCCCACAGGGTCACACGTGAACCAATGCCGGCCTCGGGCAGCTCGGTGATGTCCACGGTGAGCATGTCCATCGACACGCGGCCAGCAAGGGCAACGCGCTGACCATCGACCAGCACCGGGGTCCCCTCTTTGGCATGACGATCATAACCATCACCGTAGCCACAGGCCACCACGCCGACCCGTGTCGGGCGACGGGTCACATGACGGGCACCATAGCCGATCGGCTCACCGGCGGGTAATTCCCGAACGGCAATGATCCGGCTTTCCAGCGTCATGACCGGCTGCAGCACCTGATTGATCTCGTCGTGAAGCGGATGATGGCGCTCAAGTGGATTGACGCCATAGAGCATGACGCCGGGGCGCACCCAATCGTGGTGGGAGGCCGGTGCGCTCAGGGTGGCAGGAGAATTGGCGAAACAGCCAGGCAGATCGAGTCGACTTCGCAGGGTATTGATGGTCTCCAGCTGCCGGGTGAGCAGCGGATTGTCCGGTACATCAGCGGTGGCGAAATGGGTCATCAGCAATGTCTGCTCGATGCCTTCATGCGTGCGCAGGCGCTGACAGATATTCTGGATCTCGTCGGGGGAAAACCCCAGCCGATGCATGCCACTGTCACATTTGATCAGTACGGTGAGGCGATGCTGCGGCCAGTGCGCAAGCCGCTCGAGCAACGCCTCGACCTGCCAGGGCGTGTGCAGCACGCTCCAGTAGCCGCCGGTGATGATCTCATCGAGTTCACTGACCTCGAAAAAACCTTCCAGCAGTACGATGGGACATTTGATCCCGTGTGCACGCAGCGCCTGCCCTTCCTCAAGACAGGCCACTGCCATGGCCGGGGCCAGATCGCCTAGAGCCGCAGCACAGGCCGCAGCGCCATGGCCATAGGCATTGGCCTTGAGTACCGCCATGGCGCGGGCCTGAGGCGCACATCGGCGCGCCTGCAGATAGTTGTGACGCAGCGCATCCAGGTCAATATGCGCTGTCAGCGGCCTCATTTGATCAAACCCCGTACAGAAAAATGTGTATCAGTAGCCGGTATTACCGGGCATGCCATTTCTCAGACCATCAGGCATACCACTATTTCCCAGACCGTTGAGATCATCGTCATCCGGCAGGGCGGTACGATTGGGCGGTGGCAGCCGACGCTGGCCCTGACTGCCTTCCAGCGGGCTGGGACCGTTCATGCCGGGATCAGGCTGATCATCGCCGATGCCAAGCCCGGTCGTACCCTGCGATTCGAAGTTCAACAGTACCGCCTTGTCGGGACGCAGCCAACCGTTGAGCACCTGCAGCGTATCAACATCCAGAATGCCGGCTTCCTGACGAAGGCTCAGCAGGTTAAGGACATAATCATAACGCGCATCGGCGTAGTTGGAGATGGCGGTAAAGAGATTTTGCTGAGCCTGCAGCACATCGACGATATTGCGCGTGCCGACTTCATAGCCGTTGCGAGTGGCTTCCAGAGCGCTGCGATTGGACTCGATGGAGCGCTTTTGCGCCTGAACGGTCAGGACATTGTTGAGCGTCTGGGCATAGTAGGAGCGCACCTGCTGAACGGCCGTGCGTAGCTGTGACTCCTGCTGATACTGGGTCTGCTCCAGGGAGTACGTGCTCTGCCTGACCTGAGCACTGGTTGAGCCACCGGTATAGATGGGGATGGTGGCTTCCAGACCGATCTGGTTCTGCTCGTTATGACCGCGCAGGGTGTCCTGATCGCTGTCGCCATACTGGTAGTTGGCAAAGGCGGACAGGGTCGGCAGATGGCCGGCACGCGAAGTATCGAGGTTGGCACGCGCCACTTCAACGGCAGCGCGAGCGGCCAGAAGGTTCAGATTCTGACTGGAGGCCATCTCGACCCATGCCTGCTGGCTGGTCGGTGTCGGACGCTCGATGGGCATGTCATCGGCCAGGCCATCAATGCTGGAATACTGCTTGCCGGTCAATTGTTCGAGCGCTTCGAAATTGACCTGCAGGGTGCTCTCCTGCGAGATACGCTGTGAGCGCGTCAGATCATAGGACGCCTGAGCCTCATACACATCGGTGGCCGCCACGATGCCGACATCAAACTGTTGACGGACCTGCTCGAGCTGACGCGAGACGGCCTGCTCCTCGGCGCGCAGGGTATCGAGCTGCTCCTTGGCACGCAGCACGTCGAAATAGGCCTGAGCCACATTGTAGAGAAGCTGCTGACGATCGACACGCAGGTTCAGGGCTTCCTGGGCGGTCTGGCGCTTCGAGGCTTCCAACTGATACCAGTTGGTGGCATCAAAAAGAGCCTGAGTGGCCTGGACCTGCACCGTGGTGCCGGTATAGTGATTGTCGCTACCGCCACCGGTAATACCACCAGCACCAGCCCCTCCGCCGAGACCCGCAAGATTGCTGCGTTGCGAGGAGGTAATGTTGTAGCGTGTAACGCCGCCGGTAGCACTGACCTGAGGCAGTAGATCACCGCGCTCAATATCTTCACCGGCCTCTACGCTGCTATAGCCGGATCTTGAGGCGGCGAGATCGGCATTACTGACCAGCGCATCGCGTGCGATGGATATCAGGTCAGCGGCCTGAGCCTGGCCCGCGAGCGAGACGGCAAGCACCAGTGGCAGTACTCTGAACTTACGCATCGAATGATTCCCTGTCTAAAACGGTTATGGCCGTCTCTGGTCGGTATCCCGTGACCGGCTGGCAACCTTGTAGCATCTCGAGTGCACCGGCATGATCACAGTGCAACCCTCTTGTGGGGTGCGAGCTTAGCACATTGCAGGATTTTACATACATCCCTGAATGTTTAAAGGCGATTCAATTTCATCGGCCTCTAGGGTAAAAATCAAAAGCAGAGATCAAAAAAACAGCGCCAGATTGGCGCCGTTTTTGTTCATCCTGCCCGGAAGCAGCTGATGGCTGATCAGACCACAGGCGGTCTACTCGAAAATGGCATCCAGTGACAGGCCCTGTTTCTCCAGCATGCGGCGCAATTTCTTGAGCGCCTCTACCTGAATCTGACGAACCCGTTCACGTGTCAGGCCAATTTCTTCGCCGACCTCTTCAAGTGTGGCCGCTTCATGACCGCGCAGACCAAAGCGACGCACCACCACTTCCATCTGCTTCTCGGTCAACTCGCCAAGCCACTCATCGACATGCGCCTTGACGTCAAAGTCGACCAGATCGGACTCGGGTCCGGCCTCGTTTTCATCAGCGATCGTGTCCAGCAGCGGCTTGTCGTTCTCGCTGCCCACCGGATAGTCGACCGAAGAGACGCGCTCATTAAGCCCCATCATCCGCTTGACCGACTCGACCGGCCGGTCCAGATGCGTGGCAATGTCATCAGCCGTCGGCTCATGATCCAGCTTCTGGGTCAGCTCGCGCGAGGCACGCAGGTAGACGTTGAGTTCCTTGACCACATGGATGGGCAGGCGAATGGTACGGGTCTGATTCATCAGCGCCCGCTCGATGGTCTGACGGATCCACCAGGTGGCATAGGTCGAGAAGCGGAAACCGCGCTCCGGATCAAACTTCTCTACCGCACGGATCAGACCCAGGTTGCCCTCCTCGATCAAATCCAGAAGGGTCAGGCCACGATTGAGATAACGCCGCGCGATCTTGACGACCAGGCGCAGGTTGGATTCGATCATGCGCTGACGCCCGGCGGGATCACCCTTACGTGCCAGACGGCCGTAATGGACTTCCTCTTCCGGTGTCAGAAGCGGTGAAAATCCGATTTCATTGAGATAAATCTGGGTCGCATCAAGACTTTGATGCTGCTGGCGTTCTTCCCTGTTCAAGGCTTTTTCGAACGCGTCTTCGTTGTCTGCTTCCTTGTCATTATTATCATCGAGCGTCAGCTCGTTTTCGTTCTCTTCCAGTTCAACGTCGTCGTGCAATCCCTGTTCAACCACGCTCATATCGACTTCCCCTTTTCGTTTGAGGTCCCCGTATCATCGACTGGGTCGATCATCCTTCGGGTCTCATAACACCGCCCATCTCGATAGGGATGAGCGGTCTCCCTGGTGCCTCAGCGATCCGGCAGATACTGCAGCGGATCCTTCGGTTGGCCATCCTGGCGTATTTCAAAATGCAGCTTGACGCTGTCTGCGTCGGTCGAGCCCATGGTGGCAATGGTTTCGCCCTGGCGCACGACATCGTTTTCCTTGACGTTCAAGGCATCATTATGCGCGTAGGCGCTGAGGAAATGATCGTTGTGCTTGAGGATGATGAGATTGCCATAGCCGCGAACACCGTTACCGGCGTAGACGACAATACCGGGGCCGGCTGCCTTGACAGGTTGCCCCTTTTGACCAGCAATATCAATCCCGGCCGTGAGATTTGTCTTGTCGCCGAAATCACCCACGACCTTGCCCTGTGTCGGCCACTGCCACTGGATGTTGCTTGTGGGCGTATAGGTGCGATCAGAGCGGTCTTGGCTGGTGGTTTTACCTGCCACGGCCGCCCCACCGGTATCTTCCTTCTCGGCACTGCTGCCACCGGAGGACGAGCCACTGCTGCCCTTCGAAGGCGCCGGGCTCTGAGCGCTGCTCGAGCTGTTGCCTGAACCACCGCTGGCAGCACTTCCGGCAGCAGCGCCCACACCAGCCGCGGCACCTACTGCGCCCTGTGAAAGCTGCGTTTGCGAGTCTGCATTGGCACCGGTACTGCGATTGCGGTTGATGGTGTCCTCATCCGGAGACAGCCAGCTGTCATCACCGCCGCCGCTGTCACTGCCCTGAGCGCCGCTGAGCGCAGTAGCATGCGTGCCACTGGTGCCTGATACGGAGGCTGAAGACGCTGAAGAGACTGCCGGGGCGCTGACACTATCGTTTAGCCTGAGCGCCTGGCCAGGCTCTATGGCGTAAGGCGGTTCAAGGTTGTTCAGCGATGCCAGCCGACGGAAATCAATGCCGGTTTTCCAGCCGATCGAGTAGATCGTATCGCCACGCTGGACATGGTAAATGCCGTTGGCCATCGAATTCTGGTTGAATGAGGCCTCTTCTACTGCAGGCGCATTGCTGATCTGAGCGCAGCCTCCCAGCACTGCCATCAGGACAACGCTGCTGCCCAGTGTGACCTGTCGCATGCGCAGATGAAATCGAACCATGTCTCTGCTCTACTCCTTTGACATTGATTGACTGTCCGTGGAGACCCGTGACGAGTCATCACCGGAACGTTCTCCCACGGCCACTACCAGGATAAATCCGATCAGCGCCAGCGCCAGTGCGATCCACATGTGTGCCGGCTCACCGGTCACGGCCGTATAGGTTTCCGGTGACAGCAGCTTGTAGGTCAGTGGCACCACTTCTCCTTCCGGCGACATCGCGTAGCTGTCCAGCGAACGCCAGGGCCACAGTACCGGAAGTGATCCCAGAATGAAGCCGATCAGCAGATAAAGTGTGGTGGAGTAATGATGCCTGAAAAGCCACGACAGCACGCGCGAGAAGGTAAAAAGCCCTACCAGACAGCCCAGTGCAAACTGCGCCATGGTGACGATATCGAACGCCTTGATGGCATCAATCACCGTATGATACATGCCCATGGTCAGCAGCAAAAAGCTGCCGGAGACACCCGGTAACAGCATGGCACTGATGGCGATGGCGCCCGCCACGACCAGCATTACTGCCCCGCCACCGCTGGGCAGGACCGCCGGTAAAAAGTGTGCCAGCAGCGCCCCAAGCGCCAGCGGCAGAAGAAACACCAGACGCCAGCGATCCAGCCGCCGTGCCACCACGATGGCAGACGCCACCACCAGCCCGAAAAAGAAGGCGTTGAGCAGCATGGCCTGATGATCCAGCAGGTAACTCACCAGATGCGCCAGACTGAGCACGCTGGCAGCTATCCCCGCCAGAAGCGGGATCAGAAAGCCAAGGTTAAGATGTACGATCAGACCTTTCAGACCATTATCACGCAGGGCGCCGAAGGCACTGGGACCAAAGCGACGAATGGTCTCGATCAGCTCCTGATAGATGCCTGTCACAAAGGCAATGGTCCCGCCGGACACGCCGGGCACGGAATCCGCTGCCCCCATGCCCATACCTTTCAGAAAAAGCGTCACATGCCTTTTCACGTGTTCTACTCCAGATCGATGGGCGGTCCATGGACCGACTCGGGATAATCGGTTAAAGCGCGTACAGGCACTTTTGTCAGCGATGCCTGTTACACGGCGGTCGATTCGAGGGCGCGAGTATCGCATCGCGCCCGGTCACTGTCTGCTCCAGGGTGCTCAGACACCCGTTATCCACTCGACTCTGCCTTTTCAGGTCAGGTCTCCGCCCTGTTGACGCGGACCGGTCAGCGCTTCGAGCCAGCCGCTGACATCGGCGATCGAAGCGTGACGAGTCAAATCCGTCTGCAGCGGCGTGATCGACACGAAACCGGCCTCAATGGCGGCAAAATCGGTATCTTCGCCCATATCGGCACTCTCCCCGGAGGCTGCAATCCAGTACCGGGTACGACCGCGCGGGTCCTGAAGCCGTATGGGCTGACTGCCCTGGCCACGCTGGCCCTGCCGGGTCACCCTGAAGCCCTTGAGTTCATCCCAGGGCACGTCGGGGACGTTGACGTTCAAAAGACTCCGTGGCGGCAGCGCCAGCTGCTCGACGGCGCTGACCAGGGTAGCCGCCACGCGCCCGGCCGTTTCGAAATACTGGTGGCCCGCCAGCGACATGGCGATCGCCGAAAGTCCCAGCGACCGCCCTTCCATGGCCGCCGCCACGGTGCCGGAGTAGAGCACGTCATCGCCCAGATTGGCGCCATGGTTAATGCCCGAGATCACCATATCCACGGTTTCATCGAAGATATCGCTTACGCCCAGATAAACGCAGTCGGCCGGGGTGCCGTCGACGCTATAAAAACCGCTGTCCATCGGCGTCAGCGACAGCGGATATGCCAGCGTCAGCGAGTTGCTGGCGCCGCTGCGATCACGATCGGGCGCAATCACTCGCAGCCGGGCCTGATCGACCAGCGCATCGTGCAGCGCTCTGAGTCCCGGTGCATGCACCCCGTCATCATTGGATAAAAGCAGTCTGCGCATTGGACTTCCCTGTTCAGATCAATTCGAAAATGGATGCGGTTGCCCGACGCTGCGATGGCGAACAACGCAAGGCCCCACAAGCCCCGGGCACCAATGAATTAAAGTGCCGGGTGCTGAAAGAGCTCACGCAGCACCGCCGTGGCAAACCCACCGCGCGCCAGCGAAAAATGAAGCCAGAGCCCCTCACCGTCCCGCTCAAGTGACGGCGACTGAAGGCCAAGGCGCAGCGGTCGACGCATGGGTGCAGCGCCGGATGATTCAATGCCCTTGGCAAGGACAGCGTCCCGTTCGGCCACGTGACACTCGAGCATCCGTGCCTCACCACTGACGCCACCGTCGCCACGCCCCCACATCGGGCCGGTCGGATGAATATCCAGTGCCGTCAGCCGCGCTTGCAACTCGTCATCAAGGGCTTCACCGGCAAACTGGCTGGCGCTGCCTTCAAGGTTGAAAACGTCTCCCTCCAGCCCGCTGGCCCAGCTGCCCTGCTGGATGCGCGCGTTCAGCACCTGGTTAAACAGGAAACTACGCGCGCTGGAGAGCAGGAAGCCATCGCGGTCCTGTTTTTTCTTCCAGCCACGCGCCATCAGGGCTTGAGCACGCGTGAGGTTACTGCCCTGATGCCCAAAACGCTGCGGTCCGAAATAGTTCGGCACCCCATGCGCCACCAGTTCCAGCCAGCGTGTTTCAAGCGATCCCTGCGTGACGGCATCACCGCTCACATACAGGGCAAATCGATTGGCGCGGTGCACGCCACGACGCAGCTTGCGCGGATGCCGGCCAAATGACAGCAGCCGCAGTCCGTCCCTTTCAACCAGCGCCAATAGATCCACCGGGGTTACCCGACCGGTCATGGCCACCGACACCCATTGACGAGTCAGTGCGGTATGGTCCTTGAGACCACTGACACCGATATCACGCGGGGCCACCTCCAGCTGATGCGACAGATGGCGAATCAGCTGCGCCGTGGACATATTGCGCTTTTCGCAGTGCAGCCAGAGGTGTTCGCCGTCGCCTTCGGGCGTGAAGGCCATTTGCTCTTCGACTCGAAAGGCCTCGGGAAATTCACGAAACCGACCGGTATGCGGTGGCATACCAAGGCTTCTGGCCCAGTCAGGCAGCGGTGAGTCCTGCCTTTCGCCAACCGATGGGGTCATGAGGCCTCGTCATGGCGCATTAAAAGCGCCACGGCTTCGACAGCAATGCCCTCACCGCGACCGGTAAAGCCAAGTTTTTCGGTGGTGGTGGCCTTGACGTTGACGCAGATGCTTTCAAGCCCGATGTCGCCGGCAATCACCTCACGCATGGCGTCGATGTGCGGCGCCATTTTGGGCGCCTGCGCCAGAATGGTGATATCGACATTGATCAGGCCAAATCCCTGCGCCCTGACCAGCGCTACCACGTGGCGCAGCAGCGCACGGCTGTCAGCACCGCGCCACTGCTCGTCGGTGTCGGGAAAGTGGCGACCGATATCTCCCAGCGCCGCGGCACCCAAAAGGGCATCGCTCAGGGCATGCAGCACCACGTCCCCATCGGAATGAGCGACGAAACCGTGGTCGAAGGCCACGCGCACACCGCCCAGCATCAGATGGTCGCCCTCGCCAAAACGATGGACGTCAAAGCCGTGACCGATACGCAGCCGGGCGAGCAGGGAAGGATCAGACAGGCTCATGGCCGGGCTCCTTGTCGGACAGGGATAAATGAACGCTGGCCCGCTGGGCAGAGAGAATCTGCGCCGCCAGCGCCAGGTCTTCAGGATGGGTGATTTTCAGATTGTCACTGCGACCGGTGACCAGCCGGGGAGCATGACCGAGGCGTTCAACGCCCGAGGCTTCATCGGTCATCAGAAAGTTCGCCTCACGGGCAGTCCTGAAGGCCTCCTGCAACACGCCATAGCGAAAGCCCTGAGGGGTCAGGGCGCGCCAGAGCCCCTGACGCGGTACGGTTTCGTCAACCCGCTGGTCAGCGTCCTGACGCTTGAGGGTATCGGTCACCGGCGCCGCCAGCAGGCCCCCCACCGGATCATGCCGGATAGTGTCCATCAGATGGTGCAGGTCCGCCACGGTGACACACGGGCGTGCCACATCATGGACCAGCACCCAGTCATCAACATGGGCACGATCCGTGAGCCAGTCGATACCGGCGCGCACCGAGTCCACGCGCTCGTTGCCACCGTTTAGACGATGCCAGTGTGCAAAGGGCACCATGGACTCATGGAACCACTGGTCTTCAGAGTCCAGGCACAGCAGCAGCGTGGCCTCGGGAAAGGCCTCATTCAACCGCGCCAGCGTACAGGCGAGCACCGCAGCCTCATCAAGCAGCAGATACTGCTTGGGACAGGCCGCACGCATGCGTGTGCCCCGACCGGCCGCCGGCACGATCAACCATTGAGGGGCACTCATTGCTCTCTCCCGGCAAACTGATCACGCGCTTCATCGGCACTTTGATCGGCACCGGGAGGCGCTACCTTCGTGGGATTGTGACTGGCCTTTTCGCTGGGTACCCAGAAAAACTGTTCATCGTTGCGAATCATGCCCAGATCATTACGCCCGCGCTCCTCGATCGCATCAAGACCGTTTTTCAGATCCACCACCTCGGCGGCAAGACGGTCGTTGCGGTCGGTCAGCAGCTGATTGCTCTCCTGCAGCTCATCGGCGCGCGCCTTGACCCGGCTATGCTCCAAAAGCCCGCCATCTCCCAGCCAGAGCTGATACTGCAGCGCGGCCAGTGCGACGACCAGCGCGATTGAAATCCATTTGAGCATCGTGATCTATATCGTTGTCGGCCGAACCGGCCCTAGGAAAAGCCGCAATTATGCCACTATCCAACGGTGGATGGTCCAGCGGTGGATGGTCCAGCGGGCAACGTGGGTTGCCGCAGAAGTTGTGCGGTGCACCGCCGCTGGACTACCAGCGGCGAATCACATCGGCATGCAGGGGATACAGCGCCAGGTGCTGAACATCGAGTGCGTCGCGACCAAAGCGGGCTCGGTCGCGGAAATAGTATTCAAGCGTTTTCGTAATGGTGGAAAAGGCCAGCTCCGACCAGGGGATGTCCTCTTCACGGAAAAGACGCACTTCAAGACTTTCAGGCCCTGCCGAGAAGGCCGGCTCAAGATCATTGCGCAGTCGCGCCAGATAGATCATGTAGACCTGATTGATGTGCGGCAGATCAACCATGGTGTAGAGACCACCCAGCTCGATCTCGGCACAGGCCTCTTCGCGGGTTTCTCGAATGGCGGCCTCGGGCGTGGTTTCGCCGTTTTCCATGAATCCGGCCGGCAGCGTCCAGTACCCTTCCCGCGGGGAAATCGCCCGCCGACACAGCAGTACCCGATCATCCACAATGGGTAGACTACCGGCCACAATCCGTGGATTCTGATAATGGATGGTGCCGCAGTTGTCACACAGATAACGCGGACGATCATCGTCCAATGGAATGGCAAAGCGCACCGGCGCGCCGCAATGACTGCAAAAATTCATGCTTTCCCCGTCGCTTACGGCGAGTGACCGAACGCTTTACACTACGTCTGATCACTTCATGTGTCGATTGGCGATTTTGTCATGACGCCCTGATTTTTCTGGAAAGTGTCCCTTATGCTGCTAGCGGCGCAACATCGACTTCATGACTATCGCCCGGCCCGGCTGGACGGTCATCATCCACGGGCTGCCGTGTTGATGCCGATCATCAACCATGAAACGCCCACCCTGTTGCTCACGCGCCGCAACGCGCGTCTGAGCTCTCATGCCGGGCAGGTGGCCTTTCCGGGCGGCAAGCTGGACCCCGAAGACGAAAGCCTTGAGGACTGCGCCCTGCGGGAAAGTTTCGAGGAGATCGGCCTGCCGCCCGAGCGGGTGCAATTGCTGGGCCGGCTTTCCGAGCGCTTTTCCGCCAACGGCATGATCGTGACACCCTTTGTAGGGCTGATTGGGCCCGACGTGTCCTTTACGCCCAATCCCGATGAGATCGACACCATCTTTGAGGTCGAGCTGGCACGCCTGATGACCGACCCGCGCCAGCATACCGACGTGATTCGCGATGATGACGCCTGCTGGTATGTGCCCAGCTACACGATTTTTGAGCACACGCTATGGGGGCTGTCAGCGATGATGGTCGTCGAACTTTTAAGCGTCGCCTTTCATGTGGATATCGGGCTGGATCGCTATCCTGAAGCCTCGCCCCTTCGCCATCTTCCTCCTCGACCCTCACGCAGGCGCCCGTCATGAGTACCGTCATTGATGATTTTGACCGCGAGGTTCAAGCCCTGCTGGCGGCCTCGCCCCTGAACCCGGAGCGTATCGACGTCCTCATCGAAGACCTGATTCACCAGGGATTCAGTCATCAGCGCGACTTCTTTTCATCAGCACTGATAGACGCCCTGCTGTCTGATCTTGAGCGTCTTGAAGCGCATGACGCCCTGACAAGCGCCGGTATTGGCCGACTACAGGAACATCAGCTGGCCTCCAGCGTTCGCGGCGACGCGATCCGCTGGCTGAACCGGGAAAGCCCGGCTCAGCAGGTCTATCTCCAGCGCCTTGATGAGCTGCGCGAGGAGATCAACCGGGCGCTGTTCATCGGTCTGTTCGAGTTCGAGGCCCATTTTGCCCGTTACCCACCGGGCGCCTTTTACAAGCGTCACGTGGACAGCTTTCAGGGACGCGCCAATCGGGTGATCTCCACGGTGACCTATCTCAACCGCGATTGGCCCATTGATGGCGGCGGCGAGATGGTGCTGTTCGAAAGCCAGCAGCAGGGGCCGGATGGTTTCGATCCACACGCCCCGATTCGCGAAATGACCCGGGTGCACCCGGAGGCCGGCACGCTGGCCTGTTTTCTGTCGGACGCCGTCCCCCATGAGGTACTGCCCACCCGTCTGCCGCGTGCCAGCATTGCCGGCTGGTTTCGACGCAATGCCTCGGTCAATGGCGTGGTCGATCCGGCACGTTAATCCCCTGGCATCACGATGACAGCGGCAGACATTGGAATGCCCTCGTTATCGTGCTCTTTTCATCGCATGATTTCTTTCCCCTCGCCGTTAAAGTCGATGCCATTACGGCCGACATAAGTTGCTCGTTCTTGACGCTCGACGGATGAAACTTTTGTCGACGACTCTGTTTTTCGACGTGGCGAGACCCAAGTCTGATGAAGTTTCATGCACTTTTGCTGACAACGCTTTTGCTGATAGGCAGCACCGCTGCTCAGGCGCAGACACACCTTTTGGAAGACCGGGTAACAATTAGTGGGTTTGGCACGGCGGGTCTCATTCACAGCGATCAAGGAAAAGCCGACTTTGTGCGTGACACCGGCCAGCCCAAAGGCGCCGAACAGGGCTTGAGCGCCCGAACCGATACGCGGCTGGGCCTGCAGGCCAGCCTGTTTCTGACCAGCGAGCTCGATGCCGTGGTGCAGGGCATGAGCCAGTATCGCAGCTCTGGTGATTTCAGCCCCGAGCTGATGCTGGCCTTTGTGCGTTACGCCCCGACACCGGATTTTCAGATGCGGGTCGGCCGGCTGGGCTGGGATGTCGACCTGCTCTCGGAGTCACGTTATATCGGCTATGCCTCCCCCTGGATTCGCCCACCTGTGGATCATTTCGGGGTGCTGCAGCTGACTTATATTGATGGTGCTGACATGACCTTTACCCGACCGGTCGGCGATGATCTGGTCTGGGCACGTTTTTTTGCCGGCACTTCCGACAGCCGATTTTTCATGACAGATGCCCTGCAGGTGGATTTTGATGCCCACCACGTGCTGGGCGGTCATCTCAATTTTGAAACCGGCCCCTGGAGGTTTCGCGCCGGCTATACCCGAATTCGGTCAGACGTTGATTTCAGCGGCGCTGATGCTGACCTTGTAAGTCAATTTTTCAACATCGATGCCAATGACTACCTGAATCGTCTGACCGGTTTTGACGAAATACAGGTCTATTCACTGGGAGCGTCCTACAGCTCGGGGCCCCTGCAACTGCAGGCGACCTGGAATCGCGACATTTTTGCCAGGGGTAGTACCTGGCTGGATACCGGATTTGTCTCAGCAGCGTGGCGAATGGAGCAATGGACACCCTATGCGCTGATGTCAGGCATCAGAACGCATGATGATAGCGAAGATCCCTTCAGCTCCAACGTCAATCAGAACACCTGGTCATTGGGGCTTCGCTATGACGTGGCCACCAACCTGGCCCTCAAGGCCCAGTTTGACCGTATCCATACCCGCTCACCCGGACTGCTGTGGCGTGGAACCGACGGCACCTGGAAGGACGATCAATCAAACCTTGTCAGCCTCGGGCTGGATTTCATCTTTTAAGGAGACTTCCGTGCCCCGCTTCATGCCCCTGACGTGCCTTGCCACAGTTGCTGTCCTGATAATCAGCACCCCGGTCCGGGCCGACATTGCCATCGTCATCAACGAGGCAAGTCCCGTACACCAGATCAACCATGGCGAGGCGGTCAATATTTTCATGGGCCGCTACCGGCGCCTGCCTGATAACAGCGTGGCCCTGCCGATCGATCAGGGACCGCTCAAGGCTCGTTTTTACAAGGCGCTGGTGAAAAAGGACATGGCCGAGATCAATTCCTACTGGGCAAGACTGGTCTTTTCCGGCCGCGCCTCTCCCCCACAGCAGACCGACACGCTGAAGGATCTTGTCGACATCGTGACGCACAACAACAACGCTCTCGGCTATGTGGACGTCGCCGAAATGCCGCCGAACATGCGCGTTTTACTGACCATCAGTGAGTCGCCATGAAAGGCCTGATGCGCCTTTTCCGCAGCCGGCTGGCCCTGCGCGCTGCCGCCAGCATCGTCGTCATCGTGGGCGCACTGGGGATCGCCTTTTTGGTCTCGGCCGTACACCTGCGTGCTGAATCCGAAAAAAAAATCCAGCAAACGCGGCTTGAGGGGCTGATTGCCACGGTCGAGCGCACGGCCCAGATCGCCTGTTTTCTGGACGACACACAGCTGGCCGGTGAAGTGACCCAGGGGCTCCTGAGCAATCGTATCGTGCGTGAAGCGCGGCTGATTCGTCGCGATGACAGCGCACTGGCCGATCATGCCAATGCCAACGAGCATCAGGGCGGGACGCCCATGACCCGGACCATCCACTCCCCGTTCGACCCCGCTCAGGAGGTCTGCCGCATGACGCTGGTACCGGATCAGGACTGGATTGATAGTATGGTCAACAACGCCACGCGATTTCTGTCAATGGCGCTTGTCCTGCAGCTTCTGGGGATCGGCCTGAGCGTGATTCTGGTGGTATTTTATTTCGTGACCCGCCCGATCAGTGATATTTCACAAAAACTGCACTCCCTGGAGGCGGAAACGGGTCAGAAACTGCCCCCACCCGGAGGCCATCACAAGGATGAGATCGGCAAGCTGGTGTTTAGCGTCAATGCCATGATCGATCGTCTGGTCAGCAGCCTGAGCGAGGAACGCCGGCAGCGGCTGGCCCGTGAAATCGAGGAGCGACGCTACCGCACGCTCTTTGACAACGTCGAGGCCGGCATTTTTGAACTCGACGGTCAGGGGCATCTGCTGTCCGCCAATCCAGCCTTTTGCCGGCTATTTCTGGCGGGCAGAGCGCTGGATACCACCGCACCGCCGATCACCTTTACATCGCTGATCAGCGAGGGCTGTCCTACCACCGAAGAGCTTGCCACGCGCCGTGCCCGTCGGGACGGCACTCGCGAATGGGAAATGGCGATAGGCGAAAATGAACAGCGGCGCTGGGTCAACGTCATGGTCAGCCGTCTGGAAGAGGGCCGTCTTCAGGGCGTGGCCCACGACGTCACCGAGCGGCGTCGGACGGCTGAAGCTGCCGAGAAACTGGCGATGACCGACCCGCTGACCGGGCTAGGCAACCGTCTGGGTTTCGAGCGTCGGCTGAGCGTCATCGAGCGCTATCACCGCCTTCATCCTGAACATCACCATGCCTTGATGCTGCTCGATTTCGACCACTTCAAGCAGATCAATGATGCCCATGGCCACCATGCCGGCGATGAAGTGCTCCAGCAGATCGCCGGAACACTGCGCGCCATCTCGCGCCAGCATGACTTTTCAGCCCGCCTGGGCGGCGACGAGTTCGTGATGCTGCTCGATCATCGCACACCTCGCGAGGATCTGGCCGTCATGGCGCAGCGTCTGATCGACAGCATCAACCAGCCGCTAACGCTGGCTGACGGTCAAAAGGTGCAGCTGGGCATCAGCATCGGCATCGCAGTACTGGGCAGCGATACCGATGATGTCAGGACACTGGTCCAGCTGGCCGATCAGGCGATGTATCGAGCCAAGCGCGAAGGCCGTAACACCTGGCGCTTTCATGATCAAAATCTCACCTTCGATATCTGATCCTTACCCTCACTGTGAGAGAGGTGCCGTTTTATCATTGGCGTGCGCAGCACTGTCATAACGCGCATTGTCCTGATGCGCCGCCTCTTCGGCCTCATCCTTTTCTGCCTGAATTTCAGCCCCGGCCACCATCTCTTCAGTCACATCAAGCTCGGCACCCACCACGGTCTGTACCGGGTGTGCGGCAAACGGCGCCACCGGCTGCGGGGCCGGACGCACACTGCGCCGCCACATGAAAAATAGCGCCATGGCCGCCGAGATCATGGCAAGACCATAGAACAGCCCGTTACCGCCCGTCTGCCCCATCACCCCTGTCAGTATGGGGGCGCTGAGCGTGCAGCCCACCGCATTGATCAGAAGCAGCCCCTGACTCATGCCAACCAGCGCCTGGGGCGGCGCTCGATCGGCGGCGTGACTCATGGCCACCGGATAGAGCGAAAACGCCATGCCTCCGAACACAAAGAGCACAATGCCCAGTGCCAGCTCGCTCATGGCCGCCGCCAGCGGCAACGCCAGGGAGAGCGCAATCAGCGTCATGCCAAGAATGATCAGAACAATCTGGCGATCATGGCGATCCGACCATCGCCCCATGGGATATTGCAGGGCCATACCGCCCACGATGACCGCGGCCATGAACTGACCCAGCCGTTCAACCGACAGTCCCGTCTGCTGAAGATACAGGGGCAGCAGCGAATAGAGCGCCGCCACGATCAGTCCCGAGCCAAAAACGCCCATGATCCCGGTCGGCGTCACGCGAATCAGCCGCCAGGGCGGCAGCGGCACGGCATGCTCCAGCAGTGGCGACACCCGGGGAATGATGCAAAGCGGCAGTACCGAAAGCGACGCCAGCATACCGATCACCACATAGGGCGTGGCATCGAAAGGCGCCTCGAAAAGCCCCAGCAGCAATTGCCCGAGTGCCAGCGCCGCGTAGAGCGAGATCATGTAAAAGGCCAGTATCTGGCCGCGGCGGGCCGAATCGCCGCTGGTCAAAAGCCAGCTTTCGATCACCAGATAGACCCCGACCGTGGCCCAGCCACCCACCAGACGCATGGCAAACCACCAGCCGGCATCAAGCCACAGCGCCTGAGCCAGTGCGGCGGCGGCCACCAGCGAGGCAAAGCAGGCATAGGCCCGGATATGTCCGATGCGCAGCAGCAGACGATCGTTGAGCACCGCCCCCAGCGCCAGTCCCACATAGTAGGCCGAGGACACCCAGCCGATGGTCTCCACCGAGGCGCCGGCGTTATCGAGTCGTAATGTCACCAGCGTGGATAGAAACCCGTTGCCCAGGGCCAGAATGAAAAGCCCCAGCAGCGGTGGCAGGATCAGGGTCAACAGTGGACGAGCCATGGCTTCCTCACAGGACGGCGAACATGGATGGGTCAGTAGCATTGACGGTCAACGCGCCTTGAAACATCAATTGCTCTGGCTTCAATCGATAAGCGACAGACTTGAATCGATGGCTACAGGCTGGCCCGATTGCGAGGGATTTTCCAGCATTGACGGCACCTCCCGGGACAGGTCATCCTGGGTTATCGCACCACCCGGCCATGAAGCCGCGCAGTCAACTGGTTATACTCCCCGTCGATTTCGACACCACCAAAGCGTAGCAATGACGATGAAAGACAACTGGCAGGCGCGCCTTATCATGCGCCTCTGGCAAGTGCTCTCGCAGCGCACGCCGTCCACTCTGTGGCGTCTGGCCTCACGTTTCGAACCCGTTTACAGCCTGATTGGCGTGCGCGAGCGACGCATTACGCGCATGAATCTGCGCCAGGCCTTTCCGGAGGTCAGCGAACAGACCCGCCGACAGCAGATTCATGACAGCCTGCGCCATTCGATCGCGACCATGATGGAGCTGGGATTTGCCTGGCAGGGGGATCCCGAGGCGGTGGAGAAGTCGATTGTCGAGGTGCATGGGCGTGAACTGCTCGATGAGGCGCGCGCCGAGGGACGCGGCGTGATCGTGCTGGCGCCCCACTTTGGCAACTGGGAGATTCTCAACTTCTGGCTCTCCAGCCACTTCCCGTTCACGGCCATGTACGAACCGCCCAAGATCAGTGCGCTTGACCCCGTCATTCGACACGGTCGCGAGCGCATGGGAGCCAGTCTCGTCCCCACGACCTCGCGCGGTGTGGCGGCGCTTTTAAAGGCCCTCAAGCGCAGCGAGGCGATCGGCATTCTGCCCGATCAGGTGCCGGACTGGGGCAGCGGCGAATTTGCCGACTTCCTTGGCTATCCGGCCTACACCGCCACCCTGCTGCCACGGCTGGTTTCGCGCACCAACGCTCGGGTCGTGACCGGCGTGGCCAGACGGCGCGAGGATCGACGCGGCTTTGATATCCACTTTCTCAAGGCCGACGAGCGAGTCTATGCCCAGGATGATGACGCCCTGTCAGCGCGTGGCGTCAACGCCAGTGTCGAAAATGCCATTGCACTGGACCCCATGCAGTATCAATGGGAATACAAGCGCTATCGGCGCACGCCCGGCCAGCGCGAAAACGTGCCCGGCTGGCGCGAGCAGCGCTTTTACAAGCAGGGACGTGGCGGCCGCAAGCTCTGACGCCGGAGGCCGCGGGTCGCATCAATCGCGGAAGTTATCAAACTGCAGCGGCAGATCCGGCCCCTCTTCGCTTTTCAACAGCGCAATGGCCTGCTGCAGGTCATCGCGTTTCTTGCCGGTCACGCGAACCTTGTCGCCCTGAATGGCGCTTTGCACCTTGAGCTTCGACTCCTTGAGCTGCTTGACGATCGCCTTGCAGTCAGGCTGCTCGAGGCCCTGCTTGAGCTGAACTTCCTGACGCGCCTTGACGCCGGACAGCACGGGCTCCTGCTCATCCATGCAGCGGGCATCAATGCCCCGACTGATCAGTTTGGAACGCAGGATGTCGAGCATCTGCTTGAGCTGGAAATCGGCATCGGCTTCCAGCGACACCTTCTCTCCTTCCAGAGTGAAGCTGGCATCGACCCCACGAAAGTCAAAGCGAGTCTGTACCTCGCGGTTGGCCTGATCGACAGCGTTGGTGGCTTCATGCTTGTCAAATTCGGACACGATATCGAAAGAAGGCATGGCATGGTCTCCTGAATGCGCCAAAGGGGCTGATTCTAGCCGAGTCCGCGGGCAAGGCCCATTCATCCGGCACGGCTTTCGTATTCAAAAAGCTGTGCCAGCCGTTCTGCCGCCGGGGTCAGAGGCCGTTCCTGATGGCGGACCAGGTGAAAGCGCGCCGACGGCAGCGGTGTTTCAAGGCTCAGTTCGACCAGACCGGCCATGCCATGATGGGCCACCA
This sequence comes from Kushneria marisflavi, assembly GCF_002157205.1. Taxonomy (NCBI): domain Bacteria; kingdom Pseudomonadati; phylum Pseudomonadota; class Gammaproteobacteria; order Oceanospirillales; family Halomonadaceae; genus Kushneria; species Kushneria marisflavi. The sequence goes on along the minus strand of NZ_CP021358.1, from coordinate 2,923,858 downwards.
TGCCCTGAGCAAAGACCCCGATCATGTCGCTCTGGGCGATCAGGTTCAGCGAGGTCGTAAAGGAATCACACTCAAGGCGTGACTGTGCGTTGATGATGTGTTTTTCATCCAGCCAGCGATAAAGACCGGCGTAATAGCCGCTTCGCGGCGTGGGCAACACCCAGCGGGCATGACACAGCATCTCGGGGTTGGTGGCCCCGGCCAGCGGATGATCATGGCGCATGACCACCACAAATGGCTTGTCGAACAGCGGCTGAATACGCAGATCATGATCGATGGTGTCCGTATCCACCGTGCTGATCGTAAAATCGAGTTCTCCGGAACGCAGCCGCTCGACCAGCGCCGACAGCTGTCCCTCCTGAAGATGCATGCTCACCTGCGGATAGTCCTTCTGAAAGCGGGCCACAACCGCCGGCAGAATGGTCCGGGCGACGGTAGCCGATACCCCGATGGCCACATGACCACGACCACGACCGCTGACCTGATCCACACTGTCACGCGCCCGTCTGAGTTCACTGACGATCATCCGGGCATGACGTTCAAGCGCCCGCCCACTGTCGGTCAACGTCACACCGCTGGCCCCGCGCACCAGCAGTGCCGTATTCATGAGCGCTTCCAGCTCGCGAATGGACCGGGTCATGGCCGGTTGCGACATGCCCAGCTCACGCGCGGCCGAGCGGATGCTGCCGTGGGTGGCCACGGCCACAAAGGCCCGAATGTGATGCAGCCGCGGTTCTGCTCTACCTGAATCCATCCTCTGCTCTCTTGTCATGTATCGCACGGGCCCCTGCATCGCGTGGTCATCTACCGTGATAACACTCGGGTATCAGGCAGAACACAGCGGTATCTGCCAAACGGCCATCGCTTTCTCATACAGTGATATGACCTGAACGTTCGATGCGGCCCATCATATCGATAAAAACCCGCCCATTGGCATCAGGTAACCGATAACAATCGCCGGGACTGCACGGCACACAATAATACGTTACTCGGAGCCCCCATCATGGTTGCCACCACGCACCAACAGGCCCATGAGCCACGCCGCTCGACGCGCTGGCTCAATACCATCGAACGCCTGGGCAATCGCTTGCCCGACCCTTTCATGCTGTTTGTCGCCCTGGCCGTGGTCGTGTTGATCGCCTCCGTGATCTTTGCCGCCGTCGACGCCAGCGTTGTCCTGCCGGCGACCGGCGAGAACCAGCCCATACGAAGCCTGATCTCCAGTGAAGGCGTACGCTTCATGCTGGGATCAATGCTGACCAACTTCACCGGCTTTGCCCCGCTCGGGCTGGTGCTGTCGATGATGCTGGGCATCGGGCTTGCCGAAAAGATCGGTTTGCTGGATGTGTTGATTCGCCGCACGGTCATGTCGGCCCCTCGCCAGCTGGTGACCTATACGGTCGCCTTTACCGGCATCATGATGAATGTGGCCTCCGATGCGTCGCTGATTCTGCTGCCGCCGCTGGCCTCCATGGTGTATCACGGGCTGGGGCGTCATCCGGTGGCGGGACTGGCGCTCGGGTTTGCCAGCGCCGGTGCCGGTTTTACCGCCAATCTGTTGATTGTGGGTACCGACGCTCTGCTCTCCGGCATTTCTACGGAAGCTGCCCGGCTGATCGATCCCGACATGGTGGTCACCCCGGTCGACAACTGGTATTTCAACTGTCTGTCGGTCGTGGTGCTGACCGTGGTCGCCGCTCAGATCAGCGAACGCATTACCGAGCCACGACTGGGCACCTATCAGGGCGAGGTTGAACGGGTCGAAAGTGACGAGCCGGCCAGTGCCGGACGAGGCCTGCGCAACGCCGGCATCGCAGCACTTCTCTATCTTGGCGGGCTAGCCACGCTGGTGCTGTGGCCGGATTCGCCGCTTAAAAACGACGACGGCGGCCTGATCCCCTCGCCCTTTTTGTCGGGCATCATCCCGATCATTCTGCTGTTTTTCATCACCGTCAGCGTGGCCTATGGCGTTACCACCGGCAAAATCAAAACCTCCCGGGATGTCTCGGAGCGCATGGCAGAGGCCATGCGGGATCTGGGCGGCTATATCGTGCTCATCTTTGCCGCTTCGCAGTTCATTGCCTGGTTTGGCTGGACGCATATCGGCAGCTGGCTGGCGGTCAACGGTGCAGAGCTTCTGACCTCGATCAACTTCACCGGTCTGCCGGTCATCATCTGCTACATCCTGTTTACCGGCTTCATGAACCTGCTGATCTTTTCGGGCTCGGCCAAGTGGGCGCTGGAAGCCCCCATCTTCGTGCCGCTGTTCATGCAGCTGGGCTATCACCCGGCCTTTATCCAGATGGCCTATCGCGTCGCGGACTCCTCGACCAACATCATCTCACCGCTCAACCCCTATATGGTGGTGGTGCTGACGTTTATCCGAAAATACGACCGAGAGGCAGGACTGGGCACGCTGATTTCGCTGATGCTGCCCTACACGCTGGCCTTTTTGAGTCTCTGGATCGTGATGCTGGTGGCCTTTTATCTGCTTGGTCTGCCGTTCGGACCCGGCATTCACGCGCTGATGCCCTAGCGTGCCAACGACGGCCAGCGCGCAGACCCCCATAGACGCGTCTGGCCTTCAAAGGCCCTGATATTCAAAAAAGGAAAATCCCGCATGTCCGAATCCCTGATGCCACAGCTCAATACCCAGCTTGAGACGCTCACGCCGCAGCTCACCGCCTGGCGGCGCGATTTTCACCAGCACGCCGAGTCAGGCTGGGTCGAATTTCGCACTGCCTCACTGGTCGCCGAGGAACTTGACCGTCTTGGCTATCAGGTCACGCTGGGACGCGATGTCGTTGATGATACCTCACGCATGGGCGTACCTGACGCCGATACTCTGGCCCGTGAAGAGGCGCGCGCGCGTACTCAGGGCGCCATCGAGCGCTGGCTCCCTCAGCTCTCCGGTGGTTTCACCGGCGTGGTGGGCGTCCTTGATACCGGTCGCCCCGGGCCCACCCTCGGCTATCGCATCGATATGGACGCGCTGGACCTTGAAGAGTCCCGCGAGGCCTCGCACCGCCCGGCACAGCAGGGCTTCGGCTCGCAAAATGCCGGTATGATGCATGCCTGCGGTCATGACGGTCATACCACCATCGGGCTGGGGCTGGCACGATTGTTCAAGACGTTTGAATCCGAGCTTTCCGGGCGCATCAAGCTGATCTTTCAACCGGCAGAGGAAGGCGTACGCGGGGCCCGCTCCATGGTGACCGCCGGCGTACTCGATGATGTTGATGTCTTCATTGCCACCCACATCGGTCTGGACATTCCCTGCGGCGAAATTGTCTGCGCTCAGGATGGCTATCTGGCCACGACCAAGCTCGACGTGCGCTATACCGGCGTGCCGGCCCATGCCGGCGGTCGTCCTGAAGAGGGGCGCAATGCCCTGCTGGCTGCCGCTCAGGCCGCCGTGGGGCTGCATGCCATTCCCCGTCACAGCGGTGGTGCCTCGCGCATCAATGTCGGCGTGCTCAACGCCGGCAGCGGTCGTAATGTTGTCCCTGCCACGGCGATGATGAAGATCGAGACCCGCGGCGAAAATACGGTCATCAACGAAGAAATGCGCCGCCGCGCGATCGATGTCATCGAGGGGGCCGCGCAGATGCAGGGCGTCAGTGTCGAGTACAGCCTCGCCGGTGAAGCCGATACCTGTACCTCGAGCCCGGCACTGGTCGATTACATCCAAAAGCGCATCGAAGGGTTGCCGGGCGTTGAGGTGGTCACGCCACGCATCAGCGAACCCTCGGGCTCCGAGGATGCGACCTGCATGATGAAGCGAGTGCAGGAGCGCGGTGGGCTTGCCACCTACATGATCTTTGGCACCGAGCTGGCCGCCGGCCACCACCATCAGTGCTTTGACTTCAACGAGGACGTGCTGCCGCTGGCGGTGCGCACCCTGGCCCATCTCGCCTTCGACATGGCGTTACCGGGAGCGCGCCATGACCGCTGAAGCCCCACGTGAAGAGACCCCGGCGATGCGCCTCAGTGCGCGGGTCGAGGCACGTCGCGATCAGTTCATCGCACTGGCCGATGCCATCTGGGACCATCCCGAAACCCGCTTTGAGGAACACGTTTCAAGCCGCCTGCTGGCTGATGCGCTCGAGGCCGAAGGCTTTCATGTCGAGCGCGGCGTGGCCGGGATGGAGACGGCGTTCGTGGCCAGCATTGGCAGCGGTGCACCGGTGATTGCCCTGCTTGGCGAGTTCGATGCCCTGCCCGGGCTCAGCCAGCGCGGCGGCGCCAGTGCCCACGAGCCACTCGAACCCGGCGGCCATGGGCATGGCTGCGGCCACAACCTGCTGGGCACGGCGGCGCTGGCCGCCGCCGTGGCCGTGCGGGATGAGCTGCACTCGTGTGGCAGACTCGAAGGGGCCGGCACCGTGCGCTTTTACGGCTGCCCAGGCGAGGAAGGCGGCTCGGGCAAGACCTTCATGGTCCGCGAAGGACTGTTCGACGACGTCGATGTGGCGCTCACCTGGCACCCCATGACGTTTACCGGGCTTTTTTCGACGCCGACGCTTGCCAACATTCAGGCCTATTTTCGCTTTCATGGCACGGCCGCCCATGCCGCCAACTCGCCACACCTGGGCCGCAGTGCGCTGGACGCGGTCGAGCTGATGAACATCGGCGCCAACTATCTGCGCGAACACGTCCCGGAACAGGCGCGTCTTCACTACGCGGTGACCGATGCCGGTGGCAATTCCCCCAACGTGGTCCAGTCCAGCACCGAGGTCCTTTATCTGGTACGCGCCCCCGCCATGCCCGAGACCGAGGAGATCTACGACCGTCTGCAGGAGGTGGCTCGCGGTGCGGCGCTGATGACCGGCACGAGTGTCGAGGTGACGTTCGACAAGGCCTGCTCCAGCTACCTGCCCAATCGCACGCTAGAAGCGTTGATGTTCGAGCAGATGGAGACGCTGGGCGCGCCTGACTTTGACGAGCAGGATCAACGCTATGCCCGTAAGATTGCCGATACCCTCACCCCGGCAGGCAGGCGGGCCGATCTCGACACCATGCGTCGGATGACCGGCAACGACACTCAGGCCCGTATCGAAGCGTTTGAGGATCAGGCGCTGGCCGATGCCGTGCTCACACCGGGCGATGGTCGGGAAATCATGAAGGGCTCCACCGATGTCGGCGATGTCAGCCGCGTGGTACCCACCGCACAGTGCTATGTCAGCTGCTTTGCCATCGGCACGGCTCTGCATACCTGGCAGGTCGTCGCTCAAGGGCGCAGTGCGCTGGGTCACAAGGGCATGCTGCGAGCGGCAGAGATACTGGGCAGCACGGCTCTGCGGCTGCTGGAAGATCCCGAGCGGGTAAGTCAGGCACGCGAGGAACTGTCGCGTGTGAACGCGCGTACGCCCTACATCTGTCCGATTCCGCCGGACGTGACACCCTCGCCGCTGGCTTCCTGAGTCGAACCAGCGCGGACAGCCCTTTCCCTGTCGGGTTATGATGGCGCGATATTACTCTCACGAGGAGCCGTTTCGTGACCGACAGGGACCCGGTACTTCATGATCAACCCGGCGCCGACGATGACCCCATGATGGTGCGCATCGGCTACGCTCTCTATCTGGCCAGTCTCCTGACCGGCATTACCGCGCTGGCCGGTCTGGTCATCGCCTATATCTATCGCGGCCGCTCGTCAGGCTGGCTGTATGATCACTACACCTTCCTGATCCGCACCTTCTGGATCGGGCTTTTTTATATGGCGCTGGCCACAATGCTCTCGTTTCTGGGCGTCGGCGTGCTGCTGTTTCCGCTGATTACGGTGTGGATCATCGTGCGCTGCGCGCGGGGCTGGCGCGAACTCGAGCGCCGACGTATCCCGTCGCCGCTGATGAACTGGGCCTGGTAGTCGCGCCTTCGGCCTGGTCCTTTCCCTACAGACACAAGCCTTTGCCCATAAACAACGCCCGCAGCAACCGCTACGGGCGTTGTTTGTTTTCTCAGGGCGCGTTCGCTACACGGCGTTTAATCCACCAAAGCGACCGTTGCGATAATCATCGACCGCCTGCTCGATCTCCTCACGCGTGTTCATCACAAACGGGCCGTGAGACACCATCGGCTCCTTGAGTCGTGGGGCGTGACCAAACAGCAGGGTCGCATCGCCTGAGCCGCGGATCTCGACGTTATCCCCTTCCTGCTCGAACTCGATCAAGTGGCAGGGGCGAATCGCCTGCTCGGAAATCATGATGTTGCCACGCACCACGTAGCAGAAAATTTCGTGATCCTCGGGTACCGGCAGGTGAATGAGTGAGCCTTCCCTGATGGTGATGACCGACATGAAGGTGGGCGTCAATGTTTCGATCGGGCCGCGGAAGGTACTGCCCTGTTGATCGAACTCACCGGCGATCAGCGTCATGTGTCCCCGACCATTATCGAGTTCGACCTGCACCAGCTCATCGGCCTGAAGCCCGGTGTAGCGCGGCTCGGTCATCTTGAGCTCGGCGGGCAGATTGATCCAGAGCTGGAGAATTTCCATGCGGCCGCCTTCGCGCCGAAAGGCTTCGGGCGAAACCTCCGAGTGCACCAGACCGCTGCCGGCGGTCATCCACTGCACGCCGCCGGCGTTGATGATGCTTTCATGGTCACCGCTATCGGCATGCGCCAACGAGCCATCGAGAATAAAGGTGACGGTTTCAAAACCGCGATGGGGATGTGGGCCGAACGGCAGGCCCTTGTTATCGCGATCGTAAACCTGCGGCCCGTGATGATTGAGAAACAACCAGGGATCGAGATAGTCGATCGAGGGGCCGGGCAACGGTCGATGCGTAATCAGATCGCCGATGTCATCGCGAATGGCGGTATGCAGGTGCCGTACTTTTCGAGCTGTCATCGGTGTTTTGTCCTGTATTTAAATGAAACACGGGTGACGATCAGTGTAAGACACATCCCCCGCCTGCGCCGTTAACCTGTCATGGGAATGACGCGGATTCACGCCGCCGCCATGCTCAATCGGCGCAGCCGCAGCCCCACCAGCAGCGCCAGCAGCAACAGCACCGCGATGAAGGCACTCACGCCATTCCAGCCGGCCATGTCCCAGAAGGTGCCGCCCAGCGTGCCGGCCAGACTCGAGCCCAGGTAGTAGCTGAACAGATAAAGCGAAGAGGCCTGACCGCGGGCCTGTGTGGCGCGCTGCCCGACCCAGCCGCTGGCGATCGAATGGGCGGCAAAAAAACCAAAGGTGAAGATCAACATGCCGACCATGATCAGTGCCACGGGTGAGGCCAGCGTCAGGGCAAGGCCTGCGAGCATTACGACCACGAAGACCCAGAACACGCGCGAGCGCCCCAGTCGGTCGGCCAGCCCCCCGGCCCAGGCCGAACTGTAGATACCCGACAGATAAACGATCGACAACAGCCCGATCACCGTCTGGCTGAAGTGATACGGCGCTTCCAGCAGGCGATAGACAATGTAGTTGAACAGCGTCACGAAGCTGCCCATCAGCAGGAACGCCTCCAGAAACAGCCACGGCAGTCCGGCATCACGAAAGTGCAGCCGAAAGGCCCCTGCCAGATTGGCGATGCTCAGCTTTCTGGGTTCAAAGTGACGTGAGGCCGGCAGCATCTTCATGAACGCCAGCGCACTGATGAGCGAAATGATGCCCATGGTGGCCAGCGTCACTCGCCAGTTGACGAAATCCACCATGACGCCGCTGATCAATCGTCCGCTCATGCCGCCAATGGCATTGCCGCCGATATAAAGCCCCATCGACACGCCGATGAAGCTCGGGTGTATCTCCTCGTTGAGATAGGCCATCGCCACGCCACACAGCCCCGCCATGGAAAGCCCCGCAAGTGCCCGCATGACAAGGATCATGCCCCAGTCCTGCATGAACGATGCACCGATCGTCAGCGCAGAGGCACTCAACAGCGCCAGCGACATCATTTTCTTGCGCCCGATGGCGTCCGACAGCGGCCCGGTAATCAAAAGCCCTACCGCCAGCATACCGGTCGATACCGACAGCACCAGGCTGGTGCTGGCCGGATCGATCCCGAAGGCCTCGGACAAAATCGGCAGCATGGGCTGGACGCAGTACAGCAGCGCAAAGGTAGAAAAGGCGCCCAGAAACAGCGCCAGCATGGTCGGTCGATAATCGGGGCCGCCACGCTCGATGAACTCGGCACCTTGCGATGATTGTTGAAACGATACATTGGACACATCCGATGTGCCGTTGCCCTTGTCACTGGTAAGGGGCATGGTCTCTCCCTGGCATCTGCCGCCTGTCGGCGGCGTTGAACCCTTCATTGTCTGACATCAACCGGCAGTGTGCGCGACGGACTGGTCGCGACGTGCCGTTCACTTGTGACGTACCCTTCATTCGAGACCTGGCCTTCGTTCGCCACGTGCTATTCATTTGCCACGTACTATAGAACGTTCGGGCCATACTCACGGCCACCAGACGTGACGCCATTACGTTCTACCTTTCCCTCATGGATCATCCTGAGAGGCCATCAGGCACTCGCGTAGCAAGGCCTGCGCAGAGCCCGGCATCAGCGGGGCGCGCGTCACCATCATCAGCTCACGCTCGATGGCAGGTGATGGCAGTGCATGAACGCGAATGTCGCGATCGATGTCCCGACACCACAGCCCCCCCATCGGCACCAGTGCAACGCCGAGACCGGAGGCCACCATGCGCACAATGGCCTCGATGTCGTCGACCTCGAGCACGGTCGAGGGTGCAAGGCGCTGACGCTTTAAAAAACCGGCCACCTGACGTCCGCCAAAGGAGCTGCGGTCGTACTGGATAAAGGGATGTCCGGCCAGAATCTCCAGCGGATCGCCGCCGGTCACCTCATGCGGGGTAATCAACACAAACGGTTCGCGATGGAACACCTCCCCCTGAAGGGACGCCGGCAGCGCAAAGGGCGGGCGAATCAAAAGCGCCATATCCAGCTCGCCCCGATCCACCTGATCCAACAGCGTCAGTGACACGCCCGGTATCAGCTGGACATGCAGATCAGGCGCCTGCATGCGCATGTCCCGCAGCACCGGCGGCAGCAGCGTGCCCTGCACACTGGTGATGGCCCCCAGACGTAGATGTCCCTGCAGAGCAGTGCCATCGTTTTTTTGCATCTCATCGGCCAGTGCCAGCATCTGCCTGGCCAGGCGCACGACTCGCTGAGCGTCCGGTGAAAGGCGCAGCGCACGTCCGGTACGAATGAAAAGCGTCATGCCCAGTCGGTTTTCAAGCTGGCGGATGCGCGAGCTGATGGCCGATCGTGACAAGCCGATCTGTGCCCCCGCCGATTCAAACGTGCCATGTTGTACGACCGCCAGCAGCGCCTTGAGCTCCTCAAACATCACGAATCCTGCTTTATGGTTTTCAGACGGGCATATTATGCGCTTTTTATTCGATTATTCCGCATTCATATTGAGGGTATTCGTGCTTTCCAAAGGCGAATTTTCATCCTGACAGGAGCTCTCCATGGCACTTTCTCCCTTTCACCTGGCCATTCCGGTACATGATCTGCCTGCAGCCCGGGCGTTTTACGGCGAGACCTTCGGATTGAGCGAGGGGCGCTCAAGCGATCAGTGGGTCGACTTTGATTTCTACGGCCATCAGCTCGTGATTCATGAACATCCCAAAACGCCCGCTCAGGAGAATGCCCATACCAATCCAGTCGACGGACATGATGTTCCGATTCCTCACTTTGGCATTGTACTGGGCTGGCAGGAGTGGGAGCGGCTGGCCGAGCGACTTCGAGCGGCCGGAACGGTGTTCGTGATCGAGCCCTACGTGCGCTTCAAGGATCAGCCCGGCGAGCAGGCGACCATGTTTTTGCTCGACCCCTGCGGCAACGCTCTTGAATTCAAGGCCTTCAAGGACATGAGCCAGCTCTTCGCCAAATAGACCCGCTTTTTGCGATGGAGGACGGCCGACAGGGCTTGACCGCCCGGCGCCGAACAGCACAGAGTGACAGTGCGATGGCCTGGCCATCGTCTGCTTGACGGGGTGCCGGTGAATTCCGGCTGAGATAGCGCAGGACGTGCTCTTTTGAGAGTGCCAAGCGCTGGTCCCGCTGAACCTGATCCGGCTAATGCGCTGTTTGGAAAAGCGCGGGTACCGGCGTAGGGATCAAGCGATGGCGCCGGTGTAACGTCTCACTCTTCTCCACGCCACTTCCTCGATCTTCTCGCCTGCCCTTCGGATCGCTACCACCGGAGGCTTTATGGGCTACTGCCTTACCGACCTGATCAACGCTTGTCAGAACGACTGGCGCGCTTACATCGAGCACGATTTCGTGCGACAACTTGGCGCCGCCACGCTCTCAGAGGAATCCTTTCGCCACTACCTGAAGCAGGACTATCTGTTTCTGATCCACTTCGCCCGTGCCTGGGGGCTGGCCGTCTACAAAAGCCGCGACATGACGGAGCTGCGTCACTCGCTGGACAGTTTAAAGACCATCGTGGATACCGAAATGGGCCTGCACATAGGCTATTGCCGGGAATGGGGCATCGATGAAGAAAGCCTGCATGATCTACCCGAAGCCCACGAAACGCTGGCCTATACCCGCTTCGTGCTGGACTGCGGCCACCGGGGCGAACTGCTGGACCTGCATGTGGCGCTGGCGCCGTGCCTGATCGGCTACGCCGAAGTGGCCGACTGGATCACGTCACACCCACAGACCGTGACTTCTGATACCCCCTATCAGGCGTGGATCGACATGTATCGCGACGAGAACTACCAGCAGGCCGCCCGGCGGGAGCGCCGCTGGCTGGATGCGCGGCTGGCCGAGGTGTCGCCGAGGCGTTTTGAGCAGTTGATCACCACCTTTCGTGATGCCACGCGTCTTGAAAGCGCCTTCTGGCAGATGGGGCTTGATGCGGCAAGCTGAGCGGCTATGCAACCGATTGTTATATTTTCTGCTTCGCATGCTCTACCTGAGCTTCGAGCAAAGGATCAAGTAGCATCCAGATTTCTTGCTCGGGGTCGAACTCGAAATAGAGTGACCTACTAGGAGTACTCAGATTTTCTGCAATTTCGGTGATACTATCGCTAGGGTACATCTGGAAGTGCTCTGACAAGAGTCTGTACATCGAATCAACCGCAACCTCATATTTTTTTAGCGACACACCTTCCGGAAAAACAAACTTCAGAGACCTTCCATCTTGCAAAGACACTATGGTTGAAAATAGCAATGAGCGCTTCCGATCTCTATGTTCCGGATGTTTGCCGTATAGCCTACGAGTAAGCTGCAAGATACCTTTCTTCAGAGCCTGATAATGATCCTTTCCGGCCTCTTGGAGGAATCCCTCGAAGTACGGTTTTGCCAAATACGCGATCACCAATGTCGGCAAGGCCCAGTCAATAGAGGCGTAGAAACCACGGGATCGCGATTCAATTTTTATCTGGAGACGGGGATCAGAAACTGTGGCAGAGAACTCATCTATAAAATCCTGAGAAATGTCTTCCTGATACGAAATACCGATGTGTATTTCTTGACTCATATCCCCTGCCTATAAATATGACGCCGCCATGCACGCGCATGTCGCGTACATAGCATTGTTAGACATTCTAGCTTATATATTTTTTTGCAAAACTTGCTAACTCTTGAGCCCTTTTAGGCTCCCAGTCATTATTTAAAGCAAATTGCCTTATTGCCTCCTCTGTTGCCGTGTGCCCTTGTTTTTTAAGGTCAGAGAAGGCTCTTTTTGCCATGTCTTTATCCGATGGATGGCTTAGCCCTGTTGACATGTTGATACAGCGACCCAGTCGTAAAATTTACTTTTGAATAGGAGTTGGCAATGATGATTGCGATGCCACCCAAGAAGAAGCGCCAACAATTTTTGGATTCTATGTTGATAGCCAACGCTTTCCATCCACCTCTAGCCAAGGCAGGAAGACGATAGTGCTAACATTTCCGATACTGTCAACAATGTCTATGTCTTTATCAGTTAGATATGCGGCAAGCACCACCTGATAATTTTCATATTTTGAAATATTTTTAGGTATATTGAATTCTAGGCGAATGCCGTCATCCAGATCGACGGCTTCACCTTTACTCAACGCTTTTGTCACTTGCGGACCAAGAAATATTGCTATATCAGAAGACCCAAAACTACCTTTTACGAGGAACAATAACACAATCCGTTTAAGTCCTGCTTCTTTGCATAGGTGATAAGCCTCATCTAGCGCCAACTTAATATTATCCTGGCTTTAACCGTTGTTTTCGATCAAAAATCTAGAAGCTGGCATATATATTCCTTTTCTATTTAACACGCGGCTTAGCGGCGCGAACGTAGTGAGTGTCCAAGCCGCGCTTTTTGCAGCTGATGCTACAGCCACTTGTTATATTTATTTACTCAAACTCAAACACTACATTGCCTGAACCAGCCCTAGCAATACTGCAGAGATCATTTTTTGATTTACTCAAAGTAACTCTCCTTATTTTGAAAATATATAACGCTTCAAAGCCGGTGCAGCTTCGCTACATCCGCGTGCTTTGATTTATTAGGCATTTTCATCTGGGATCAACTCACCATCATATTTTTCTGCTGCATCAAGCACTGCAGCAAGAGCATTTTCTGAGCTAGCTCTTCCACATATTTTTTCCATCAACGATCTTCGAACATAATACCTAGATGGCAATTCTGGATTTTTAATATTCTGAAGGCCCTGAAAAGAGCACGTTGCCAATATACCTTGCATATTATCGACCATCTCATCGTGCGACAACTCTATTTCATACGGGAGCTTTTCGAAGTGCTCTGCTTCTATAATCTCGTCTATTACTGATTTTTTCCATACAGTCCCAATTTGAGGGTCCATCTCTCCCTGAACACCTATACGTCCCACATAGATACCTGCGAGAATCACAGCTTCTTGGTTGAGTTGATATGTAGAGCCGCGAATTTGAACCCTCCCGTTAGGGTTGTAGTACAGCACGGGAGAACCTGACATCCCGCTTTTTGACGCGCTATCGATGAGAAATTTTGGTTCCCTGTTCCAACCCTGCTGTACAGATGAAGCAATTGTGGCCCGCTTCCATACAGGCTGTGAATAAAAGTCCTGCACATTGTGCGGATACCCTGGAATAAATAATTCCTCAGTCACATCAACGCTATTAAACCATTTCTCAATCACTTCAGAATTTGGAACAAGATAGCTTTGTATAGGGCATATTTCAGTAGTTTCACCGCCATGTACTTTCATGACAGGGGAGAAATTCATGTCTCTACATTCACCTGTTGAAAGGTATACTTCAGACAAAAAAGTTGCACCAGGATCAAAGGGTATAGCCGCCACATCCACTCTAGGATAATTTTCAGGATGAATATAAAAAAGTGATTTATCTTCATCAACCAAGGGTATTGTAATTGAGTGGCGAGTCACCACACCAAAAGTAGCCACACTAACGGCAAGATTAACCACTACATTATCAGGTATTGCCAACTTCTTTGATAATGGCTTTAATGTTTCAGAATGTCGACCGGCCAGATTATGCCAAGCTGTAACAATAAAGTAGTCTGATCCGTGCTTATAGATAACTCCTGAGCCGATTGAAAGCTCAGTCTTTTGATATCTCATCGTCAAATGAACGACAGAATTACTAGCTGCTGCCAAACTTAACTCCTATATGGTTAGTTGAGGCCGGCAAAAGATGCCTAACAGTGATCATATAGTCAGCTCTATAACCTCAATAAACGCACCGGCAGGTTCATTTGGGTTATTCAGCCGCTCTGATCCAACCTACCTCATTAATTTTATTATTGGCAAAGCAAATGTTGGCTGCCCATACCAAATTCGCGTGCTGGCACGATTTGCCGTTCTCAGCAATACTGTATATATAAATATAAGTTTATATACAAAGAGATACCCCCTGAAGCTAATGGATAGGACCTGGGCTACCTTACGGATAAAACGCTATAGCCTGCGCACTGAGCAAACCTGCTGTTGTTGAATTCGACTCTTCGTTCGCATTCATGTCATGCAACACCCCATCATTATGCAAGATAGAGGTTGAGCAGTTTCTGGAGCATCCTGCGATAGAATGGCACGCGCCAGCAGCCACGCAGAATCGGACCTTGAACGCGATCATTTTTTCTCTATCGCCATGTGCTGGATCAAACTTTAGGCGTTATTGGCCTTTTTGGTCGTGCTAAACGCCCGCAGCATTTACCTAGCATGCTTTCCCATAAAAGGTCATGCGCATTTTCGGGCACTTTTCAGGCTCGTTGCACCTTTTGCGAGGTAAGGCGCCGGACAGGGCTTGACCGTCCGGCGCTGAACAGCACAGACTGAGCCCGCGATGGCATGACCATTGCTGCTTGACGGGGTGCCGGTGGAACCGGCTGAGATCACCTTGTGTCGCCTGGCGATACCACGGTGGATCCCGATGAACCTGATCCGGCTAATACCGGCGTAGGGATCAAGCGAAGGGTCCACGCTGCCATCAATGGCATCTCGCAACACCTCCCCTTCTCTGCCTACGCGGTGCGCCGGCTGACTGATGTCACGCTCTGGAGCACACCATGACCGATACCACCGCCGCTCACGACGCACGCTCCCCGCGCCGCGATCGGAAATCTCCGACCTTTCTGGCCGATACCGCCAAAGTGAACGGTGCCGCCATTGCCCCGCTGCCCGCCTCGCGAAAGGTCTTCATTGAAGGCTCGCGACCGGACATTCGAGTACCGATGCGCGAAATCAGCCTCTCGCCGACCACCACCCGTGATGGCATCGAAGAGAACCCGCCGCTGCTGGTCTATGACACTTCCGGCCCCTATACCGACCCGGACGCCGACATCGACATCCGTCGCGGGCTTGCAGACCTGCGCCGCACCTGGATCGATGAGCGGGGTGACACCGAGTGGCTGGATGGCCCTACCAGTGAGTATGGCCGCCGTCGCGCTGAGGACCCGCGCCTGTCGACCCTGCGCTTTGCCCTGACGCGCACGCCGCGACGTGCGAAGGCAGGCCAAAACGTGACCCAGCTGCACTACGCCCGCCAGGGCATCGTGACGCCCGAGATGGAATTTATCGCCCTGCGCGAGAACCAGCGCCGCCAGCAGATGGGTACTGCAGAGGTCGAGCGCATTCTGGGGCACCAGCACAAGGGGGAGAGCTTCGGCGCCCGCTTGCCGGGGGAGATCACGGCAGAATTCGTGCGTGAGGAAGTGGCCCGCGGGCGGGCGATCATCCCCAACAACATCAATCACCCGGAAAGCGAGCCGATGATCATCGGGCGCAACTTCCTGGTGAAGATCAACGGCAATCTGGGCAATTCGGCGGTGACTTCCTCGATCGAGGAAGAGGTCGACAAGATGACCTGGGGCATCCGCTGGGGCGCCGATACCATCATGGACCTCTCGACGGGCCAGAACATTCACGAGACCCGCGAGTGGATCATCCGCAACTCGCCGGTGCCGATCGGCACGGTGCCGCTGTATCAGGCGCTCGAGAAGGTCAATGGCGTGGCCGAAAACCTCACCTGGGAGATCTTTCGCGACACGCTCATCGAGCAGGCCGAACAGGGGGTGGATTATTTCACCATCCACGCCGGCGTCAGGCTGCACCATGTGCCGATGACCGCCGAACGCACTACCGGCATTGTCTCGCGCGGCGGCTCGATCATGGCCAAGTGGTGTCTGGCCCATCACGAGGAGAGCTTTCTCTACACGCACTTCGAGGAAATCTGCGAGATCATGAAGGCCTATGATGTCGCCTTCTCGCTGGGGGACGGCCTGCGCCCTGGCTCAATCGCCGATGCCAACGACGCCGCCCAGTTCGCCGAGCTTGAAACCCTGGGCGAGCTGACACAGATCGCCTGGCGTCACGACGTGCAGGTGATGATCGAGGGGCCGGGGCACGTGCCGATGCACCTGATCAAGGAGAACATGGACAAGCAGCTTGAGTGCTGTGACGAGGCGCCCTTCTATACCCTGGGGCCGCTGACCACCGACATCGCCCCGGGCTATGACCACATCACCTCCGGCATTGGTGCGGCGATGATCGGCTGGTACGGCTGCGCCATGCTCTGCTATGTCACTCCCAAGGAACACCTGGGCCTGCCCAACCGCGATGATGTCAAGACCGGCATCATCACCTACAAGATCGCCGCCCACGCGGCGGATCTCGCCAAGGGCCACCCTGCCTCCCAGCGACGCGACAACGCACTCTCAAAGGCACGCTTCGAGTTTCGCTGGGAAGACCAGTTCAATCTGGGGCTTGATCCGGACACCGCACGCGAATATCACGACGAAACCCTGCCGAAGGACTCGGCCAAGGTGGCGCACTTTTGTTCCATGTGCGGCCCGAAGTTCTGCTCGATGAAGATTAGCCAGGAAGTGCGCGACCGTTTTCATCACGGGGCACAGGACAGCGGCTCTGAGGGTGATGAAGCGGCCAGGCAGCGCGGCATGGCCGAGCAGGCGGCGAAGTTTCGCAACAGTGGCGGCGAACTCTACAAGGAAATTTAACTTACCGATGCAGCACAGGGCCTCAAAAGTCCCGAGCGGCCTGAATGCATGGGTGTACGCACAACGGCGCCCTGTCAGGGCGCCATATCAAGCTCAAGCACATGTCCGCCCAATCGCTCGACAAGAAAATCCAGCAAGGCCTGAAGCGCCGGCAGTCGTCCGCGACGAGCAGAAAACACCGCATGCAGCGAAGCATCTGCCGGCTTCCAGCCAGGCAGTACTTCTATCAGTCTACCGTGACGCAGGTCTTCTCCGGCAACCAATACAGGTAGTTGTGCAACTCCCAGACCGGCCAGAGCGGCATGACGCAGGGTGACCAGATCATCGGTACATAGCCTCGGCATATATTCGACTTCGGAGTATGCCTCCGCCGGGCCGTACAGATGCCAGACACACCGCCCGTCATTACCGCGTCCGCCCAATGCGGGAAAATGATCGAGCTGTTCGGGAAGATCGACTTTCCCGTAGCGCTCAAGTAGTGCAGGCGCCATCAGAAGCCGACGCTCACTTCGCGCGATAAAGCGCATGTTCAGATCACTGTCTTCCAGCGGCAGTGACCTGACACGCAGCGCAACATCGATGCCTTCATCAACGATATCTACCCGCCGATCAGTGGCCAGCAGCTCGACCCTGACCTGGGGATAGCACGTCATGAAGTCCGACAGCACTGTCGCCATCCTGAAATGCAAAATACCCATGGGACAGCTCAGCCGAATCAACCCCCGCGGCGCGGCCAACGCCTGATCGATCGCCTCCTCAGCAGCCACAGCCTGATCCATCATCGCCACGCAGTGACGATGAAAGACTGTCCCCAGTTCACTCAGCGACAGACGACGTGTACTGCGGTAGATCAACTGGACGCCCAGACGGCGCTCCAGTGCTGCAATGCGTCGACTCAGGCGCGACCGGGGAATCCCCAGTGCACGGGCGGCCTCACTGAAGCTTTCATGTTCGATGACGCGAACAAAATAATGAATATCGTTCAGATCAAGCATCGACTTGTATCACCAGCAGGACAATGCATTGCTTTTGAGACATCTAATCAGCATGCCCCAACCCGAATAAACTAGGCGCCCGCCGCTTTGTCATTGATCGTTGACACGGCCCACACTTTTCATTACTGATCGAGGTCTAACCATGGGACACCGTTATCCCCCGGCATTTGAAAATGTTTCCGTACTGCTCGCAAGGGTGCTACTGACGCTGCTTTTTATATTGGTGGGCTGGGGCAAGCTCATGGACCCGCAGGGAACCATTGAGACCATGCAGCGCCTGGGCGCGCCTGTGCCCACCGTTTCAGCAATAATTGCCATCATCATGGAAGTGCCCGTCGCGCTGGCCATTTTGCTGGGTTACATGACTCGACCGCTGGCCCTGTTGCTGGCCCTTTATACGCTGGGGACGGCTTTTATCGGGCATGCCTACTGGCTGATGCCGGACGCACAGCAATACGGCAACATGCTCCATTTCTATAAAAACCTGGGCATCGCCGGTGGACTGCTGCTGCTTGCCAAAACAGGACCCGGCGGTTACGCCCTGGACCATTGGCAAGACAAAAGGAAAACCGCTACCTGAATGGCAGCGGTTGCTTTCAGCAAAACACTCACTTGCCCTGCCCAGAAAAATATTCAGGCAGGCTCGAAGCGCTTTTGCAGGTAGCCCTTGATGGCGTCGGATTCATACATCCATTCGGTCTGACCATCGTCACCCTCAATGGCCAGACACGGCACCTTGACGCGCCCGCCGCCGGCCTTGAGCGCCTGTCGGGCAGCCTCGTCGTGCTGGGTGTCGCGCAGAGCGATCGGCAGCGCCAGACGATGCATTTCATGGCGTACCTTCACGCAGAAGGGGCAGGTGCGAAACTGATAAAGCGTCAGCGTCTGGCAGGCGCGATCCACCTCGGCCTGCGCCTGGGGGGCGCGTGTGATCGGCTCGGGACGACCGAAACGGTCGCGGGCGATCATGACAGGCGCCAGCACCAGCCGCACGGTTTTGAAAAAGTAGCGCATGACGATTTTCATGATGACACCGTAGGGAAGTAAAACGAAGGAACGGCGCCCATGGTATCAGCCCCGGACGCCACGGTTGACCCCCGGCGCTACGGGATCATCTGCAAAAGTGTCCAGGGGGCTTCACAGGCGTACTTCTGATCGCGCTTGGCGTCATGGTCACCCAGCGCCAGCTCGCGGTCATTGTCGTAAACCACAAACAGGCGTTCGTGATCCAGCACGGCCAGTCCTTCGGCCTTGTGGGTAAAGACCAGCGGCTCTCCCGTATCGTTCTCTACCAGCGCAGGCGCCCTGCCCTGGCTGAAATCTGCCATATCAATCCGCCAGAGATAGCCACCAATGCTGTCGATGCCACCCTGTTCGTTTTCAAAGCTGGTCAATAGATAAAGCTGCTGGTTGTACGGGTCATATTCCAGACTCGATAGACCACACAGGTGCGCCACGGCGTCGAACTGACCGGGGTCGAACGAATAGTGCTCACGCATCTCGTCAACAAACACCAGCTGACCCTGCTCGTTGATCCGGTAATGGGCACCGACCACACGACAGACATAGTTGAAATCATCAAAATGCTGGCCCTGTTCACGCACCCCGAACAACAGCAGACCGTCTCCCTTATCGGCTGGAATGGCCGCCAGCCCTTCGATCTTGTAGTAGGGCATGCCGATGGCCGCCGTCAGGCGCTGACGCAGCTCGAGTGATCCTTCCACGCCGTCACGCGGGTCCGGGTCCACGACCTGCACCCGGTCAGGGTCTCCCAGCGGCCAGATCAGCAGGTGGTTATAATCGTTGAGAGAGTCGTCGTCAGGCTGGATGCGATCAAAGCCGGTGGTGGCCAGCACATGACGGCCATCCACGGTGAGTGCGAAATCCTCATACTTGATGGCCTGGCGAATCAGCGGCTGAGTGTAGTAGGACAGCGTCTCTTCCTGTGGATGCCCCTGATCGTCGAGATCAACAGCAAAGATCGAGGAGCGCTCAATCCCGGGAATCGGCTTGTCACTGCCCAGAATCAGACGCTCGCCGTCATACACCACGGCAGAGACTTCGGCATGCACCAGCGCCTGGCGCTCATCGGCGAGCCCGGCCGGAAAGCAATGCAGTGTATTGTGATATAACAGACGTGCCTGCATGGTAGGACCCTCTGCAAAAGTGGTTCGATCACCATTGTCTGACGTCGGCATCCAGTGAATACAACCCTTCGCCCCGTCATCTGCCGCCCGAGCCGGGATCTGAAGGTCAGAGTCACCCGGCCATGACGCCCCACCCCGGAGATTCGTGCTTGGAAGTTCTCGCCATTACCGCCCCCATCTTCATGCTGATTGCGCTGGGCTATCTTGCTGTCATGGGCGGCGTGGTCACCCGCGATCACGTGCAGGGCGTGGGGCGTTTTGTGGTCACACTGGCCCTGCCGGCGCTTATCATACGGGCCCTGAGTCAGCATGCGCTGACGGAAGTCTTCAACGCGCACTATCTGCTGTCTTATGGTCTGGGCTCGCTGTCGGTTCTGCTGATGGGGCTGGCACTCACCCGGCGACAGGGGCAGCGCCTGGACCATGGCGCCATCATGGCCATGGGCATGGGGACCTCCAACAGCGGGTTTATCGGCTACCCCATCGCCGTGATGGTGATCGGCCCTACGGCCGGGGTAGCACTGGCGCTGTGCATGCTGATCGAAAACATGCTGATGATCCCCTTGAGTCTGGCGCTGGCCGAGGCCGGCCGCCAGCAGGGTGTCTCGGTTTTTCGAATGCTTTTGACCACGCTACGCCAGCTGATTCGCAACCCCATCATCATTGCGATCGTGACCGGCGCGACGCTGTCGCTGACCGGTCTTGATCTGCCAGAACCGCTCTACAAGGCACTCGACATGCTGGCCAATGCCTCGGCACCGGCAGCGCTGTTCGTCATTGGCGGAACGCTCTACGGGCTCAGGGTGCGGGGCATGTATCGCGACGTGGCACAGATTACGCTGGCCAAGCTGGTGATCCACCCGCTGCTGGTGCTGCTGTTCTTTCAGATCTTCCCGATCGACAACACCGAGCTGATGATTGGTGCCCTGCTGATTGCCAGCGCCCCCATGCTGAGCGTTTATCCCATTTTCGGGACACGCTTTGCCATGGATGGACTCTGCGCCGCCGCACTGCTGGTCGCCACGACCGGCGCCTTTTTCACCATCAGCGCCGCCATCTGGTTCATTCACCAGACCGGTGTCTGATCAGCACTCGGCCAGCGTCTTCAGCAGCGTTTCACGGCGGGACTCGTCCATGAAGGCGGCTTCGATGGCGTTGCGGGCCAGCACGCGGAAAGCGTCTTCATCCCAGCCAAAGGCCTCATGACAGGCCATGAAGTTATTGAGCATGCCGCCACCGAAATAGGCCGGATCATCGGAATTGAGCGTCACGCACAGGCCATGATCGAGCAGACCGGGCAGCGTGTGGTCTTCCAGACGCTCAAAGACCTTCAGATACACGTTGGACAGCGGGCAGACCGTCAGCGGAATCTGCTCGTTGGCAAGCCGGGCCACCAGCGCTTCGTCCTCGAGACAGCGTACGCCGTGATCGATACGACAGACATCCAGGGCATCCAGCGCCCCGCTGATATAGGCAGCCGGCCCTTCTTCACCGGCATGGGCCAGCCTTGCGATGCCAAGCGTGCGAGCACGTTCGAACACGGCCGTGAATTTCTCGGGCGGATTGCCCAGCTCGGCACTGTCCAGCCCGATTGCATCGATCTGGCCGTACCAGGGGGCGGCCTGTTCAAGGACATCCAGGGCCTCTTCGGCGCTGCGGTCACGCAGAAAGCTCATGATCAGTGCCGTCGACATGCCAAAACGGCGCGCGGCTTCCTCACGCGCCTGGCCCAGACCGGCAAACAGGGTCCGCATGGCCACGCCGCGCGCCAGGTGCGGCTGCGGATCAAACGACAGCTCGATATGAACCACACCATCGGCATGAGCGCGCCCGAAATAGGCCATCGCCAGATCAAAGAAATCCTGCTCGGTATGCAGGACGTTCATGCCCTGATAGTAGAGATCGAGAAAGGATTGCAGGTTGGTGAAGTTATAGGCCGCGCGGACCTCTTCAATGGAGCCATAGGGGAGCGCAACATCGTTTCTGGCGGCCAGCTCGAACATGAGCTCGGGTTCCAGCGTGCCCTCGATGTGCAGGTGCAGTTCCGCCTTGGGCAGCGTTTGTAGCCAGTCTTTCATGAGCACTTCCTCACAGTCCTGCAGTCAATCAGCACCGAAGTGCCGGATGATTCATCAAATATACGACCGGGGCCGTTTCACAACAGGCAGGATAAACCAGCCGCCCATCGGTGTCGCGCGTACGCCGGCATCAAGAGCTCAGCACCACGAAAAGGGGGCTGCCTTGCTGGCAGCCCCCGGGGTCGATCCACCAGGTGTGGTGATCGTGATCAGCTGCGGCTGGTCACTTCCAGCAGGTGATAGCCGAACTGGGTCTTGACCGGGCCGTGCACCTTGTTGAGATCGCCAGTGAAAACGACTTCATCAAATTCGCGCACCATCTGACCACGACCAAAGGTGCCCAGATCACCGCCCTGCTTACCGCTGGGGCACTTTGAATGCTCACGGGCTACCTCGGCAAAGTCCTTGCCCTGCTCGATCTCGGTCTTGAGCGCTTCGCACTCGGCTTCGCTGTTCACCAGAATATGTCGCGCGCTTGCCTGGGCCATGAAAGAGCCTCCTGAGGTTAAAACCCTGATTGTACGATGCCCCTGAAGTCAGCCATAGCGTCTCGAGGCTTCAAATACAAAAAATGACCGTCCAACAAAAAGGGCCGCTCATTGAGCGGCCCTTTTGTTAACTCTTCAACTCAAGGACGTTACTTTTTAAGGGCATCCTTGGCATTACCCTTGGCGCTTTCAGCATGGCCTTTCGACTGCTGGGCCTTGCCTTCAGCTTCGGTACCGGGCTTGTTGGTGGCCTTGCCTACGGCTTCCTTGACCTTGCCCTTTGCCTTGTCCATTGCGCCTGCTGCCTTGTCGGACTTGGAATCTGTAGCCATGACAGTTACCTCCATGTAGAAAATATGACACCGGACTCTTTGGACGGTATCCGCGTATCCGTGATACGCATGATTGAGTGTAGTCGGTTGTGCCGTATTGCCAATGTCGTTATATCGACCTGATGATACCAACAGCGCGGGTCAATCCTTGCTACTGTCGGAATTGGCCTTGCGCTCGCCCTTGGCCAGATCCTTCTCACCCTTTTCGATCTGGTCCTTGTCACCCGTAGCCTTGCCGGTCTCCTTCTGAATCTTGCCGCCAAGCTTGTCGATCATTCCTTCTGCCTTGCCACCTTTTGACTCTGACATGCCAACCTCCTGTTCTGCATGATGATGCCAACAGGGCCTTTACTAAGCCTTTACTAACAGACGCTTGTGTCGACACCCTTATCTACAGCATAGACGGCACTGGCCGGTCGTCAGCCGTGATTTTGTGAATGAATGTGACGAATCGGGCACAAACATTCAGGCAGCGTTAATAACGCTCGATCAGGCAAACTGCTGGCGCAGCCAGGCCACGATATCAGCAGATTCGTACATCCAGTGGGTTTCGCCGGTTTCCTGAGTGATACGCAGGCACGGCACCATCGTGCGACCGCCGCCCTCACGCAGCTCATCACGGGCCGAGGAATCCTCACGGGTGTTGCGCAGTTCGATGTTGAGCGACAGCTGCTCGATCTCATGCAGCACGCGTCGGCAAAATGGGCAGCTCTCGTATTCATAGAGGGCCAGCGACTGGCACTGCTGGTCCACTTCCGCCTGCGCTTCGGGCGTGCGAATCACTTCATCGGTATTGCTCTGCATTGAGGTCTCCTTTGCATGGGTTGGGCCTCATCTTCAGGGCGTGGATTCCTCGATATCCACGATCCCCGAGCGGCTCATGTTGATTTTCCATCGCTGAACAGTGGTTTTCTGGGAACCGCGGATGGTGCGCGCCACCAGATTGATCTGGTAACGCCGCTCGACCACTTCGCGATTCACCTCGCCATCGAGCAACTGGTAGACATGATGATGGCTGTCTTCCAGCAGATTCGCGATCACTGAAAGATCAAGCATCATGATTTCACGGGTTTCTTCATAGCCGCTGAGAAACCGGGTCGGCAGCATCTTCGAACGGCTTCGATACTGAAGAATCACCTCTTCACGCTGGGTCACGCCACCACCCCGGGTGGCACGAATGTCGTCATCAAGCCGCTTGAAGCGAACATAATCGAGCCATTCACGCTGCTGCCCGACCATCTCCTTGCTGTGGACATCGAAGTACTGGCGTATCCATTTGGGCCTGCCCCGCCGCAGCCAGCGCCACAGCGTATTGCGCAGATCTTCCTTGAAGACCTCACGCATGGCATACAAAAGCGCCAGTATCAGTACAAAGCGCAGGGTCAGGTCCCCGACCAGATTACGCGCCTCCAGCATCATGACCGAAATCACCAGCATCACCACGCCAGTGGCGAGCGCCTTGACGCCGCGCTCCTCCCAGGCACCCAGCTCACGCGTTCGCTGCTTGAGGGTCACTGGATATTCAATCAAACGGCGCAGCAGGCGCATCTTGTTGGAAATGCGCGACGGGCTCTGGGAAGCACGACTCGAGTTGTACTGATGCTCGCTGCGGTAGCGGTTTTCAAACCGGCAGATCTCGAACAGGTCATGGCGCGCCATCGCCTGCGAATCCTCCCACTCGGGCAGACCGGCAATCAGCTTCAAGAGCCGCTGTTCGGTGATCCAGGAGAGGTAATTATCGATATTGATAAAGTACTTGAGCTGATTGTCATCGACGGGTCGGTTGCGGCGCATGCGCCTGGGCACGCTGCGCGCCAGTTCGATGATCTCTTCAAGGGCCTCCACGCTCACCCTATCGGGATGCCCTTCCAGCGGCGCAATCAGACGTTCAAGCGCCACCACATACTGGTAGGCATAAAGGCTCAGACTCAGCCGATAACGCTCGGGTGACTGCCGGTCCCGGCGCGCCAGTCGGCTATGTGCCAGCGGCAGATGACGCTGATTGCTGTAGTAGGTGCGCTTTAGATGGATGGCGTTGTGATAAAAACTTCCTTCCGAGACAACATTACGATGAAGATCGATCTCTGCAGGTACAAACAGATAAAGATCCAGCCCGTGCTCGGTGGCCTCCCTGAGCACTCGTGAGATCTTGATGTTGAAACCTTCCCTGCGCTCTACACTGACCAAGAACGTAACCCTTAAGGCATGACGTGGCTGAGATACTGACATCTTTAACGCATGGACACGGACACGTCGTGACCTGGTTCGAATCTCAATGATGGCATTATTGTCGCTACACTGGGAGACGCCCCATACAGGGTATTTCATTTTATACGTCAGGCACCTGAATGCATGACGCACCAGCCTGAATCGTTCAACCGGGGTAACCAAATCATGCAGGACACCACCGACAAGCATCGTGGCAGGGATCGGGGACGCAACACCACGTCACCGTTTGCCATGCCGGGGCTGGGCTGGAAGGACACGCTGCTGCGCGTCAAGCGCCAGGTGGAGGCCAATCACGCCACCCTGATCGCCGCCAGTATCGCCTTTTATGCCTTTTTGGGGATTTTTCCGGCCATCGCTGCCTTCATTTCGATCTGGGGCCTGGCCTTTGACCCACAACAGGTTCAGGGTCAGATCGAAATGCTCAGTAGCGTACTGCCCGAAGACGCTGCCAGCATCATTCGCCAGCAGGCCTTGTCGGTGAATAGCAACGCCGGTACCGGCATGAGCATTACGGCGGTCGCGGGCCTGGTGTTCACGGTCTATAGCGCCTCCAAGGGAATGAAAGGATTGATGGCCGGGCTCAACATCATCTATGGGGAAAAGGAAGAGCGCGGGCTGATCAAGCTGACCTTGATGACCTGGATATTGACCGGGGCCATGATGGTGATGACCATTCTGACGCTGGGCACCATTGCCGTACTGCCTCCGTTGATCGCCTGGCTGCCCTTTGGCGACACCCTTTCAACCCTTCTGACCTATATCCGCTGGCCCATCCTGCTGATGCTGGTCATTACCGCCATCACGATTCTTTATCGCTACGGACCCGATCGGGCACCGTCACGCGTCAGCTGGATCAGCATGGGGTCCGTCACGGCTACCCTGCTCTGGGCGCTGGGATCGATCGGCTTTTCCATCTATGTTCGAAATTTCAGCAGCTACAATCAGACCTACGGCACCATTGGTGCGGTCATGGTGCTTTTGCTGTGGTTCTGGCTATCGGCCTTTATCGTGTTGCTGGGGGCCGCGCTCAACTGCGAGCTGGAACGCCAGACCCGCGAGGACACGACAACGGGCAAACCGAAACCGATGGGCGAACGGGGGGCCTGGGCCGCCGATACCGTGGCCAGCGACAATCATGACATTGGTGAAAACGCCTTTACCGATGTCAGCAGTGTCCCGACCGGAGAGGATCGCCACCGCGAAAGTTGAGCCACCCGATACTCAAACGCTGTGATCAATCGACAAACGAGTCGACACACGGCGTCCAACCCACCATGAAACAACAGGGAGCGTTTTCATGAGTGAGCACTACCGTCAGCGTCAGCGCGTGAAATGGAAGTGGGGAGATCACTGGGCAGAAGGCAAGGTGACGCGCAAATATACCGACAAGGTGACCCGGCGCATCAAGGGCAGCGACGTCACCCGCAATGCCAGCGAAGAAGAGCCGGCCTATATGATCAAACAGGATGACGGCGATCGTGTGCTCAAGCTCCACAAGGAGCTGCGCAAGGCCTGAGCCATCATTCAGCGGCCAACGTTTTTATATCATGTGTCAAGGAGGACACCATGAGCGACGATCACGAAACGATTTACCAGGACTTCAAGGAAAGCGTCAACATGGCGCCGAAGGAGCTTGAAGAGTGGCTTGAAAGCGACGAATCAAAATCGGTCGGTGACAGCAGCGACGGCGAATCCACCGGACATCGGTCAGGCCGTCGCATTGTCGAGATCAAAAGAAAGCGCAAGGCTGAACTCGATGACAACGACTACAGCCACATGAAAAAGGTCAATCAGTATGTGGCGCGTCATCTCAAGCAGCCGCCGCAAAAGGAAGATAAAGAGACCTCGCGCTGGCGCTATTCGCTGATGAACTGGGGCCACGATCCGCTCAAGTCATCGTAATCAGCGTGCAACAAACGCTTAATTGAAACTGGCATTTAACGATCAGGCCGGGCATACCCGCCGCTCGAGTGCCATGATTTTCGGGAAACACGACACAAGGACGTTCTCCATGAAGTATCGCTCACTACTCGCAGGCGCCGTCATGATGAGTGCCGCCGCCATGGCTCAGGCCAGCCAGCCGGCCACCGACGGCCTCTATTCTGCAGATAAACTGATGGATGCTGATGTTCATCTTCAAAATGAAGATCAGGCTATCGGAGAGGTGGAAGATCTGCTGTTTGGCGATGACATGACGCTTCAGGCCATCGTGATCGAAACCGATGACGACAATTTTGATCCACAGGATCACGGCTATGTCATTCAGCGCGGTGATTTCACGGTCGAAACCAGCACCGACACCGATCTTGAAGACCTGCAATATAACGTGATCGTCAACCTTGATCGCGACGCGCTCAAGCAGCAGCCCACCTGGAGCAATGACTGGTGGCAGAAGGCGCGTCAGCAGGCTTCACAGACCTGGCAAAAGACCAGCGACGCCGCCAGCAGTGCCTGGAAGGATACTCGCCAGGCCACGTCCAATCTGTTGCAGCGTGCCGGTGAAGCGCTGGAAAACTGATTCCTGCGTCTAGCCCTTGAAACTGCGCACCGGATCGCTGGAAACATCCGGACAATGCCCGTCATGGTGTTCACACCAGGCGGGCATATGATTGTCCCGCTCGGGGACCAGCGTATCGCCGCGCATGAGCACAAACAGCGCCAGCAGTATCACTATCAAAAGAATGGCGATATCAACGAGGGGATAATGTCGATGGTGACGCATGGCGACCTCCCGTCCTGTCGACCGGGAACAGCCACCCGCCGCTGACGATATGAGGCGACCGCTCCGTCTATATAAGACTTCTCCTATATTAAAGAAGCTTTAACGGTTTGCCGCGATGCACGTTTTGTCGCACATGGCGTAGTCCTGCTACGCCATGTGCATTATTGCCGGATCAGTCCAGCGTCTTTTGACCGGGCTTGAGGATCACGGCGCCCAGAGGCGGCAGATGCAGTGACAGCGTAAACGGATGACCATGGCTTTCACGCGCCTCACTGTCACGCCCACCATCATTGCCGGTTCCAGTACCACCATACAAGCGGGCATTACTGTTGAAGCACTCCTGCCAGTAACCCGCTGACGGCACACCGACGCCATAATCCGACAGCGCCTGTGGGGTGAGATTGAGCACCACCAGCACCGGCTCGCCGTCGCGGCTCCATCTTAGCCATGCCAGAACGCTGTTCCGGGCATCATCACCGATGACCCATTCAAACCCTGCCGGGATACAGTCCTGCTCATGCAGGGCCGGCTCGCTGGTATAGAGCCCGTTAAGATCACGGACCAGATCGGCAATGCCCTGATGTTCGCTGTCGGCCAGCAAAAACCAGTCCAGTTCGCGGTCATGACTCCATTCACGAAACTGTGCCAGCTCACACCCCATGAACAGCAGTTTCTTGCCCGGATGGGTCCACATCAGCGACAGGCAGGCGCGCAGGTTGGCAAACTGCTGCCAGCGATCGCCCGGCATCTTGTTGATCAGCGACCCCTTGCCGTGCACCACCTCATCATGAGAGATCGGCAGCATGAAGCGCTCGGAGAAGGCATACACCAGCGAAAAGGTCAGCTCGCCATGATGGTAGCTTCGATACAGCGGATCCTCACTCATGTAGCTGAGGGTGTCGTGCATCCAGCCCATGTTCCACTTGTAGTTGAAGCCGAGACCGCCTTCGGACACGGGACGACTCACGCCGGGCCAGGCCGTGGACTCCTCGGCAATCATGACGGCGCCGGGCGCTTCTTCACCAACCACTTCATTGAGATGGGTCAGAAAATCGATGGCTTCCAGGTTCTCCTGCCCGCCGTGACGATTGGGAATCCACTCCCCTTCCTGGCGTGAATAGTTGCGGTAAAGCATCGAGGCCACCGCATCCACGCGCAATGCATCCACATGGAAATGCTTGAGCCAGTAGAGGGCCGAGGCCAGCATGAAGCCGTGCACCTCATGACGACCGAGGTTGTAGATATAGGTGTTCCAGTCCTGATGAAATCCTTCACGAGGGTCCTGGTATTCATACAGCGCCGTACCGTCAAAGCGGGCCAGCCCATGCGGGTCAGTCGGGAAATGCGCCGGCACCCAGTCCAGAATGACGCCGATACCGGCCTGGTGGCAAGCATCGACAAAGGCGGCAAACTCCTGCGGCTTGCCGAACCGGCCGCTGGGCGCGAACTGCGACAGCGGCTGGTAGCCCCAGGACCCGCCAAAGGGGTGCTCCATGATCGGCAGCAGCTCGATGTGGGTAAAGCCCATTTCCTTGACATAGGGAATCAGCCATTGAGCCAGATCGCCCCAGCTGTAAAGCTCGCCCTCATCACCGCCGTGACGCCGCCAGGACGCCGCGTGCACCTCGTAGACCGAGATGGGCGCATCCGCGCCGTGACGTGAGGCGCGCCCTTCCATCCATGCCTGATCCTGCCAGTCATGAGACAGCGGTGCAGCGACCACCGAACCGGTTTCGGGCGGGGACTGGGTCGCCCGTGCCACCGGGTCTGCCTTGAGTGGCAGAAGCCCTGACTGACCCAGAATCTCGTATTTATAGACGGCACCTTCTCCAAGGCCGGGGATGAAGATCTCCCAGACGCCTGTAGGCTGACGCAGCCGCATCGGATAGCGTCGTCCATCCCACTGGCAAAATTCGCCCACCACCGAGACGCGCCGGGCATTGGGCGCCCAGACGGCAAAGCGTACTCCCTTTACCCCGTCCACCGTCATCATCTGCGCACCGAGACAGGTGCCCAGCTCACGGTGATTGCCCTCACCGATCAGATAAAGATCCAGCTCTCCGAGCAGTGGCCCAAAAGTATAGGGGTCCTCGACGATCTCCTCGCCATGCGGCCAGCGAATGCGCAGGCGGTAAGGGACAAGCCGATCCAGCCGACCGACAAAAAGATCCGGCACCTGACCCGGCTGAAGCCGGGTCATGACACGGTTGCTGTCGCGCTCGAGCAGCTCCACACCAATGGCGCGCGGCAAAAAGGCCCGCACGACCATCTCATGATCCACTTCATGTGGCCCAAGCACGGCAAAGGGATCCCCATGGGTACCCTCGACCAGTGCCTGCGCGGCATCGGGGTGCAGGGATGTGCGATCGAGTGACGCGCTGTGAACGTCCTGTTTACTGCGAGTCGTCATGATGACCCTCCCCTGGTTGGGACATGTCGTTGGACGAGCGGGCGCTCAACTCGTCAAAGAGTGCGACCAGACCTCGCATGGGTACACTCAGCCATGCCGGCCGATTGGCGGCCTCATAGGCAATCTCGTAAGCGGCCTTTTCCAATGTGAACAGCGACAGCGCAGCACTGGCACCATCCTCGAACTGCCACTCATGGGCCACCTGATGCGTGGCCTGGCGGTAGGCCAGCAAAAACGCCTGTGTGACCCGGTGACGATAGTCTTCGATGACATCCTGACTCACCGCTTCCCGATCATGGGCCACATCGGCGCGATAGGCATTGTCCAGCGCCATGGCCGAGGCATAGTCAAAGGAGCGCACCACCCCTGCCACATCGCGCAACGGGCTGCTCTTCATGCGGCGCTCATCGAGTGAGCGGGCAGGCTCTCCTTCAAAGTCGATAATGTAGGCATCGTCATGCGACACCAGTATCTGGCCCAGATGCAGATCACCGTGGGTACGCGTGCACAGGCTGCCACGAGCATGATGAGCGAACGAATCCGCCATCTCGTAGAGTGACTCACGTCGCTGCAGCAGCCAGTCGGCCAGCTTCTGATCCTCTTCGCTGGCACCGCCCTTGTGGCTTTCGAGAATCTCCATGGCCCGGGCCAGCTGAGCACGCACACTCTCGGCCCATGCCTGCGTCCGGGCGTCGTCGGCGATCTCGGGGGCAAAATCGGCTTCCGGCGTTTCCATGGCCAGCAGGGTATGCATCTCGCCCAGCCGCTGTCCCAGAAGGCCTGCAAAGCCGGTCAGGTTCGCCAGCGGATCGTAGGCATCCTCCTGCTCGGACTGAACCATCTCGCTGACATCACGAATGGCGCGCTCGAGCGTGTTGAGTGTCCACTCCCAGGCATCGCCCTGATTGTCGATATACCCCTGCAGCACCATCAGCACGTGAGGCACGCCCTGATCATCAACGCGGGTGACTTCACCCAGCATCGGTGCAATGTGATTGAAACCGCGCTCGGTCAGATAACGACCCATCTCCGCTTCGGGATGGATACCGCTTTCGATCCGGCGAATCAGCTTGAGCACCATGCGGTCATCAATGATCACGGAGCTGTTGGACTGCTCGGCGCTCAGATAACGCAGTTCGGCGTCCTGAGATGACATCTCCATCTCGGCCAGAAGCGAGGTGGATCTAAAATGCAGCTCGCCGGGACGCGGCGCCTCGGCGTCCGTTTCCACCACGCTATGGCTCAGATCCAGCACCGTACCTGCCCGCAGCGCCTGAACGACCGCCAGGGGCAGGCCCGGCATCGCAAAGGCATCGGTCAGAAGCCCGACTTCCCGGCCGCGGCGAATGCGGGCCATGGCCAGCTGCTGTGGCAAAAGCGACGTTTCATCCTCGCCGATCATGCCCAATGGCAGCACATAGCGCTCATGGGACGATGGCTCGTTGCCCTGATGCGACTGAACCTCGATTTCGCCCAGCAATATCGTCGGCGAGCCGGAGGCGTACTCATCGATGACCGGGCCATCCAGGCCGACCGCCCAGGCCAGTGAGACCCGATCGATGGTGCTGTTTTTGGAGGCAAACCAGCGTCTTCGCGGCAGATACTGCGGCAGGCTTTCGTTTTCCAGCGAGCGGCGTGTTCTGCCGGAACCAACCTCCTCCAGCCGCTGTTTGATCACCAGCGTCAAAAGCTCCGGCATCATTTCCTGAGCCGGCGTGTGCCATTGCGGCATGGCCGTCTCCGGCGCCAGCAGGAACCAGTAAAAACCATAGGGTGGCAGCGTCAGCAGATAGCTGAGCTGTCCGATCGGCGGGAAGCTGCTGCCCCCGAGCATCTCCACCGGTACACGCCCTTCCCAGCTTGAAAGGTCCAGCTCCACCGCCTGTGCCGAGCGTGACACGTTGGCCACGCACAGGATGGAATCGACCTCACCGCTATCCTCATGGGTGTATTCGCGAATGTAGGCCAGAATGCGTCGATTCTTGGGATACAAAAGCTTCATGACGCCGCGACCGAACGCCTTTTGCTGGCTGCGCACGGCCAGCATGCGGCGTGTCCAGTTGAGCAGCGAATGGGGGTCGCGGGTCTGCGCCTCGACGTTGATGGTCTGAAAACCGTACAGGGCATCCATGATCGGCGGCAGTACCATGCTGGCCGGGTCGGCGCGAGAAAAGCCGCCGTTGCGGTCCATGGACCACTGCATGGGGGTACGCACACCGTCGCGATCCCCCAGGTGGATATTGTCCCCCATGCCGATCTCATCGCCGTAATACACCGTGGGTGTACCCGGCATCGACAGCAACAGGCTGTTGAGCAGCTCGATACGACGGCGATCGCGCTCAAGCAGCGGTGCCAGACGACGTCGAATGCCCAGATTGATGCGCGCACGACGATCGGAGGCGTAGTGATTCCAGAGATAGTCACGTTCGCGGTCGGTCACCATTTCAAGCGTCAGCTCGTCATGGTTGCGCAGGAAAATGGCCCACTGACAGTTTTCGGGAATTTCCGGTGTCTGGCGCAGAATGTCGGTGATGGGGAAGCGATCTTCCTGTGCCAGTGACATGTACATGCGAGGCATTAGCGGGAAGTGAAAGGCCATGTGGCACTCGTCACCCTCGCCGAAATAGGGACGTGTGTCCTCGGGCCACTGGTTGGCCTCGGCCAGCAGCATGCGGTCGGGAAAATGCTCATCGATCACCGTACGGATGCGCTTGAGCACGTCGTGGGTCTCGGGCAGATTCTCGTTGTTGGTGCCTTCGCGCTCGACCAGATACGGGATGGCATCCAGACGCAGACCATCCACGCCCATTTCCAGCCAGTAATGCATGACCTTCATGACCTCATCGAATACGACGGGGTTATCGAAGTTCAGGTCGGGCTGATGAGAGTAGAACCGGTGCCAGAAGTACTGGCCGGCCACCGGATCCCACGTCCAGTTGGACGTCTCGGTATCCAGAAAGATGATGCGGGTGCCGCTGTAGTGGGTATCGCTGTCCGACCAGACATAAAAGTCGCGCTCGGGCGAGTCCCTGGGCGCATGCCGGGCCCGCTGAAACCACGGATGCTGATCGGAGGTGTGATTGATGACCAGCTCGGTGATGACGCGCAGGCCGCGGGCATGTGCCTCCTCGATAAACTGTTGCGCCTGTTCGAGCGTGCCGTAATCAGGGCTGACCGCACAGTATTCGGAGATGTCATAGCCGTCATCGCGGCGCGGCGACGGATAAAACGGCAGCAGCCAGACGGTGTTGACGCCCAGTCCCGCGATGTAATCAAGACGCTCGATCAGCCCCTGAAAATCGCCGATACCGTCATTATTGGCGTCATAAAAGGATTTGACGTGGACCTGATAGATGACCGCGTCCTTGTACCACAGCGGATCCTTGATAAAGGCGGGTTCTCCCTCTCCTGCCGCCATGGCCTGCTGGGACGATCCGGAGATATCACTGGCATTCATCATGAGACATTGTCCTCCTCGCCTCGACACGCGGTCGCAGACGATCGTGTTGCGTCATGCCTGAAAAAGGCGTGTCACCATGGCGGTACGTGGCTCTGCCACGAACACACCATCCTGTCTGCTGAACTTGTTGACTGAACTATTGCGCCGGGCGAAGGCGCCAGATGCCAAAGGGCATTTGCGGCGTCAGATGCGTGCTCTGCCACTTGCCATGCCAGGTCCATCGGTGACCGGTCATCAAGTCCTCGCCATGTGTCTCGGCATGATCTTCCAGGCCCAGCTCCCATAGCGGCAGCTCGAAGTGACCGGACTGATCGTGGAAAGGATCAAGGCTTACGGCCACCAGCACCACATTGCTCATGTCCAGCGTCGACTTGATGAAATAGAGAATGCGCTCATTGTCGATGGTGCCAAAGCGAACGCCCAGATGGGTCTGAAGCGCCGGATTCTGACGTCGAATCCAGTTGAGTCGGGCGATCTCGGCGCTGATGTTGCCAGGGGCGAAGTAGTCCCGTGCCTTGAGCTGGTATTTCTCGGAGTCGAGATACTCCTCCTTGCCCGGCACCGGCGCCGCCTCGCAAAGCTCAAAACCCGAGTACATGCCCCAGAGCCCCGAACCCATGGTGGCCAGCGCCGCCCGGATCAAAAAGCCCGCACGTCCGGAACCCTGCAAAAAGGTCGGATTGATATCAGGCGTATTGACGAAGAAGTTGGGCCGATAGCACTCACGCAGCGGTGACTCGTTGAGCTGGGTCAGATACTCGGTCAGCTCGGCCTTTGTATTGCGCCAGGTGAAATAGGTGTAGCTCATGGTGAAGCCGACCTTGCCCAGCCGCGCCATGATGGCCGGGCGGGTAAAGGCTTCGGCAAAAAAGAGGACATCCGGATCACGCGAGCGGATATCGGCAATCAGCCACTCCCAGAACGGGAAGGGCTTGGTATGGGGGTTGTCGACGCGAAAGATCTTCACCCCCTCATTTACCCAGCCCTGCACCACATCGCGCAGCGCCAGCCAGAGCCCGGGCACGGCATCCCGGGCGTAGAAGTCGACATTGACGATGTCTTCATACTTCTTGGGCGGGTTTTCGGCGTAGCGAATCGTGCCATCCGGACGCCAGGCAAACCAGCCGGGATGCTCGCCAAGCCAGGGGTGATCCGGCGAGCACTGGATGGCGAAATCCAGCGCAATCTCGAGCTCATGCTCACGGGCGGCCGCCACCAGGGCACGAAAATCTTCAAGCGTGCCCAGCTCCGGATGAACCGCTTCATGGCCGCCATGCTCATTGCCGATGGCATAGGGGCTGCCAGGGTCACCGGGGCCGGGGGTCAGCGTATTATTGGGTCCCTTGCGGTGGGTATGACCGATGGGATGGATGGGCGGGAAATAGAGCACGTCAAAGCCCATGTCCCTGATTATCGGCAGTCGGGCGTGCACATCGTTGAAAGTGCCATGCTGACCGGGAGTCCGGCTTTCCGAGCGGGGAAAGAGCTCATACCAGCTGGCAAACTCTGCCAGCGCACGATCCACCTCCAGTGGCATGACCGCGCTGCTGCTTAGATGACGCTGGGGGTCGCACTGCTGCATCAGCGTCAGGGTGTCACGCGACAGCAAAAGCGCCACTCTATCGCTGTCACTGTCAGCGGCCTCGAGCCGTGAAAGCAGTGTCTTGAGCGCTTCGGCCGATACCTTGTCGGAGTCTGCTCGTTCAAGAGCCCGGGCGACATGTGCCTGCCCCTCCTGCAGCTCAAGGGCAATCGGAACGCCGGCGCCGTGCTTTTTGCTCAGCTCATGGTGATAGGTGCCGTACAGGTCCCACCAGGCCTCGACCACGAATTCGTGGGTCCCGGTTTCGGTGGGAATAAAGACGCCTTCCCACAGATCATTACCCAACGGTTTGACCAGTGTCAGCGACTCACTGTGCCACTCATCGGTAGAGGTTGACGAGGACTGCACACGCTCCTGCGTGCAGCGCCAGCGAACGCGGGCGGCCAGCACGTCGTGGCCGTCAGCGAAGATCACGGCGGTCACATTGACCGGTTGCCCGACGATGGCCTTGGCGGCAAAACGCCCCTGCTCAACGCCGGGTTCAATCTGTTCGATGGCAATGCGATCGGCCATGGTGGCCTGCATTACCGGCGCATCCTGCTGCGCATCGTTTCGGGATGTATTGCGTTGCACCATCGACATTGCTGCTCGCTCCTTTCCCTGGGCGCAGCCCCTTGTCCTTGTCGGGTACGGACAGGGCTGTCGGCAATCCGCCGATGGCAAGCGCCATCGGCGACATGGTTTGACTACCCGTTGCGGCTGGCACCGCTGTCATCTCTCACCAGCTCCAGCAGCACCATGGAACGGCTTTCGACCTCAAAGGTGCTGCCGAAATCATGATGGCCTCCTTCCCTGCTGTCAGGCTCGGCGGTGTTGAGACGGAAAATCCAGTGACGCCCGGAAGGTACTTCCGGCATCGTCCAGGTGATCGGCTCATGATGCGCATTGACGATCATCAACAGCGTACTGTGTGAACCCGCCCGACGGATGCCGGTCGGCTGGGCACGACCATCCAGCAGTACGCCGATGGCGCGAGAGTGGTCCGCCTCCCAGGTGGCAACATCCATTTCGTCGGCGTCCGGCGTCAGCCAGGTCACATCGCGGACTTCCAGCTCATCGTTCCAGTCGCCGGTGAGGAAACGGCTGCGATGCAGCATCGGGTAGCGCCGCCGCAGCGCAATGATATGGCGGGTGAACCTCAGCAGATCACGCCCTTCCTCGGAAAGCTCCCAGTTGACCCAGCCAATCTCACTGTCCTGACAGTAGGCGTTGTTGTTGCCGCCCTGGGTACGTCCGAATTCGTCTCCGGCCAGCAGCATCGGCGTGCCCTGAGAGAACATCAGGGTAGCGAGCATGTTGCGCATCTGACGCATGCGTAGCTCACGAATCTCCTGATCGTCGGTCTCGCCTTCGACTCCATGGTTCCAGGAGTGGTTATCATCGTGACCGTCGTTGTTGTCTTCGCCGTTGGCCTCGTTGTGCTTTTCACTGTAGGTCACAAGGTCACGCAGGGTGAAACCGTCATGTGCCGTGATGAAGTTGACCGACGAGTACGGCTTGCGACCCCGGTGATTGAACAGGTCCGCTGAACCGGTCAGGCGCGTGGCAAATTCGGCCAGCTGGCCTTCATCGCCTTTCCAGAACGCACGCATGGTGTCGCGGAACTTGTCATTCCACTCGGCCCATCCCGGCGGGAAGCCGCCGACCTGATAGCCACCCGGGCCACAGTCCCACGGTTCGGCAATCAGCTTGCACTGGGACAACAGCGGGTCCTGACGACAGGAGTCGAGAAAACCACCGCCTTCATCAAAGCCATGCGGCTCACGCCCGAGAATGGTGGCCAGGTCGAAACGGAAACCATCGACGCGCATCTCGTCAGCCCAGTAGCGCAGCGAGTCGGTGACCATCTGCAGCACACGAGGATGAGACAGGTTGACGGTATTGCCGGTGCCAGTATCGTTGATGTAGTAGCGCTTCTCTTCCGGCATCAGACGGTAGTAGCTGGCGTTATCGATCCCCTTCCAGGAGAGCGTCGGCCCCATCTCGTTGCCTTCGGCGGTGTGGTTGTAGACCACATCCAGAATGACCTCGATACCGACCGCATGACAGCAGGCCACCATCTGCTTGAATTCGCTGATGGTGTTGGTCGCCATGTATGCCGGATGCGGGGCAAAAAACGACAGGGTGTTGTAACCCCAGTAGTTGTGCAGCCCCTTCTCCTGCAGATGACGGTCGTCGGCAAAGGCATGGATCGGCATCAGCTCCAGCGAGCTGACGCCCAGGTTGCGCAGATGGTCGAGCACTGCCGGGTCACTAAGGCCCGAGAAGGTCCCCCGCATCGCCTCGTTGACCTTCGGATTCATCATCGTCATGCCACGAACGTGAGCTTCATAGAAGATGGTGCGATCCCAGGGCACATGAATCTCGCGCGAACGTCCCCAGGTAAACGCGGGGTCAATGACCCGGCACTTGGGAATGAACGGTGCGCTGTCACGTTCGTCAAAACTCAGATCGCCATCTTCATGGCCGATGGTATAGCCATAAAGGGCATCGTCCCACTTGAGCTCACCGACCAGCTGGCGCGCACACGGGTCAATCAACAGTTTGTTGGCATTGAAACGGTGTCCGTTTTCGGGCTCATAGGGGCCATGAACCCGGTAACCGTACAGCTGACCCGGTCGAGCATCGGGCAGATAGCCGTGCCAGACCTCATCGGTAAACTCGGGAAGCTCGATACGCTCAAGCTCTTCTTCACCGTCTTCGCTGAAAAGACACAGCTCCACCCTGGTGGCGTGCGCTGAAAAGAGGGCAAAGTTGACCCCCAGTCCGTCCCAGCTGGCACCCAGCGGATAGGGCAGGCCTTCACGAACCCGGCTGCGCTGCTGACCGTAGGTCGAGTTCAGGGGCGCTTCACGTCCACCCGAGGTGATTCCGGGTGTCGGTGCGCCGGGATGAATCGGTGTTGTCGTCATACATCACTCCCAAAAGGGAAATACAGGGGCTCTGGCCGTGCGGTGAGCACGACTACTGGCTCGGTTTATCATCGTTACTGCTGGTGCTGCGTTTGCGTTTGGTAGTGGCTGTTTCGTCAGCGCTCTTCTTTTTGGCCGCCGCTGTCTTGCGAGCGGCACCTGATTTGGTCGCCGCCGTTTTGGCGGTAGTGGTTTTGCCTTCTGCGCTGTCGGCAGCGCTGCGCCGTTTGGTCGTGGCACTGCGTTTGGCGGGCGACTTTTTGGCCGCCGGCTCGGCGGCGGTGTCAGCGTCAGCCTGTGCGGCGACGGAAGCTGATGGTGTTGCAGTTTTGGCACGTGTGGCCGGTTTCGGTTGCGCGTCCTGTGGCACGTCGGTAATCCGCTCGGCGGCCACCATGCGACAGGCCATGTGCCAATGACGCTCTGCCTGACCGTCAGGACACTCCTCGGCTTCCCATATCCGGTAAGCCAGTAAACGAATACGAAGCTGATCATCTGCCATGTGATCCATTCTCCTTCGTGGGTCATGCCCCTGATATCCGGCAGACCCGTTTTGTCTGAAAGGCACCAACGCTGCGTCGATACCTGCAATAAGGGTTATACCGACTGCATCTGATCGGTTCCGGAGGCCTCAGCCCGCGTTGTCTCGGCCTGCCGCGCCTCTTCAGCATTCAAGGTGACCGGTGCCGTATCGCGAAACAGCACGCAAAACGGCAGCGCCGCCATGAGCTCTGCTATCGGCGCCTGTAGATTGACGGCCTGCCCGGTCGTCAGCGACTGCCAGCCACGGGCCTCATCTACCGAACATTTCAAACGGGTATCGCCCCAGCGCGAAGCGTCAATGCGCAGCGTATCGCCTTCAAGCAGCGAGCTGGCGTGACGCGTGGCAATCACCATGACGGCCCGCCCTTCATGCTCGCGCGTAAAACCGATCAGCTGTCCGGCACGCTCGCCTTCAAACGCCACACCCTGATAGTCGCCCTGCAGGAAGGGCTCCGGCAGGCGCTGTCGAAGACCAAGCACCTGCGTGATCAGGGCCTGCTTGATGTAACCGTCGCGCCAGCCATCGATCAGCTCGCTCAACGGCTGCCCCTGCGTCAGCTGCTCGCGACGCGTGTTGAAATCAACCGGACGACGGTTATCGGGATCGACCAGTGAAAAGTCCCAGCGCTCGGTGCCCTGATAGCAGTCCGGTACCCCCGGCACGGTCATGCGCAACAGCGTCTGGACCAGGCCATTGAGCGCACCGGCCGGACTGATCGCGGTCACGACGTCATGAATCGAGCGGCGAAGGTCAGCACCACGGTCTTCGGTGAGCAGCGTCATGACAAACGCACGACACTGAGCCTCGTAGGCCTCGTCCGGATAAAGCCAGTGCGAGTTCAGCTTGGCCTCGCGCAGCGCCTTTTCCTGCCAGTCGGCAATACGATGAGCAAAGGATTCAAGGCCTTCGCCATCATCAAGCGACAGGGTCAGCGGCCAGGCCCCCACGATCAGTTGATAGAGCATCATCTCTTCAGCGGCGGAAGGGCCGGCCAGAGCGCCGTCTTCGTCACCGGGCTGACGCAGTGATGAGGAAGTGATCAGCCACTCCCGGACCTGCTCTGCCCAGCGATCGCCCCATTCTGAAAGCGCCGCCAGACGCGCACGGACGTCTTCACCTCGTTTGTGGTCATGAGTGGCCGTGGTCACCATCGTTCCCGGGAAGTGGCGTGCCTGCCAGGCATTGAAGCGGTGAAAGGCCTCGGCCGGACCAGCAAAATGTGCGCCATCAAATCCGACATCGTTACGCGAAATCAGCACGGCGCTGCGGTAACCGGCGGTGTCCTCCACGGCCTTGGCTGCCAGCGGCGAGGTCAGCTGGGCAAAGCGTACGATGGCGTTACGACGCAGCCGACAGCCCGGCGCATCATCATTATTGGGTGCCTCACCGCCCAGCCAGTCATAGATCTGATCCAGCACCGCCTGCTCCGGCGGCGTGAGCGCTTCCCTTGCTGCGATCACGGCATGGGCGAAAAAGTTTTCATCGCGCGGCGCCAGTCCCTGATCATCGGCATAGGTACGATAGATGGGGAACTGCACGGCCAGCTCGCGCAGCACGCGCCGGATCATGGCAGGCGTTGTGTCCCGGGTCATGGGGTCGTGGCGCGCTACATCAGACAGCGCTCGCACGGCCCGCTCGAATTCGGTCACCAGTGCCGTGCTGATGATTTCACGCCGGGCACGGATCACTTCACTGTCAAAGCTGTGCGCACGCCCTGAAAATGACTGCCACAGCGCCTTGAGGGGTGCTTCACCCTCTGAATCATGCTGAAGCTTCGAGACGGCGTTCATGAACTCATAACCGGTGGTGCCGGTCACCCCCCAGTCCAGCGGCAGCGACTCGTTGCCTTCCAGAATCTTTTCTACAAAGATCGGGACAGGCGTCTCGGGGGCGCCGCCGGGTCGACGCGTGGCCGCCTCATCGACACGTGCACGCAGCAGGCGGCAGTAGCCGGCCGGGTCGGCCAGCCCGTCGACGTGGTCAAGACGCACCCCGTCCACCAACCCCCGTTCGATCAGCTCCAGCAGATAGACATGGGTCTGTGCAAACACGGCCGGGTCGTCCACCCGCAGAGAACCCAGTTCGGTGATGTCAAAAAAGCGGCGCCAGTTGAGGCTGTCATTGGCCGTACGCCACCAGGCCAGACGATAGTGCTGACGCTCGAGCAGCACGTGCAGCCGCTCGGCCCCTTCCGGCGTTTCCGGGTTGTAGCGTGCCAGCAGGGTCTCAAGCTCCGCGCGACCTTCCTCGGTGCGCACGTGCTCGACAAGCATCAGCCCTGCCCGCTCGGCACCTTCTTCCAGCGATACCGCCTCTTCGATCTGCTCAAAGGGACGCGCCTGCTCACCCATGCCGTTTTCCAGCAACATCAGCGCATGGCAGCGCGGATCGATGGGAAAGCAATGCTCGAAATAATCGATCTGGAAAAGGCCGGTGGTCTCATCAAGCGTAAGTTTCATGTCACCCGACACCAGCGCCTGACCATAGGGCTCGCCCAGAAACGGCACCAGCAGGCGCCCTTCCAGGGTCGGGTCGCCGTTATCACGCCAGTTGATGTCGAACATGTCAGCAAAACGACTGGACGGCCCCCAGCGCAGCACATCCAGCCAGTAGGGATTTTCACGACCGCCGACGGCCAGGTGGTTGGGCACAAAATCGACGATCAGCCCCATGCCATGCTGTCTGAGCCGGCCGACCAGCCGGGTCAGCGCGGCCTCATCACCGATTTCGGGATTGAGCCTGGTCGGGTCGACGCCGTCATAGCCGTGAGTCGAGCCACTGCGTGCGGCCCACAACGGGGAGGCATAAAGATGAGTGATGCCCAGCCCTGCGAAATAATCGACCAGCGCCTCGGCATCATCGAGGGTGAAGTCCTTGTGAAACTGCAGACGCAGACACGACAGCAGCGGCTTCAGATCGGGCTGGCTGGAGACTACCTCCATGGATGCTTCACTCATGCGTCCCTGCTCCTGCGCGTGCGGTGGTCATGGCCCGGAGTCTGCTCCTGACCTCCGGGGTTTCAAACATGTCGTCAACACTCAAGGGCTGACGACGACGCCAGTTGGGGTGCTCATCCAGGGTTCCGGGCAGATTGGGCTGTTCTTCAAGCCCCAGAAGATCCTCAAGCTGAAGCAGCACCAGCGGCGCCGGTGTTGACCCGATATGGTGTGCGGCGGCTTCAAGCCAGGTATCGCGATCAGCGTCCGGCGAAATCCCAAAGGTGTCGGCCAGTGCCGCGATGTCCCGAGTGCGCTGCTCACGCTGCTGCTCGGACGTTTCGTCTTCACCGAGCATGTCGAGCTTGATGCGCCAGTCCAGATCGCGCCCCAGCCGCCAGCCGGCCACCGTGGGCAGATCATGGGTGCTGGTCATCGCCACGGCGCGCGATGGATAGTCCCGGGCGGCAGTAAATTCATCGTCCTCACGTTCGAACCACAAAACGCCCATACCCAGAATCCCGAACTGCTCCAGACGCTCGCGGAACGCGGGTTCGACCGTACCCAGATCCTCGCCGATGATCACGGCGCGATGACGCCAGGATTCCAGTGCGATCAGGCGCAAAAGCGATTGCTCGGGGTAACGTACGTAGGCGCCCTGGGTGGGCGAGGCGCCTTCCGGAATCAGCCACAGACGGGAAAGCCCCATGATGTGGTCGATGCGTAGACCGCCTGCACCGTGCAGGCACGCCCTGAGCGTGGCGATAAAGCCGTCAAAGCCGTACTCGATCAGGCCCTGCGGCGAGAAGCCCGTCACACCCCACTCCTGCCCATTGGCGTTGAAATCATCCGGCGGCGATCCGATGCGCAGCTTGCCCAGCATCTCCTCGGGGCGACTCCAGGCCTGGCTACCGTGCGGGTCCACGCCCACGGCGATATCGGCGATCAGTCCGATGCGTTGCCCGGCATCGATGGCGCGCTGCTGCACGGTGGCCAGTTCAAGGGCAATCTGCCACTGCGCAAAGGCATAAAAGGCCACGCGTTCGCCGTGTTCCTGACTAAAACTCGCGACCGCCTCGCTTTTGACATCCTGCATATCATCTGGCCATGCATGCATGGGGCCGAGCACTTCGCTGATCGCCTCAAAGCGACAATGGTTTTCCAGTGTCTCGCCGCTTTCCCTGCGAAAAGCGTTCAGTGCCTGACGACCCGCCTCGGAAAGCGAGCCAAACTCATGCTCGAGCGCCTGCCAGCGCATACGGCTGACGTGATCATAATCCACCAGCAAGGTGGCCTCATTACCGGCCGCCGTATCCTCTGTCACGCCGTTATCAGAGGCACTGTAGAGCGGATTGAACGCCAGCCGCGTTGAGGGCGAATAGGGAGAAAACCGCTCGGGCTGATGAGGAAACAACGCATGCACCGGACTGATGGCCATGGCGTCCAGCCCGTTTTTACCGGCATGCTCGGCCAGTTGCCCCAGCGCCTCACAGTCACCGATACCACCATCGTTGTCACGACGCAGGCTGTAGAGTTGCACGCCAAGGCCTGCCATCGAGGGCGCGCCGTCTCCGGCAAGCGCTGCCACGTCCATGCAGCGATGCGGTGCAACCGCCAGTCGTCGCCTTTTTCCTTCAATCTGAAGCTGGTAATAGCCGGGCTCGGTCACGGCTTCCAATCGACCCAGGTTATCGACACACCCTTCAAGAGTGCGCCCGCTTTCATCGATCAGGGTGTATTGGACGCCTTCGTCCACGACACCTGGCAATTCGATGCCCTGTTCAATTTCGCCGACAATCAGCGGCGGCCAGTCGGCCACGCTTTCAGGCGCCTGCAGTCGCTTGATGGCAGCCAGACTCTCACTGATTTCCTTTGAGGTATCACAGCGATAGCCCAGCCCGGCCAGCACCCCCTTGATGGTGGCCTCATCCAGCTGCTGTGGCCGGTCCTGGCTGTCCTGCCAGTCAATGATGATGCCGGCGGCTTCGGCCAGCGATATCAGTGCGCGGTTCATAGATGGCTGCTCAGACAGGCGCGAACCGCCCCGGGTGCCAGCGTCGTGGCATCGTCCGATTCGCCAAGTTCATAGAGTCGCTGCCCTTCCGGAGCGTCGATACTGACGCGCTGCTTGCCCAGATTGACCGCAATGGCCAGCACGGTGCCATCGCCCATGCGCCAATGTGCAAGGATCGCGCCCTCGCCCAGCGGCACGGCGCCCATGGGACGTGTACCGGGCAGGCGCGGAATGATTTCAGCGTGGCGAATATCCAGCAGCGTCATGTAACGGGTACGCCACATGGCGGCTTCCGGGTCATCCATCGACTCACTTTTCAGGCAGGACTGCTCGAAGGTCGATACCGCATTGGGGTCGGGAATCTGCGCGCGGGTCTTTTCGTCCTTGAAGTGCGAGAAGTCGGCAAATTCGCTGCGGCGGCCTTCACGCACGGCATCGGCCAGCTCATCGCGGTGATCGGTAAAGAACAGAAACGGATGTTGCTCGCCGGACTCTTCCCCCATGAACAGCATTGGAATCATCGGGCACAGCAGTAAAAGCGCCGTGGCCGCCTCGAGGCGCTCCTGATCGACCAGTGAAATGAGCCGCTCACCCATCGCTCGATTGCCGACCTGATCGTGATTCTGCAAAAAGGCAATAAAGGCCGTGGGAGGCAGGTGGCCGCTGGGCTCACCGCGTGAATGACCATGCCGATCGTTTTGACCCTGGAAGATAAAGCCGCCGTGAAGGGCACTGGCCAGCTTGTCGGTAGCATGATCGCAGTAGTCGGCGTAGTACCCCTCATGCTCACCGGTCAGCAGCGCATGGAGTACATTGTGGATGTCATCGTTCCACTGTGCGGTGTAGGTGCTTTCCAGCAGTGAGGCGCTGTTGCGCTCGTTTTCAAGCATCAGATGGATATGACGCGTGTCGTTGACCTGCGCTTTGATCCGCTCGCTCATTTCGCGCAGGAAGCCGTCATTATTGATGGCATGGACGGCATCAAAGCGCAGGCCGTCGAAGCGGTATTCCTCAACCCACATCAGAGCGTTATCAATGAAGAAGTCCCGGACCTGAGGGCGTTCGAAATCGATCTCATCGCCCCAGGGCGTTCGCTCACCGGTAAAGAAATCGCCGGCGTAGTGCGGCAGATAGTTCCCGTCCGGGCCGAAGTGGTTATAGACCACATCCAGAAAGACCATCAGGCCCAGGCCATGAGCCTCATCAATCATGGCCTTGAGCTGGTCCGGCGTGCCGTAGGAAGCTTCGACGGCGTAAGGCAGTACTCCGTCATAGCCCCAGTTGCGTGCCCCGGGGAATTCGTTGACCGGCATCAGCTCGATGGCGGTAATGCCCATGCCGGCCCAGTCCTGGAGGCGCTTGCGAACGCCATCAAATCCGCCCAGCACACCGACAT
The DNA here is from genome assembly GCF_002157205.1 of Kushneria marisflavi. Classification (NCBI taxonomy): domain Bacteria; kingdom Pseudomonadati; phylum Pseudomonadota; class Gammaproteobacteria; order Oceanospirillales; family Halomonadaceae; genus Kushneria; species Kushneria marisflavi. The sequence goes on along the minus strand of NZ_CP021358.1, from coordinate 2,879,158 downwards.
GCACTTCCAGAATGACGGTTTCATGCCAGGGCCGTCCCTGCCAGTGGCTGTTTTTCCAGCCATGACCCTGGGGGTCGATGACCACACTGGGCCCAGTGATGTCTTCATGCTGGGCACGTGCCGCCGGGTCAGGCACGGCCAGATCATCGCTGATGCGATAGCGATAGTGCGCCCCCGGTGGGCACTCGAGCTCAAGCGCAAAATGACCGTTCTGCCCCTTTTCCATGGAGAGAACTTCGGGTTCACCGCCGGGCGTGCGTGACAGCTCCAGCCTGACTGTCTCGGCATCGGGTGCCCAGAGGGTAAAGCGGGTGCGGTGATCGTCCAGTACGGTGGCACCGTAATGGCAGCGATAAGAAAACCGATCACCAGTGGATTCGGATACGGAAGCACTCATGTTGGCCAGTCTCCCTGACGCAGATAAAGCGTACTCAATGGTGGAAGCGTCAAAAGCAGTGACGCAGGATGGCCATGGCTGGGGTCGGGGTGTGCATGCAAGGCACTCCCGTTGCCCTGGTTACTTCCAGCGTAGAACACACTGTCGCTATTAAATATCTCGCGCCAGACACTCATGACCGGCACACCGATGCGGTAGTGATGACGAACCACCGGCGTCAGGTTGCATACCACCAGCAGTGGCGCCTTGCCGGGCTCGGCGTGGCGCATGAAGGCAATTACGCTGTTGGCACTATCATCGCCGACCACCCACGAAAAGCCCGCCGACTCTCCATCCCGCGCATGCATTGCCGGATCTTCCACATAGATCCGGTTGAGATCGGCGATGGCCCGCGCAAGCCCTCGGGGCCCGGCTTCATCCAGTCGTTCCCAGTCCAGCTCACGGTCATGATGCCACTCGCGCCATTGTCCGAACTCGGAGCCCATGAACAGAAGTTTCTTGCCGGGGTGGGCCCACATGAAGGCCAGATAGGCGCGAAGCCCCGCCAGTTTTTGCGCCTCATCGCCGGGCATTTTCGACAGCAGCGATCCCTTGCCATGCACGACTTCGTCATGGGAAAGCGGCAGCACAAAGTGCTCGGAGAAAGCGTATTGCAGCCCGAAGGTCAGATCGCCGTGATGCCAGGCACGATAGAGCGGATCACGCGACATGTACGACAGCGTGTCGTGCATCCAGCCCATGTTCCATTTGAAGGTAAACCCGAGCCCGCCAGCGGCGGTCGGCGCTGTCACGCCCGGCCAGGCCGTCGACTCTTCGGCGATCATCATGACCCCGGGGCATCGCTCGGCCACGGTTGCATTGAGTTCACGCAGAAAATCAACCACTTCGAGGTTTTCACGCCCACCGTGGATATTGGGCAACCAGTCGTCATCGGTACGGCTGTAGTCGCGATAGAGCATCGAGGCCACGGCATCCACACGTAGCCCGTCAATGTGGAAGTGCTCAAGCCACTCTAGGGCGCTGGCAATCAGAAAGCCCCTTACCTCGTTGCGCCCGACGTTGTAAATCAACGTTTTCCATTCAGGATGAAAGCCTTCGCGCGGGTCGTGATGTTCATAGAGGGAAGTACCGTCAAAGCGCACCAGCCCGTGCTCGTCGGACGGAAAATGCGCCGGCACCCAGTCCAGAATGACGCCGATGCCGGCACCGTGGCAGGCATTGACGAAACGAGCGAAGGCATCGGGCGAGCCCATACGTGAGGTCGGGGCAAACATGCCGATGGGCTGATAGCCCCATGAGCCTACAAAGGGATGCTCGTTGATGGGCATCAGCTCTATGTGAGTGAATCCCATGTCGGCCACCCAGGGAATCAACCGGGACGCCAGTGTGTCCCACTCGAGCGTGTTGCCATTGTGATCGTGCTGCCAGGAAAGGACATGAAGCTCGTAAATGGATAGCGGCGCCGTGCGGATGTTGCTGGCATCGCGGCGTCTGAGCCACGCGTGATCGTGCCAGCTGAACGGGCGATTGCTGGCCACTACGGAAACATCCGGCGTCGTGGCCTCTGTCCGGCGCGCCAGCGGATCGACCTTGTGGCGAACCTGGCCGTCTTGGTCGACAAGCTCAAAGCGATAGCGCTCACCAACCCTAAGATGTGGCACGAAGATGGCCCAGATGCCACTGCCGTCGTGCCGCTGCATGGCATGTCGGCGCCCGTCCCAGACATTGAAGTCCCCGACGACCGAGACGCGTTGGGCGTTGGGTGCCCAGAGCGTAAAGCGCACGCCGTCCACGCCATCGATAACGGTGGGACAGGCACCGAACACGCGTGCCAGTTCGCGATGACGGCCTTCACTGAACAGATGAAGATCCAGCTCGCCGGGCATTGGCGAAAACCGGTAGGGGTCTTCAGTGATCTGTATGACGCCTTCGGGCCAGGTGATACGGAGGCGATAGCGCACACCCTTTGGCAGGGACGCCTGATAAAGGCCGTCCTTTAGGGGTTCGGCCACCGTGAGTACCTGATGCACGGCATCTATCAGTTCGACAGCCTCAGCTCCCGGCAACAGTAGCCGAACCAGCATTTGATCGTCCTGCTCATGCGGTCCCAGCCAGCGAAACGGAGCGTCGTGTTGTGCCTGTACAAGGCGTGACAAGGCATCACGCTCACTCTGGCAAGCGCTGAAAGATACTGTCGCCATTATATGCTCACATGTCTTAACGAATGGGCCGTCACCCCTGCAGGCACCATCAGTTGATGATAAAGGCGTCGATAGGGAGTTACTGACAGTCGCCACTGATAGTGGATGGCCATGGCGGCGCGACGCATGGCATAAAACAGCTCTGTGCACCCAAAGATGCGGAAGGCACGATCGATGGCCTTCTGGAAATCCTGCTGCGAGAGCTCATCGAATAGAAAGCCGGTGACCCCGTCTTCGATCGTATCGGCCAGGCCGCCAGTGCGATGGGCAATCGGCAGCGATCCAAAACGCTGAGCATACATTTGCGACAGCCCGCACGGTTCAAAGCGCGATGGCATCAGGAGATAGTCGCTGCCGGCGAAAATGCAGCGGGCTTCTCGCTCACTAAAGCCGATGTGCACACCAATGGCGCCGGGAAAGCGCGCCTCAAGGTTGCGCAGGGCATTTTCGATGGCCGGCTCGCCACAACCGATCACAACCAGTTGGCCGCCAGCGCGCACGATCGACTCGGCCGCTGCAATGGTGAGATCCAGTCCCTTTTGATGCACCAGCCGGGAGACCACGGCAAACAGCGGTCCGTGACTGACGGCCAGCCGGAACATGCGACGCACATGATCGGTATTGGCACGCTTGCCGGCCCAGTCATTGGTGGCAAAGGCACAGGCCAGATAGGCGTCCGTTTGTGGGTCCCAGCTGTCATCGATGCCGTTGGCAATCCCGCTGAGGCGCTTGTCCCGGGCGCAATCCGATAAAAGCCCTTCCAGCCCGCAGCCAAAGGCTGGCGTGGTAATTTCCCGGGCGTAGGTCTCACTGACCGTCGTAATGTGATTGCTGTAGATGATGCCGGCCTTCATAAAGGAAAGTCGGTCATAAAACTCAAGTCCCTGCGGCGTAAAGGCGCTTTCGGGAACGCCCAGTCGGGTCAGATATTCCGGACCGTAAAGCCCCTGATAGGCCAGGTTATGAATGGTATAGACGCAGGGCGTTTCATCATTGTTCCAGCGCAGGTAACCCGCAGCCAGGCCGGTCTGCCAGTCATGCAGGTGTAAAAGATCCGGATGCCAGCCCTGATCCTCGAAGCGATCTCCCGAGGACTCCATCGCCATCTGCGCGGCGGCCAGTGACAGCCGTCCAAAGCGAATGGCGTTGTCTTCCCATTCCTGTCCGCTCTCATCGAGATAGGGGCTGCCGGGGCGATCATAGAGCTCAGGGCAGATCAGAACATAGACGGTCAGCCCTTCAGGCAGCTCGATACGCCCCAGATCGCAGGCAGGAATATCGGCAAGGCCGGGTAGATGATCGATGACATGAATCGGCCAGATGCTTTCGAGCACCTCGCGGTAGGCCGGCATCAGTACACGCATGTCGTAGTGATTGAGCAGCGCGCGTGGCAGCGCCGCCGAGACGTCGCCCAGTCCGCCAACCTTGACGAAATCGGCCAGTTCCGAGGTCACGAACAGGACGGGGTCCGCCGGTTCACTTTGACCGGCTGAAACAGTGCTGTGGTGTGAAAGGGCGTCAGGTATTGGTGTAATGGATGCTGCGGGTCTTGTAGCGTGAGTGGCGTGTGCCAAAGCGGCATCAACGGCTGAATGAGACATGCGCGACCTCCTCGCGAAGTGCGCTGACGCCGAAGTGTCTCGAGCCATGAAGCGGTACAGCTGACAGCCCTTCAGGGCGCCGGCACTAATGGGCGGCACCACTCGGACACTGTACAAATATCGTCATCGTCGACAATCCCTATCGACAAACGATCGCTTATGGTCGGCTGTGCATCCGGCACCACCGCTACCTGATAAATCCACCAGAAAATGGTACCGAAGCAACACGACCCTATTTGCCGGAACCATAAGCCAGATATAACGTGAACGGCCAGCAGGGTCAAAGCCCTTTTAAGGCGGCTGTTACCAAATTTGTAACTTTTTTAAACAAGTTGATCTGGGTTAAAAATACTGGCGAAAGAAACGCTGTTCAAGGCAAATTGATGAACAATCCTTGCATTTTTACAGACAATCAGGATCCCTTCATGTACTCGTTTGTAACGGCATGACCCTGTCGATGCTACCGATGCCTCAAGCCTGTTAACAATTCAGGGAGCTTACCGAGCCAAGCCGTCGCGATCGGGAAAATGGCCGGACCACGCTGTCAGTCCCGAAGCGCTTCCCTGTCAGATTGAATGGCGCGATGGACACGCATCCTTTGAAACACTACCCCCCGTCCGGGCGCAAACAGAAAGGACAGCAGAAACAACAACGCCTGAACAAGCACGATGACGGCGCCGGTTTCTACATCCATATAAAAACTGATCATGATGCCTGCAAGCACCGAAAGCCAGGTACTCACAGCGGCCACTGCCATCATCGGAGCCAGTCGGCGCGTCAATAGAAAGGCCGTACTACCGGGCGTGACCAGCATGGCGATGACCAGAACCACGCCGACAGCCTGAAGCGCCATGACCGTCGCCAGCGTCAGCAATACGGTCAGTAAAAACTGCAGTCGATGTGTATCAACCCCCATGACACTCGCCTGCTGAGGGTCAAAACAGTAAAGCCGGAGATCGCTGAACTTCAGCATCAGTGTCCCCAGCACGACAATGCCGGTCACCATCAGTTGAAAGCGCGTCGAACCCTCGATACCCAGCAGGTTGCCCAACAGGATGTGCATAAAGTGCACGTCCGATGGGACCGCCGCCACCAACACCATGCCCAGTGCCAGAAATCCCGTAAAGGCGATCCCCAGCACCGCATCGGAACGGATGCGACAATGGCGCTCGATCAAACCTGCTCCTACCAGACAGCTCAACGCACTGACCAGCGCGCCAATCACCATGGGGATTCCCATGAGCCATGCCAGAACAATACCCGGCACGACCGCATGAGAGGCAGCATCCCCCACCAGCGACCACCCCTTCAAGACGACCAGGCACGACAGCACGGCACAGACCGTACCCACCAGCAGCCCCATCCAGAGCGCCTGTTGCATGAAATCCAGCGTCAGGGGCAACAGCAGCATAACCAGCGTATCGCTCAAGGCGCTCATGAGCCCTCCTCACCGACCACCTGCGACCCACGACGCCGACGAGCCAACACCCCATGTCGCGGTGCCAGCACAAAAATGATCAGAAAACAGAAGGTCTGCAGCAGCACAATGGTGCCGCCGACAGAACTGTCCATGAAGTAGCTTGCCCAGCTGCCCAGGAAGGCACACAGGCCACCGACCAGCGGGGCCAGCCACAGCATATGGCCGAAACGATCGGTTAAAAGCCAGGCGCAGGCACCGGGTGTAATCAGCATCGCCACCACCAGCAGCGCACCCACCGCCTGTAGGGCCGCGACAGTCATCAGGGAGAGCATCGACAACAACAGCACATTGAGCCAGGCAACGTTAAGCCCCATGACCCGGGCATGTCCTTCGTCAAAGCAGTACAGCATCAGATCCTTCCAGCGCAACGACAGTGCCACAAGGCAGACCAGCGAGATGATCACCAGCTGAATGGTCTCACTGTCGCCAATGCCCAGCAGATTGCCGAAAAGAATCGTGGTGAGCTGCACGCCACCGGGGTTGAGCGAGATCAGGACCAGCCCGAGGGCCAGAAAGGCTGAAAAGACCACGCCAATGGCGGCATCACTTTTCAACGCGCCCTGCCCCTTGATCAGCCCGATACCACCCACCGCCAGCAATGCACTGATAAAGGCCGCCGGGGCAAATGGCAGGCCAAGGGCGTAGGCGATCGCAATGCCCGGCACCACCGAGTGAGAGAGCGCATCCCCCAGCAAGGACCAGCCCTTGAGCACCACATAGCAGGAGAGCCAGCCGCATACGGCACCGATCAGTGTGCCGACCCAGATACCGCGCGCCATGAATTGATAGTCAAACGGTGCCAGCAACAAGGCGACGGGATCACCGCTCATGACAGGCTCCAGGCCGAACTGCGATCACAAACGCCACGCTCGGTATCCGACAGGACCGTATCGGCCATGACGTCGCCGAAGGTGGTGGCTAGATGGGGCTGGGTAAAGGTGGTCGCCACAGGCCCAAAGGCGACGAGCTGCCTTGAAACCATGGCGACGTGATCACAGTACTGCGGCACGCTGGAAAGCGCATGCGTCACGATCAAAACGGTCACGCCTTCATCACGCAAATCGCGAATCAGCGACATGATGCTCTGTTCGGTATGCGCGTCCACGCCGGTGAAAGGCTCATCGAGTACCAGAATACGACTGCCCTGAGCCAGTGACCGAGCCAGAAACACACGTTTTTTCTGTCCCCCGGACAGCATGCCGATCTGGCGCTGAGCCAGATCCTCAATCTCAAGGCGGGCCATGGCGGCCTTCACACAGCGGCGATCGGTCTCTGACGGAATGCGCAGCCAGTTCATCTGCCCCTGACGCCCCATCATCACCACATCCCATACAGAGACCGGAAACTGCCAGTCCACCTCTTCGGCCTGAGGCACATAGGCAACAAGATTGCGCTTCTGAGCCTGGCGCACGTCCATGCCCAGAAGCCTTACCCGGCCACTGGTCGGACGTGTAAACCCCAGAATGGTTCTGCACAGGGTAGACTTGCCGCTGCCATTGGGGCCGATCAGCGCACAGACACTGGCGCTCGGAAGAGACAGGGAAATGTCCTGAATCCCCAGATGCCCGTCGGGATAGCGCACGCTGATACGGGAGACTTCAATGAACGGTTTGTCATCTCGATCAGGGTTATTCAAGGTCAAACCCCTTTTTTATCTGCTGGGCGTTATAGCGCAAAAGGGTTTCATAATCGGGCACCGGCCCTTCGGCACGTGTCAGTGAATCGACATACAGTGTACCGCCATAGCGCGCACCGGTTTCGGAGGTCACCTGCTTCATGGCCCGATCATTGACCGTGCTTTCACAAAAGGTCACCGGCACGCGATCGGCGTTGAGATCATCGATCAGGCGGCGAACCTGTTGCGGCGTGCCCTCCTGATCGGCATTGACTGCCCAGAGATAGCGTTCACGAAAATCATACTCGCGCGTCAGATATGAGAAGGCGCCTTCACAGGTGGCCAGAATGCGCTGCTTGTCGGGAATTTGTGTCAGGGCAGTCCTGAGCTCGCGATCCATGTGCTCAAGACGCTCACTGTAGGCCCGGGCATTGCGGTTGTAGGTGTCAGCCTGATCCGGGTCCAGTGATACCAGCGCTTTCCTGATGTTCTCGATATAGATCAGGCCATTGATCGGTGTCATCCAGGCATGTGGATTGGGGCGCCCCTCATAGGGACCTTCCTCCAGGCCAATGGGCTCGATGCCCTCGGTCAGCACGGCAGTGGGGACATTCATGCCCTCATAAAAGCGCTCAAACCATCGCTCAAGACCCATGCCGTTATACAACAGAAGATCCGCCTGACGCGCCTTGAGGATATCGCGTGGCGTAGGAGCGTATTCATGAATTTCGGCGCCCGGCGGCACAATCGAGATGACGTTCAGGGCATCGCCTGCCACCTGACGTGCCATATCCGCCATGATGGTAAAGCTTGCCACCACGGTTTTGCGCTCCTGTGCCAGCGCCGAACCGGAGAACAGCATTGATGCTGACAGTGTCAGAACCATGATTGTTCGAATGACTGACAGACGAGCCTGAACAGACGCCCCCATGGCTGCCTCGAGCCGTGAAATCATGACAGATCCCTCTGTGACCCATATCATCATGACGATGCTATTTAACCGTGGTTAAAAATTAAACCCCAAGTTGCTTAAGCAATCCTGACGACCCGGTTCTCATGGAGCGTTTATGGCTCGCGCCCGCTATACCGCTGGGGCAACATGCCGTTTCGATGATTGGAAGAGGCCATCACGTGTCAATACATTCTCGACGTTCAGGGCGCGGCCCTGCTCTGATAACAGGGTTGATCCTGTCATGGCTGGCAACCTCGGCCATGGCGCACCCTCATGGCTGGGTCGACTACCGCGTCACGGTCATGGTCGATGACCATCAGCGGGTCACGGCGCTCAAGCAGTCATGGAAGATGGACCCGTTTCAGAGCCTGACCATGATCGAGGGGCTGGAAAGCGCCGAAGGACATGAGAGCATGCCCGAGCGCCTTGACGCGCTTGGCCACGAGATCGCCGCCAATCTGCCCTCTCAGCACTATCTGACCCATGTCTACGATGGCGACCAGGAGCTGGCACTGGGTGGCATCGAGGATTACACCACTCGCCTGAACAATGATCGGGTCGAGTTCTCCTTTATTCTGACACTGGCCAAACCTCAGCCGCTCAGCGAGACACTGAGCTGGAAGATTTATGACGGCACCTACTTCATTGAATTCCTGTACGACGACCAGACCGAATACCCCATTGAACTGGTCAATGCGCCCGCCCGGTGTCATGGCGAAGTGACCCATGCCGACCCTGATCCGGCAGTCGTTGCCAGCGTTTCCGTCATTGACGTGACCGGCGATACGCCCGAAGGCGTCGGCAGACTTTTTTCGGATACTGGAGGCATCAAGTGTCCGGCTTCCTGAAACCGGTCGGAGTGGCGCTGTCCATGGTCGCAGTAACCGTACTGCTGTTCGCACCCCCTGGCCATGGAATCTGGCAATCGCTGGTGGCAGACATCATTGCCTGGCAGCGTACGCTGCACCGGGGGCTGACCACGGCCATGATGACGCTTTCCAGACGTGAGGAGGTGGGAGACTGGTGGGATCTGATGGCGCTGAGCCTGGGCTACGGTGTCTTTCACGCGCTGGGGCCCGGCCATGGCAAGGCAGTGGTCGCCACTTACCTGCTGACCCATCGTGCAGCCCTTAAACGAGGGCTGGTCATGACTGCCAGCGCCGCCCTGCTTCAGGGCGTGGTCGCCATCGTCATCGTCACGGTGCTGGTACTGGGGTTTGGCTGGCTGACCCGGGAAGCCATGGCAAGTACCGCCATGGTCGAGAAGGCAAGTTTTGTCGCTGTCACCCTCCTGGGGCTCTGGCTCATGGTTCGTGCCGGTCGCGGTCTCCACGGGCTCAGACGCCAGCCCTCCCCGTCTTCCTCTCTCATGGGAACCCTTCAACCGGCTGCCTTGAAGCTCACTGCGCCACAACCTTTCGATACCCGCGTTATGACGCCGTTGAACCATGTCAGCAGCGGACCCTGTCACTGCGGTCGGACCCATCATATCGACCCCATGGCCAGCGGCCGCCACTGGCGTGAAATGACCGCCGCCGTCATCTCGATCGGACTGCGCCCATGCAGCGGCGCCGTCATGATACTGGGCGTGGCCGCCATGCTCGGCTTCTGGTGGGCGGGCGTACTGGCCGTGCTGGCAATGTCGGCAGGTACGGCGCTGTCGACCTCGATTCTGGCGGCGGCGACGGTACTGGGACGCAGACACATGGCCGGTCTTTTCCAGCGCGCCGGGAACCGGCGCCTTCCAGGACTGGGCCACTTCTTCGCCCTGATGGGCGGCGCGCTGATCACGCTGCTGGGCATCGCGCTTTTACTCAATGCGCCTGATGCGGCCCTGTCACCCTTGATGCAGGGACCGCTTCGCTGACCGATGGCGTATCAGGTGTCCGGACGCAGGCCGGTGGCATCCCAGGGGATCAGCACGCCCTCAATGGGATGAACAATGCCGTTGTGCGCCCGAATCTCCTGTTGATCGACAGGAATGTCGTTAACCCTGTACTGACCGTTCTCGACGTTCAGCCCCAGCTGCCCCACAAGGGCCTGGGGACGCCCAAGCACCTTGAATTCACTGGCCGGCACCGTTCCTGGCAACATGTGATACTTGAGCACCTTCTTGAGCCACTCCTCGTGATCACCGCCCAATAGCGCCTCACGTTCGCTCTGAGGCAGCCGCGCGAAGGCTTCATCGGTCGGTGCAAAGATGGTGTAGGGGCCGTTGTCATTGAGCATGTCACTCATGCCGACCTCATCAAGGGCTCTGACCAGTGTATTGAAGTGGCCATTGGCCTTTAACGTTTCAAGCAGCGTCTGATTCTCATGCTCGGTAATATCGCCCGGCTGCTGCTGAGGAGCGTGCTGTGACTCGGTCTGGGCCTGCACCACCGGTGCCATGCCGCCTCCTGCCAGCGCCAGACAGGCCGCCATCCAAACACTGCGATACAAGGTTTTCATCGTTTCTCCATGACACGGATATAAAACATCGGTCGCTACCGGAGCACATCAGGTCTCGCGTCGAAAAGGCAGCATGGTGGCTGCTTCGAGACGCATCTGTTGCATGACCACTTCTTCACGCCCCAGAAACTCCGCCACTGCGTCGCGAAATCCGTCGTGGGCCAGCCAGTGCAGTGAACGAGTCGCCGTCGGTTCAAACCCCCTGGCAATCTTGTGCTCTCCCTGGGTACCCGGATCAAAGCGCGACAGGTTTGATGCCAGACAGTATTCGATGCCCTGATAGTAGCAGGCTTCGAAATGCAGACAGCTGGCCTCGACCTCACTGCCCCAGTAGCGTCCATAGAGCGTAGTCGACCCGCGCAGACACAGCGCTGCGGCGACGGGTCGCGAGGTATCATCCAGGGCCTGAATCAGCACCAGGGCATCAGGCATGTCCTCAAGCAGTTGATAAAAGAAATCAATGTCCAGATAGCCACGCTGCCCATGTTCCAGATAGGTGATCTGGTAGCAGCGATAAAAGTGCTTGATGGCAGTCCGGTCAATCTCGCGCCCCGTCAGACGGCGCATGACCAGCCCCTCCTCCGCTACCCGGCGGCGCTCGCGACGCACCTCCTTGCGTCGTTTCGAGGTCATGGCGGCCAGAAAGCCCTCGAAGTCACCATAGTCACGGTCGAACCAGTGATACTGCATGCCGCTGCGCTCCAGCAGATCGGGCCAGCGCCGACGCCAGTGCTGCGCAAGCTCGGCTTCCGGAAACAGCAGATGCCACGACACCAGCCCGGCGCTTTCCAGGTGCTCGGCCATCATGGTCAACGCGTCATCGGTATCGATGTCGCTTGATAACAGCAGGCGCGGACCCGTGGCAGGCGTAAAGGGAATGGCACTCAACTGCTTGGGATAGTACTCCCCGCCGGCGCGTTCCCATGCATCCGCCCACTGCCAGTCAAAGACATACTCACCCCAGGAATGATCCTTGAGATAGCGAGGCATGGCACCGACCAGTCGGTCGCCCTGCCAGATCGTCAGGTGGTGCGGGGTCCAGCCGGTGCGCGCGCAAACGGCGCCGGTCACTTCCAGGGCGTTGAGAAACTCATGACGAATGAAGGGATAGTCCGAACCTGCCAGCGCATTCCACTGCTGCGCATCGATATCGGCCATTGCACCGATATCGCGAATATCGAGACTCATGGCGCTTCTCCAGCCAGGTGCATGATAGGGGTACAGGATAATGACAGGGGTAAAGGATAGAAGGCCCTGACACGCTGCGGTCAGGTCTTGTGTCAATGCATCGGGATGGAGTCAGCGTAGCGGCTGCGCTATGCTGTCAAGCTATCGTTTAAATGGCCATCAACAGAGATGCCGACTCGCTCAATGCTGCATTCGATCCTTGATAATGACTTCTACAAGTTCACCATGCAAAACGCCGTGGTGAAACTGTTTCCGAACGCTCATGCACGCTACAGCTTCATCAATCGTGGCGAGCATGCCTTCCCGCCCGGCTTTGGTGAACGGCTCAGGGAGCAGGTAGATGCCATGGCGGCACTGCGGCTGACCAGCGAAGAACGCCATTTTCTGGAGGTCACCTGCCCCTATCTTGACCCGACCTACCATGATTTCCTGGAAGGCTTTCGCTACAAGCCTCATGAGGTCACCATCGAGCAGCACGGCGAGGTTCTCAGCGTTACCATCGAGGGGCTTTGGTATCGCACCATCCTCTGGGAAGTGCCGCTGATGACGCTGATCAGCCAGATCTGGTATGAGATGCTCGATGAAAAGCGCGACAGCGATGAGCTGGTGGCCCAGCGCACACGTGAGAAAATCGAGCATTACGGCGAACTGGGCGTGCGCATTGCCGAGTTCGGTACCCGCAGACGTCACTCCTATGAGGTGCATGATCTGGTTGTCAGCACCCTCAAGCGCTATGGCGGCAGCACCTTTACCGGCACCAGCAACGTCCATATGGCGCATCGCCACGGGGTCAAGCCACTGGGTACACATGCTCACGAGTGGTTCATGTTTCACGCGGCCCGCTTCGGCTTCAAGATGGCCAATACCCTGGCGCTGGAAAACTGGGTGGAGGTCTATCGCGGCGATCTGGGCATCGCCCTGTCGGATACCTTTACCACGCAGGTCTTTTTCGAAGGCTTTGACAAGATGTTCGCCAAACTCTTTGACGGCATCCGCCATGACAGTGGCGACCCCATCGAATTTGCCAAGGCCACCATCGATCACTACGAGCACTACGGCATCGATCCGCGCAGCAAGACCATCATCTTTTCCGATGCGCTTGATACCCACAAGGTGGAAAAGATTACCCGTTTCTGTGAAGGCCGCATCGGCATGTCGTTCGGTATCGGCACCAACTTCACCAACGATGTCGGTCTCAAGCCGATGAACATGGTGGTCAAGATGACCGAAACCCGTCCAGAAGGGGATCAGTGGCTGCCGGTCGTCAAGCTTTCCGACATTCGTGCCAAAAACACCGGGGATCCGAGCATGATCCATCTGGCCCGTCGTATTCTGTCCCTGCCGCATTAGGGGCCTGCTCACTCATCCCGCGCCATACATTAAAAGCGCCGGCACGATATTGATCGTGCCGGCGCTTTTAATGGGTAAACAGCATATCCCGACGGATGTCGCCTACTTGGCGCTGGGCTGTGGCGCTGCAAACACCTTGTTGAACACATTGAGCATGACCTGCCAGCTGGCAGCATCGGCTGCGGCGTTATAGGCCAGCGGCAGATCGAACTCCCTGGCCTTTGCATCCACATAGGGATTGGTAAAGGCATGCATGGCATTGGGGTACTGGATCAGGGTGGCATCGGTCTCCACACTCTTGAAGGTATCCAGCAGGGACACCAGCGCCGACTGCTCGACCATCTGATCCTTCAAACCATTTTGAATGATCACACGCCCATCAAAATGGCTGGGGGTTTCAACGACCTGGCCGGGACTACCGTGAAAACTGACCGCAGCCTTGAACGGCATGCCATCAAGCGCGGCATTGAGTGCGATACCACCGCCGAAACAGTAGCCGATAATGGCCATGCGCGAGGCATCCACACCCTGCATGTCCTTGAGGGCATTGATGGCCGTTTCAAGGTTATTTCGAGCACCGGGCCAGTCACTCATGACCGCCTTTGAAAAGCTGCCCGCCTCATCGGGATGTGTGGCCGTCTTGCCGCTGCCATACATATCAACGGCAAAGGCCACATAGCCGAGTGCCGCCAACTGCTCGGTCCGCTGTCGAATGTAGTCGCTCAGCCCCCACCATTCATGCACCACCAGCACCAGCGGGCGTTTGCCCTCCTTGCCGGTGTCACGGGCCAGATAACCGGTGTACTTCTCGCCATCCACACTGTAGGTCAGCGTCCGTGTTTCAACCGTTGGCCCGATCCGTCCCGGCGTTCCTTCATCCCCCCAGGTACTGGCGCTGGCCAGCATCAAGCTCATACCGACTCCCAGAAACATGGTTTTCATGAAATCCCCCTGCGCTGTTGTAAGAGCATTATGTGACGTCATTATGATTGGCAGTATAAGACATCATGGATACCTGGAGGGCCATGTTGCTTTCCATTATGAGAAAGAGGGCTTCGCCAGTCATGGCGAAGCCCTCTTTCAAAAACAGACAGGCAAGGAATAATTCAGGCGCGCCGCTGCTCGGCAAGAATGACGGGTTCCTTGTCAGACACCTGCCCGAGGGCGGCATCAGTCGAGGCTGCTCCATGCGTCTTCGCAGCCTCTCGCGCAAGGCTTGCTCGAACCAGATCACGAAGCTGATCACAGGTGATGATAATGCGTTCCGCGCGGGGCTGACCCTGCCAGATCACATCAATGACAGGATGCTCTCGCGTCTGATCGATACCAACAATGCGCCCCTGCCGCTCCCGACGTGCATCCCTCAGCGTTGATCCCAGAAGCTGATGCACACCGCTGACACATTGTTTCTTGGATACATATGGCATGGCTGGCTGACCTGTTGCTGCCATTGGCGGCAGTCATTTCGGGTGCATTGCTGCACGCAGACAGATAATTCAAGGTTGACAATTTATTCGAATTGGATAGCAACCTTAACATAACCAACTGATCAGAAGACAGGTTATTTGTCAATTAAATTGTCGCCATAATGCGACACCCATGACGCTTCCGGCTAGGTGGATTTTCAGCATCAGGGCATGCTGAATGACCCGATGGTGGCTCGATATCAGCGCGCGCTGGCCATTCGATCAGCCAGCTCATCCAGGCGATTAACTTCAATATTGGGCGCCAGTGATGGGTCCTCTATCAAAGCGGTCGGGTCGCGATGAATCCAGGCGGCCTTCAATCCCACATGACGCGCACCCTGGATATCCCAGTTGTTGCTTGAAACAAGCCAGGTATTGCCATGTTCCACTTCCATGCGACGTATCAGATGGTGATACACCACCGGATCGGGCTTGAAGCGCTTGATATCATCGACGCTGACCATCGCTTCAAAGTGACGAAAAATCCCTGCATTTTCGAGCACTTCCTGCATGGCCTTTTCCGTTCCGTTGGAGAACGCCACACAGCGATAGCCGGCGGCGACCAGTGATGCCAGCGCACCATCAACTTCTTCAAAGGCCGGCAGACTGGAATAGGCCTTCATCCAGTCGTCGCGGGTGCTGGAAGCCACCTCGACGCCCTGTGCCGCAATGGCCACATCCAGAGCATCACGTGTACAGACCGAAAATTCGACATAGCGACCCATAAGACCCCGGCGAAAGGACAGCTGTAGCTGGCTGGCACGCCACTGGGCTGCCACGCTCTCTGCCTGCTCGCCAATCGTTGGGCGCAATATGTCAGCCATGGCGTTCGGATTGATCAATGTGCCGTAGACGTCAAAGGCCAGTAGTGTTTGTGTCATGTCTCCTCCTTGAGAACGTAAAATTCGAAAAAGCGGTGTCAAAAAAGGACGCCCGAAGGCGTCCTTTGATTCGATCATACCGCAATGGTGCTGAAAGAAATGATTTAAAGCGTTTTCCCCATGGCCAGCGCAGTGTCCAGCATACGGTTGGAGAAGCCCCATTCGTTGTCGTACCAGGCCAGAACCTTGACCAGCTTGCCGTTGACACGAGTATGGTTGGTGTCAAAGGTCGAGGAGCTTGGGTTATGGTTGAAATCGATCGACACCAGCGGCTTTTCGTTGATGTTGAGCACGCCCGATTTGGCAGCGGCATCACGCATGATCTGATTAATTTCGTCGCGACTGGTCTCGCGCGAAGCCGTAAAGGTCAGATCCACGACCGAAACATTGATGACCGGTACACGAATGGCAAAGCCATCCAGCTTGCCATCCAGCTCGGGCAGAACTTTCGCCACGGCAGAAGCGGCCCCGGTCTTGGTCGGGATCATCGACTGGGTGGCACTGCGCGCACGGAACGGATCGGAGTGATAAACATCCGACAGGTTCTGGTCGTTGGTGTAGGCATGGATGGTGTTCATCAGCCCGGTTTCGATACCCACGGTATCGTTGAGCGCCTTGGCCACCGGCGCCAGGCAGTTGGTGGTGCATGAGGCATTGGACACGACCGTATGACCGGCTTCCAGTACCTGCTCGTTGACACCGAATACGATCGTGGCATCGGCATCACCACTCGGACCGGAGATCAGCACCCGCTTGGCACCGGCTTCGATATGCTTGGCCGCAGCTTCGCGCTTGGTGAAGATACCCGTGCATTCCATGACCAGATCGACGTTCAGATCGCCCCACGGAAGATTGGCCGGATCACGCTCGGAGAGAATGCGAACACGGTCCCCGTTGACGGTGAAGCTTTCATCGTCATGAGTAATTTCAGCATTGAAATGGCCGTGTGTGGTGTCATTTTCCAGCAGTAGCGCATTCAGCGCCGGGTCGCCCAGATCATTGATGGCCACGACTTCGATACGGTCACGATAACCACTTTCATAAAGCGCGCGAAAGGTATTACGTCCAATACGTCCGAACCCGTTGATTGCGACACGAAGCGTCATGTTTTCTCCTCCTGCGATATTGGATAAAGCTCATCACCGACAGGTTAATGAGCCGCAATTCTCTCGGTTTTCGGCCCCTGATATCTAACGTGGGGTTGTTTTTTATGACCTCAATGGCCCAGTGCAGGAAATGGCTTGTCCGATGATCAAGAATCATTCGGGCAGGCATCTGCATTTCAGCTTGCCACCATGGAATACTCGAACCAGTCTGGCCCCGGATGGCAAATTACGCCAGACCCTGGCCTGACCAGGCCGCGGACGTCGCTCCTTCTCTACCCCTGAACAGAATACGTCAGCCTGCACGATTTCCAAAAAGGACATGAATCGTGTCAAACAAGGCGCAACCCGGTAAAGTCCTTGCTATATGACATGTCTTATCCTGTGCAAACACCTCGCATCAGCATGGCGCCATGATGACTGATATTCTGGCGGCATTGATGATGCAGGATTTGTTTCAAGGACTTACAGAACTTCAGGAGTACCATCCGCCATGACACGCCCCGCCTTGGTCGGCGATATCGGTGGCACCAATGCCCGTTTCGCTCTGGTGACCCCCGGCGCCTTCGATCTGCACGATATCCAGACGCTGGCCTGTGCCGATTACGCCAATCTCGATGAGGCGGTCAACGCCTACCTTGCCGGCATCGAAAGCGAGCGACCGAATGAAGCCTGTCTGGCCTTTGCCTGCCCGGTACACGATGATGAAATCAAGATGACCAATAATCCATGGCGCTTTTCAAAAAGCGACATGAAACAGCGCCTCAAGCTGGATAACTTCAAGGTTATCAACGATTTTACCGCCATGGCCCTGGGGCTGCCCCACATTCCTGATGAGGATCTGGTCAATCTCGGCGATGGACACAGTGAGCCCGGGCGAGCGCGCCTGGTCATTGGCCCCGGCACCGGCCTTGGTCTGGCCGGTCTGGCGCCCAGCCAGCGCTTCTGGATACCCCTTTCTGCCGAAGGTGGCCATGCCAGCTTCGCGCCGGTCGATGATTTCGAGATTCGTCTGCTGCAGTGGTTTCGCGGCCGATACGGTCGCGTCTCGATCGAGCGCGTATTGTGCGGTCAGGGGCTATTGGACATTTATACCGCCATGTGTGAGTTCGAAGGCCATGACTGTACCCTCAGCACGCCGGCCTGCGTCAGTGAAGCGGCTCGCAGCGAAGAGGACCCGGTAGCTCACCAGGCCGTTCTGCGCTTTTGCAAGATCCTCGGCGATGCTACGGGCGATGCCGCCCTGACACTGGGCGCTCGCGGTGGCGTTTATCTGTGTGGGGGGATTTTGCCTCGTATCCTTGATACGCTTCGGATCAGCGATTTTCGCAAGGCCTTTGCCGACAAGGGACGCATGAGCCCCTACAATGCCGATATCGCGACCTGGGTAGTGACCGCCAAATGGACCGGACTGCTGGGCGCTGCCGAAGCACTGCACAACGAGGAGGTGACATGATCCCGGATGCACTGAGCGAGCTTTTATCGGCCACGCAGGGGCAGCGTGATGCCACCTGGCAGGGCCGCTCGCTGCTGGTGATCAATGATGACTGGGGAGAGCTCATTCTCTCTCGTCACGGCGGCCATCTACTGCACTATGCACCGGCCGGAGAGCGGGGATGGCTCTGGACAACATCAACGCCAAAGGCACCGCCTGAAGCTCTGCGCGGCGGTGTACCGTTGTGCTGGCCCTGGTTTGGTGAGCCCGAAGATGGCAACGGCCCGATGCATGGTCTTGCGCGTACCGCCAACTGGCGTATCGATGCCGTGGATGAAGATGTGGAAGGTGGCGTGGAAATACACCTCTCCCCCGAAGCGCGGCTGCATGACTCCCTGGCACCTCGCCTGGTCATTCATGCCAATGCCCAGCGCCTGGCCATGGAACTTGTCACCGAACACATCGGTGAGACACCGATACGCCTGACCCAGGCCCTGCACGCCTATTTCTCGGTACCGGACACCCACCAGTGTCGCATCGAGGGGCTGGGTGGTGCTCGCTATCTGGACAAGCTGGCCGACTACGCCGAAGCCGAACAAAATGGTGTATTGGGCATTCGTGGCGCGCTGGACCGTATTCATCACTCCAGCCGACCGCTGATACTTGATGATGGCCACAGACGTCTGAGAATTGCCAAGCAGGGTAGCGACTCTACCGTGGTCTGGCATCCGGGCGACAGGTTGCCGACTGATATTCCAGAACGTGAACGCCTGAACTTTATCTGCATCGAACCGGCCTGCACCCGGCTGGATCCGGTCTGGCTTGCCCCCGGGGCACAGCACGTCCTGTCGATGCATATAAGTCCTGAATCCTCCGCTCAGGAATAAGCCTGATGAGCATGACAGCCGCGCCCTTCGTGATCGGTCTGCGCCAGCTTCCGTACTACGACAGTCTGCAAACGCCCGAGTCGTTGGCAGGCTGGTTTCAGCAGCGCCTTGAAGAAGGGCTCTGCGAATTTGGCCACAGCAATCTCGAGAAGGACCGTGAAGGCCTGCTGGGACAGGCCATCCGTCAGCTTCCGGCAGATCAGAGGCAAAAGCTCTGCTTCAACATGAGTGCGGGTGTGGTGCCGGCTCGTCAGAATGAAGACCATTTTGGCGCCAAATATTACGACACCCGCCCCGAGTATCTTGATGGGGTGGTGAATCGTACGCTGAAACAGCTGGGGGTCGAGCAGCTCAACACCTTTATGCTCATGCGTCCCGACCCCTTGATGGATGTCGAGGCCACCGGGCGCGCGCTGGATGCCATCGTTGAAAGTGGACGAGCACGCCAGATTGGCGTGGCCAATTTTCTGCCCGCTCAGTGGCGGCATCTACAGGCCGCCATGAAGACGTCACTGGCCTGTCAGCAGATGGAGATGTCGATCGCTCGCAGTCAGATGCTCTTTGATGGCATGTGGGACAGCATGCAACGCGACAATATGGCCGGTCTTGCCGGCTCTCCGTTATGGGGCGGCCGCATCTTTGAAAATCAACTGGGTCAGATGCTCAGGACCATGGCCGATACTCATCAGGCCAGCCCTGGCGGTGTCGCCTTGGCCTGGCTTCATACCATTCCCGGCCAGCCCAGAGCCGTTGTGGGGACGCTGCGCCCTGTGAGACTGCAGGCACTGGCACAGGATGCCGGACTGACGCTGATCCGGCAGGAGTGGTTCGCCCTGCTGGAGGCCGTGCGCGCCTATCGCGTGCCCTGACGCCTACTTCCCTTGATGTACTCAAGGCTGCCCGTTTCCCAACGGGCAGCCTTTTTTATCGGTGCATGCCGGCGCTGGGTCATGACCAAAAAAAGCCCGCCTCAAAAGAGACGGGCAAAACAACAGCCGAGGCTGCCGAGAGAGCCGGTAGCAGCAGGATCATGAATGTCCTGCCGTCTGATCATTCAGTGTCTTTAGTGCTTGATGGTCGATACGGTTTCGCGAGCAATGGCGCGAATGCCGTCCCAGTCCTCTTTTTCGATCAATTCCTTTGGCGTCACCCAGGTACCACCCACACACATGACATTGCGAAGCTTCAGATAATTGGCTGCATTATCAGGGGTAATACCACCGGTCGGACAGAACTGTACGTCACCCAGCGGGCCTGCCAGCGCCTTGAGCGCGGCAACACCGCCGCTGGCCTCGGCCGGGAAGAACTTGAAGCGACGGTAACCATACTGCCAGCCGGTCAGAATCTCTGTGGCCGTCGAGATACCCGGCAGCAAAGGTACCGGGCTCTGGATGCCATATTCGTAAAGACGGTCAGTGGTGCCGGGTGTGACGACAAAATCCACGCCGGCATCTTCAGCACGACGATACTGTGCGGGGGTCAATACCGTTCCAGCACCGATACTGGCTTCAGGCAGTTCATCACGCAGGCGATAAAGCGCTTCCATGGCACAGTCCGTGCGCAGAGTCACTTCCAGTACCGTCAGACCACCTTCATAAAGTGCCCGGCACAGGGGCACGGCATCTTCGATGCGATGGATGGTCAACACCGGAATTACCGTGGCCCGCTGACAGATACTGTCAATTTCAGTCGTACGTGTGGACGGTAGCTGCTTGTCCGATGCCATGAAGCCTCCTGATCGTCACCCCGGCGTTATACGCCATGCTATACAGGCCGAGACAGACGTTCTCGACCTGGCGTGTTTCCTGCCCGGCATTATCTCACATACCGGGATAGGCTTTATCGTGTCATGGAGCCCAGTAAAGTGCCAGCGGCGCATCAAGAAAAGCCCGGATCGGCAACTCATCCTGATCACTGCCTGCCATCGCGCGGGCCAGCACTGCCTTTTTATCCGCACCGTTAAAATGCAGATAGCGACGGCGTGACTGCATGAGTCGATGGCGCGTCAGGGAAATGCGTGGCTGAGCAACACTGGGGGCATGCGCCGCAACGACCAGCGCATCGCTTCCTAGCCCATCGCCAAGCTCGGGACTGTCAGGAAAAAGCGACGCGGTATGACCGTCACCGCCCATCCCCAGCACCACGACACTGGCAGGCCAGGTCAGCGCGGCAAGACGCTGTCCGACTTCTTCGACACCGGCTTCAGGCGTGGCCTCATCGTTGACGAGCGGCTGAAAACGAGCCTCGGCCGCTGCATTGATCAACATATGGGTCCGAACGAAGCGATCGTTGCTGTCGTCGTGATCGGTTGGCACCCAGCGCTCATCGGCCAGCGTAATATCCACTCGTGACCAGGGCAATTCCATTTTGCTCAGCGTCTGCATGAATGGCCTGGGTGTGCTGCCGCCCGAGAGCACCAGCGTCACCCGCTCCTGCTGCGCCAGATCCTCTCTGAGCGCACCAGCCACGCTGGTCGCCAGATCATGGGCCACGCGAGCACGTGAATCTATATCAGTCGTTTTCATGATCAATAGTCTTCATACCAGCTGCGTCCGTCCTGAGTGATCATGCCAATGGAGGAAACCGGCCCCCACGAGCCCGCCGGATAGCGCTTGGGCACGATATCACGTGCTTCCCAGCCCTGAATCAGGCGATCAATCCAGCGCCAGGAGTGTTCGATCTCATCGCGACGCACGAACAAATATTGCTGACCCTTCATGACCTCAAGCAGCAACCGCTCGTAAGCATCGGGAATGCGTGCCGAGGGGAAGGCCTGATGAAAGTCGAGATGAAGCGGTCCGGTGCGCAATCGCATGCCCTTGTCCAACCCGCTGTCCTTGGTCAGAACCTGCAGGGCGATCCCTTCATCAGGCTGCAGCCGAATGATCAGCTTGTTGGCGGCCATGTTGCGCTGATCGTTATCAAAGATGTAGTGCGACTGCGGGCGGAAGTGAATCACGATCTGCGAGAGTTTTTCCGGCATGCGCTTGCCGGTCCGCAGATAGAAGGGCACCCCTGCCCAGCGCCAGTTCTGGATCTCGGTCTTGAAGGCAACGAAGGTTTCGGTACGCGAATCAACGTTGGCGCCCTCTTCCTCAAGATAGCCCGGCACTGACTTGCCGTTGATGGTACCGGCAATGTATTGGCCCCTGACCACATCGGTATCAAGACGTGCGCCCTCGAACGGACGAAGCGCCTTGAGCACCTTGACCTTTTCGTCGCGAATGCTGTCGGCATCCAGGTTGGAGGGCGGATCCATGGCGATCATGCACAAAAGCTGCATCAGATGGTTCTGCACCATGTCGCGCAGCTGACCGGCCTGGTCAAAATAACCCCAGCGACCCTCGATCCCGACCGTTTCTGCCACGGTAATCTCGACGTGCGAAATATGGCTCTGATTCCACTGGCTGCCAAACAGCGGGTTGGCAAAGCGCAGGGCCAGAAGATTCTGGACCGTTTCCTTGCCCAGATAATGGTCGATGCGATAGATGCGGCTTTCATCAAAGACGGCACCAATGGCGTCGTTGATTTCTTCGGAGGTCTGCAGTGAATAGCCGATCGGCTTTTCAACCACCACACGAGATTCATCATCAAGACAGCCGGCGCTGGACAGATTGGCGCAGATATCGCCGTACAGCCGAGCCGGCACTGACAGATAGATGGTCAGCGGCCGCGTGCTATTGCCATGCCACTGGGCAATCTGGTTGTAACTATCAGGGGAGGCAAAATCGATTTCGATATAATCGAGACGCGCCAGGAACCGATTCATGCTCTCCTCGGTCCGCTCATCGGCGCGCACCCGGGTTTCCAGCGCATCGCGGACGCGTGCGCGGAAGGCATCGTTATCGTATTCCTGCCGGGCAAGCCCCAGAATTCGGGTCTCTGGCGCCATCAGCTCTTCGCGATCCAGATGGTAAAGCGCGACATATAGCTTGCGCAGGGCCAGATCGCCCAGCGCGCCAAAAAGCGCCAGATCGACAGCAGTACTGTTGTCGTCGCTCACACTCATGCCGTGCTCCCTTCCCGGTTTGGTAGATTTCCGACAACGTTAGACATCAGGACATTATCCTCGCAACACATTGCTTCACTTCCATCAGGGCAGCCGATAGCAGCCCCATCATCTTCCCTTGCGGGCATGGATACTGTCGAACCGATACATCTGACATGGCTGGCAAACCGTTGATACACGGACATGGCTGCGCACAACCCTGATCATGCGTCGTTTGACAGGGACAGGATAGTTCGGCGGCATCGAGGCTGCATGAAGATCCAATGATATCAGCACTCTTTTACATTGGGGATGAGATTTTCAGAACACCCTGATTGTGAAAGCCATCTTCTCAGGCCCTGGTCATAAGTCTTTGGTCTAACAAATGGCAATAATGACTGGCCTTACCCCAGCTTAACAACTTTATTATGGTGCGCATGATTCATGGGCTAACCGTTGTTGATCAATGAGCATTTCGTGGGTGTGTTCACAGCAGTCCATTTGGACCAAACCCACCCGCTGGAGATGAGCGCGAATGCCCGCAATGGCGCAGCGCCTTTGAAGCGATACTGCTAACCTGGTGCTGACACGATTAAGCAACTCCTTCACCCTTGAAGTACAAGGAAAATGATATGGTAGGTCACTCGGGCAGCAGCTCAAGCGCTGCACAAAACCAGCAGGCAAAACCGGACGCCGTCAGAAATGCCGACATTGTCCCCATGGTATGGTTAAGCTGCGGTCTGGCCGCACTGGCCGGCCTGTTGTTCGGTATGGACATCGGTGTCATTTCGGGGGCACTGCCCTTTATCGTCAACGAGTTCCACGTTTCCACCCTGATGGAAGGCTGGATCGTCAGCTCCATGATGGTCGGTGCCGCCCTGGGGGCCATGGGGGCAGGTGCCATCTCGCAGCGTTTCGGGCGCAAGAAGGCACTCCTTTACAGCTCGCTTCTCTTTTTTGTCGGCGCACTTGTCGCTGTGATGTCCACCGGTCCGAACGTTCTGGTTATTGCCCGTATCCTGCTGGGGCTGGCCGTGGGCGTGGCCTCCTTTACAGCGCCGCTGTATCTCTCCGAAGTGGCCCCGGAAAGAATCCGCGGCACCACCATTTCCTTTTATCAGCTGATGGTCACCATCGGTATTCTGGCCGCCTTCATGTCCAATCTGGCCTTCAGCTACATTGAAAGCTGGCGCTGGATGTTTGGTGTGCTGATGGTTCCGGCCGCCATGCTGTTCATCGGCGTGCTCATGGTTCCCAATAGCCCGCGCTGGCTGGCCTCACGTGATCGCTTTGATGAAGCGCGCGCGGTGCTTAACAAGCTGCGCAGCAGCAAGACCGAAATCGACTATGAGATGGGCGAAATCGAGGAGAGCATCAACGCCGAACAGAAAAGTCGCGGCTTCCAGATGTTCAAGGAAAACCCCAATTTCCGCCGCTCCGTGATGCTGGGCATCTGCCTGCAACTGGTGCAGCAGTTCACCGGCATGAACGCGATCATGTATTTCGCGCCCCAGATCTTCCAGATGTCAGGCTTTGAAGGTACTGCCGCTCAGCTCTGGAGCACGGTGGCGACCGGTCTGGTCAACGTACTGGCGACCTTTATTGCCATCGGTTTTGTTGATCGTCTGGGTCGCAAGCCCATCCTGTATGCAGGCTTTGCCGTCATGGCCGCCAGCATGGCCGTCCTAGCCTCGATTCTGGTTATTGGCCCGACAACCACCTTCCTGCAGTACACCGGCATGGCGTCGCTTCTGATCTTTGTGGCCGGCTTTGCCATGTCGGCAGGCCCGCTGATCTGGACCCTGTGTGCCGAGATCCAACCGCTCAATGGCCGCGATTTCGGCCTGAGCTGCTCAACGGTCGCCAACTGGGTAGGCAACTTTGCCATCGGCCAGTTCTTCCCGGTCATGATTGCTGCCATCGGCGGTGCCATGACCTTTGGCATTCTGTCGGTACTCAATGTGGTCTTTATCATCTTTACGCTGCTATTGATTCCGGAAACCAAGGGTATCTCGCTTGAGAAGATTGAGAAAAACCTGATGAGTGGCAAACCTTTGAAAGACATCGGCAGCTGACTCCCCGGTATCCGTATACTCAAAAACCCCTCTCCTTTGAGAGGGGTTTTTCTTGTTCCTTCTTCCTTTGGGCGCTTATACCCGGGCGCACAAAAATATCAGCGGTGGCGTATATAGCCATCATGGCGTGCTAGCATGCATGCTTAACCCTACTCGACGCTTCTGAGGAGTTTCCCCGATGCGCAGTCTCGTTGCCCTTTCCCTTGTCATGCTGAGCACTTCGGCGTTCGCCGACACCTTCCGCTTTACCGCCATTCCCGATGAGGATGAAGCCAGACTGGTAGAGCGCTTTGACAAGGTCGCCGACTATCTGTCCGAAAAAACGGGGCTTGATGTCGAGTATGTACCGGTCAAGTCCTATGCCGCGGCGGTCAGTGCCTTTCGCAACGATCAGGTTCAGCTGGCCTGGTTTGGCGGGCTGACCGGCGTTCAGGCCCGTCAGATTGTGCCCGGGTCGAAAGCCATTGCCCAGGGCAAGGAAGACGCCGAGTTCAAGACCTATTTCATCGCCAACGCCGACACAAATATTCCGGCCGATCAATCCGAACTGCCTGATGCCATCGAGGGCAAGACCTTTACCTTCGGCGCCAAGACCTCCACATCCGGTCGTCTGATGCCGGACTACTATCTGCGTGAGCGTTTCAACGAAGCCCCCGACAAGGTCTTTTCCCGCGTGGGATATTCGGGCGATCACACACGCACCATGACACTGGTCGAATCGGGTGCCTTTGATATCGGCGCACTCAACTACACCGTCTGGGATGCCGCCGTGGCCGATGGCCGGGTAGATACCGACAAGGTACACGTGATCTGGTCCACGCCGGCCTATCCTGACTACCAGTGGACCATTCGCGGGGATGTCGATGACCATTACGGCGCCGATACGACACAGCACGTTCAAAAGGCCCTGCTGGACATGACGGACCCGGATCTGCTGGCAAGCTTCCCTCGTGAAGGCTTTATTCCGGCCTCCAATGAGGACTATGCGCCCATTGAGAAGGTCGGCCAGGAACTGGGTCTGCTGCGATAAGACGATGCTGGAGACTGCCTCTGTCGGGCCGAGCGCCGCGAGCGTGCTTGCCGGGTTTGAACATGCCCGGCTCGGTCACGACAATCGTGTTGTTTTTCCTGACCTGACACTGCATATCTCGCAGGGCGATCGTATCGCCCTGCTGGGTCGCAGCGGTGTGGGCAAGTCGACCCTGCTCGACGCGCTGCGCGTTCGGCTCGGCGACCAGGCCGCCTGGTGTCCACAGGCCAATGCTCTGGTGCCGACGCTTTCGGCCTATCACAACATTTACATGGGCCGTCTGGCCCATTACTCACGCTGGCAGAACCTGATCAATCTTTTGCGCCCTAGGCCAACCTGCTGGCAGGAGATCGGCGAGCTTGCTGGCACACTGGGGCTGGACGGACTGCTCCGGCGTCAGGTCGACCAGCTCTCCGGCGGTCAACAACAGCGTGTCGCCATTGCGCGAGCGCTATATCAAAAGCGCCCGGTCTTTATCGGAGATGAGCCTGTAGCCAGCGTCGACCCCCGTCAGGGCGTTCGACTGCTGGAGCTGATCAACGCCCGTCACGAGACCTGTGTGGTCGCCCTGCATCAGCGCGAGCTGGCACTGGCCCATTTTGATCGCATCATCGGTCTGGATGACGGGCACGTCATCATTGATGCGCCGGCCAGCGAGCTGTCGTCACACGATCTTGACGTGCTTTATGTCACGAGCTGAGACACCGCCCGGCTGGTTCAGCTGGCTTCGCGGCGACAATGTCGGCGCCAGGCTATTGCGTCTGACCCTGATCATGCTGGCCATTACTCTGGCGCTGCTGCCCCTGGCGGATCTATCGATCACCACCAGTGATCCGTGGAAGGAACTGGGGCGTATGCTTCAGGGAATGATCCTGCCGGACATCACGGCGACCGAGTCGCCTCTGCACGCCCTGCTTCTGACGATTGCCTTTGCCCTGTGGGGAGTGGTGCTGGGCATGGTGCTCGGATTTCCACTGGCGCTGATTTTCATGCGCTCTCGCGTGGTGCGCAGCCTGTGCGCCTTTGTGCGGGCCATCCACGAGATTTTCTGGGCGTTGCTGTTTCTTCAGGTCTTCGGGCTTTCTGCCATTACGGCGTTGACCGCCATAGCCCTGCCCTATGCCGCCACCTTCGCCAAGGTCTACGCCGAAATTCTGGCCCAGATTGATCGAAGCCCCTCACAGACGCTGTCGCCCCACACCGACCGACTGTCGCGGTTTGTGTATACCGAGCTGCCGCTGGCCTGGCAGCGACTGTCCGGCTACACCCGCTATCGTTTCGAGTGCGCGCTGCGAGCCAGCATTCTACTGGGGTTTGTGGGGCTACCGACACTGGGCTATTACATGGAAAGCGCTTTTCGCCAGGGGCGATACCATGAAGGAGGCGCCCTACTATGGGCCTTTTACCTTTTGATCGCCCTGCTGCCCTGGTGGGCGCACCGACGTCTGCTGCTGCTCTGGCTGGTGGGCACGGCGTTTTTGCTGGGGCCCTGGCCCAGCGTCAATCCGACGCTTTTATGGCAGTTCCTGAGTCATGACATCTGGCCGCGACCGCTACTGGAAGGCAATTTCGCCGCCATGCCGCAGTGGTTTGCCCGGCTGCCGGACATTCTTCCCGCCGTTGGCAATACCCTGTTGCTGGGACTGATGAGCACCGTGGGCTCGCTGCTGGCCTGCCTGCTGGCCTGGCCACTGGTCAGCCGCCATTTCGGCAACCGTGCTACCCGTACCATGGGTCGCGGGGCGCTGATTGTCATGCGATCGACCCCGGAACTGCTGCTGGCCTTTATTCTGCTGCTGCTGACCGGCCCGTCACTGCTTCCGGCATGGATCGCGCTTTCACTGCACAATGGCGCCCTGATTGCCTTTCTGGCGGCGCGTCACGCCGATGAGATCACTCCCGGGCTGCCAGGTATTCGCGGCATCAACCTGTACAGTCATGAGCTGCTGCCGCGTGTCTATCCCGGCATTCTGGCGCTTTTGTTCTACCGTGCCGAGGTCATCATGCGTGAGACGGCGCTGCTGGGGATGCTGGGCGTGGTGACGCTGGGCTTTCATATCGACTCAAGCTTTGAGTACCTGATGTTCGATCAGGCCGTCGCCCTTTTGGTGGTGACGGCCGGCATCAATATGGTCGTGGACGTGCTGTCACGGCGCCTGCGGCCGGACGCCCTGCCCGAGCGCCGCGAACAGCCCCGACCGGCACCGGTCGGCGACAGCGTTTAGCGACACCGGGGCGGGCCTGCCCTCACCCCGGGTGGAAGATCGAGAGATTGAAGCTCTCCGGCAGGGTTGGCTGTCCGCTTTTGCGGTCAACGAAGCGAACCCGAAAGCCTTTCCAGGCCTGATACTTCACCGAACCCGAATAGGCCGAAAGATACTCGATGCCATCATGGACAATGCCGGCATCATCTACCGTCACCGTAATGATCGGATCACGCAGCTCCACTTCCCCATCAGGGAAGGAGAACTCGACCTGCCCCTTGTC
This sequence comes from Kushneria marisflavi, assembly GCF_002157205.1. Lineage (NCBI taxonomy): Bacteria > Pseudomonadati > Pseudomonadota > Gammaproteobacteria > Oceanospirillales > Halomonadaceae > Kushneria > Kushneria marisflavi. Next base: position 2,850,571 of record NZ_CP021358.1, on the reverse strand, counting down.
GACGACCTCACAGCGAGTGAAGAAGTCACAGCCTGGTCCATCGCCGCCCTTACGCCATTTAACGAACTGAGGGATACCGGTCAGGGCATGACGCACCTTGCCCTTTTTATCCACCAGCGACGTTTCGCCAACCACGCCGGGACGCCCCCGATTTACCCGGTAGTCGTCATACAGCACCTTGTCATCGCTGCTGACCTGGGAGGCGAAGCGCAGACGGCCATCCCACACGCCCTTGTTGCCCGAGTCCCTGTCGGTATCGAACACCACATCACCCTCGGGGCCGCTATGGCGAAACACAATCGGGTTGGTCTGACGGGTCTTTTCAGAGTGACTCGACTGGATGACCAGCGGCGTGGCTTCCTTCCAGGCATCCGCTTCGGCACGTATCGCGTCCGGCGACAGGCGCAGCGCGTTACCGGTTGAATTGCGAATAACGACTTCACCCCCATCCAGCGAAACACCACCCATGCTGCCACTGTGTTTTTCGCTGTCGAAAACGTTGGTCCAGCCGTAGACGCAGGTATTGGAGGTGGCAAAACAGTTCATGAACTGCTGGCTTTCGGTCGTGCGCACGCAGGGCCAGGGTGCCTTGCCCTTGTTGCGGCCCTCCCACCAGTTGCCAATAAAGCTTGAGCGATAGATCAGCCTTGCACGAATGGCATCCCCTTTCATGGCCTCGAAGATATTGTCCTGAAAGGTCGCCCCATAGACATTTTTCTCGAAGATAATGCCATTATCGGAATAGTTGAATTCGTTGCCGACAAAACGTGCCGTGGTGGAATTATTGCCCTTTTCGTCATCGACCTGTACGCCGATTCCCATGCCAATAAAGGTACAGCGCACCAGGTTGTAATTGACCATGATGCCCTTAACGCGGATACCGATACCGCCCGAGGCGAAGTGCACGTTTTCAACAACGGTGTTGTAGCCCGGCCCAACAATATAGGTGCCTTTCCATCGCCCCTTTTGACCGCTGGAAAAGTTGAGGTCACGCATCACCGGGCCGTGATCGGTGAACATGACGCCATCACCCAGCGAATGAAAGGGCATCAGAACAGCGTTGCCCTCGTTTCTGAAACGCTGCCTGCCGGGGCCGACAAGATTCTTGCCCTTGAGATCGACCGTTTGTCCGATCGCGTAGCGTCCGGGCGGTACATAAAGACTGTTGACGATGCTGGAGCGCGCGGCGCGCACAAAGGCTGCCGAACTGTCGCGCTTGCCGGTCGGGTCGGCGCCCCAGTAAATCACGTTATTGCGAGCGGTCATGTCGAGCGCTTCGGATCGCTCACGTGACTCACTGGCCTGCGCATGTTCCGGGGCCGTCAATGCCCCTGCCATACCTGCAACAGGCAGCAGCGTCAGTGCACGACGCATAAAGCGTCGGCGGTTGCGATCGTCTGTAGAAAGCGCCATTCCAAACTCCGTATAAAGCCATAAAAGGCTTGAATCAGGGGGTTATCACACCTGTTTTGAACAGACACTGCCATGCCATTGTGGCGGTCACCGGCTGGAGCGTCTCATCACCCGTGTCTGTCATGTTTGTCATACTTGCGGTTTATGAAACCACGCCTGCCGCTTACAATCAGATGTCATTTTCCGGGAGGCTCGCATGGACTGCTTATCCCATGCTGATACAGCACAACCTACGCTCTATCTTCATCGCTGGCGCGCCTGGCTTCCCGAGCGCGCAGGCGAAGAGGTGCCAGCCGGTGTCATTACCGATGAAAAGCCGGCGGCCACCAGTGTACCGGCCCTGCTGCGACGACGCCTGACGCCACTGGGGCGTGCCGTGTGTACGCTGCTTGGTGACATGGGCGCTCATGAGCGTATCGCCATGCCGATACTGCATGCCTCACGCCACGGGGACGGTCATCGTCCGCTGGACATGCTGGATACGCTGTTTGAGGGCGAGCCGCTATCGCCAGCTCGCTTCGGCCTGTCGGTTCATAACGCCGTACTTGGCGTCTATTCGATTGCCTTTAACAATCACGCCTCGATGGCCGCGCTGGCCGCTGCCGGGGAAGAGTTCGAGGCGCTTTTGAGTGAAGCCCGCGGCTATCTGGCAGAGGGATACGATAGTGTCATGCTGGTGCTGACCGACTCGCCGGTCCCCGACCGTTATCGCATCCAGACCCAGGCACCGCAGGCGCCCTCCGCCATGCTGATGGAGCTGTCACTCTCACCTGCCGCCGATGCCATCGCCCTGCAGGCGAACCCGGCTGAACCTCCTGTTGATTCGCTGCCGACCGTGACACCGCCACTGCTGATCGACTGGCTGATGGGGCGGTGCGAGCTCAAAACGCGCGCGCCACGGCTTGACTGGCTGCTCGGCGTAATGGACAGGACACCACACGGCGGATAGCACCCCAAACAATGTTCGGTTCTGGCATCATATGCCGCCCGAACATATCGGACAGATGCCCCTCCAGCAGCGTATTCATCTGTTCGAACAAGACAACAAGGACTGCGGAGAACACCACATGGCCAAGACTGCATTGACCGACCTCGAACGCGATGTCGCCAACATGATCATCGAAGCGCTGGAGCTTGAAGACATTACGGCTGATGACATCGAGCCTGAAGCGCCCCTGTTTGGCGACGGGCTGGGGCTGGATTCCATTGATGCGCTGGAGCTTGGGCTGGCGCTTCAAAAGCGTTACGGTATCCGCCTGGACAGCGATGCCGAGGAGAACCGCGAACACTTTGCCAGCCTCAGACAGCTCAGCGCTCTGGTCGCCGAGCGTCGCTGCGACTGAGGTTCATGATGGGAGTCATGCCCGCCGGACGCCCGGGAACACGTCACTGGTCATCACCGCTTTCGATGGTGCTGTTTCCGGTCGCACTCTGGGTCGTTCTGCCACTATGGGGCACCCGGGCCCTGCTGATCACCTTCATGGTTCTGGCCAGTCTTCAGTGGCTGGCAGGCCTTCATCGCCTGCGCTGGACTGCGGTGCTGGTGATACTGCTGGCCCTGCTGCTTGGCGGGCAGGCCGAACTGGGCATTCGGCTCTATCCGGTCATCATCAATGTCTCGCTGGCACTGGTCTTTCTGGGCAGCCTGCGGGCCACTCCCCTGATCGAGCGTCTGGCGCGTCTTTCAGAGCCCGACCTGCCTCCCAGTGGCGTGCGCTACACCCGACGTGTGACCTGGATGTGGGGCATTTTCATGACGCTCAACGCCCTTGTCGCTCTGACGCTGGCGCTGTGGGCCCCCCTGAACGTCTGGCAGATCTATACGGGGGCCATCAGCTACCTGCTGGCGGCACTGCTGATGGCCGGTGAATGGCTGGTACGTCAGCGCGTTCGACGCAAAACGGTGCACGCATGATTCATCACTCTCTCTGCGCGCCATCACTGACCCGCTGCCCGTGGTTGACGGGAGAGCCCGATGACATCGTGGCCCAATCAGGACAGCGGGTACGCACCCGCGGTGAACTGTGGCAGGCCATCGAGGCCTGGGCCAATACGCCGCTACCGGCCGGACAGGATGTGGCCCTTTACGACACTGACCCATGGCGGTTTACGACGGCCCTGCTCGGGCTCTGGCACGCCGGCCATCGGGTCTGGCTACCTGGCGACAATCTGCCAGAGACCGTGGCTCATCTGCGCCGGCACCATCTGACCCTGCTGGGAGAGTTTGTCGATGCATGGGTCCCCGCAGCGCCGGTCACGCCGTCTCGGCCCATTCCCGATCTGTCGCCCGATCATGACGCTGTGGTGCTGTTCACCTCCGGCTCCAGCGGCGAACCCACGCCCATCTTTCGCACTCTGGGCCAGCTCGAGGCAGAAGTCGCCGCCTTTGAGCGGCACTGGCCGCTCGCGGAAGGGGTCGTCATCAGTCAGGTCAGTCACCAGCATACCTGGGGGCTGACCGCCGGACTTTTGAGGGCGCTTGCCACCTCACACCCCTTCGGGCTCGAGATCGTGACCTGGCCCGAGACGCTGGCCGAGTGGCTGACCCGCCTGCCGGTCAGCGCCCTGATCAGCTCACCGCCCCAGCTTTCCCGCCTGCCGGAAAGTACTACCGGCATGCCGGAGCGCGCCCCCGGACGCATTTTCAGTGCCGCGGCTCCCCTGCCCCATGACGCCGCCGTACAGGCCGAAGCCCTGATGGGCAGTGAGCTCATCGAAATCTACGGCAGCTCGGAAAGCGGCGCCATTGCCTGGCGCAGACCATGTCAGGACACGACATGGCAGGCGCTTGATGATGTCGTGCTGCGCTGCGACGGTAAACGTACCCTTTTGCGATCAAAACGGCTGCCCGAGCCGGAACAGTGGCACGAGCAGGCCGACCACATCGAGCTGCTCGACGAGCACCCTGCCCGCTTTACCCTCCACGGGCGCGCCGACCGTATCGTCAAGGTCGCCGGCAAACGGGTCTCGCTTGAAGGGCTGGCTCATCATATCGAATGCTTTGCTGGCGTCCTGAGTGCCCGCTGTCTGACCATCGATCATTCGGGCGGCCGCATTGGCGCCATTGTGGCCATGACCGAGGAAAGCATTGCTCATGATCATGACACGCGCCGAGCCCTCATCAGCGCCCTGCGACAGCATCTGGCCGATGCCTTTGAGCCGGTGGTGCTGCCGCGCTTCTGGCGCTTTGTGCACCATTTGCCGGTCAACGCGCAGGGCAAGCTGACCCGGACCATGGCACGCCACCTGTTTGATGATCTGGACGATCGACGACAGCCACGCTGGCTGGATATCGAGTCTCCAACGTTCGATCAACGCCGGATTACGCTTGAGGTCCCGGAGCGACTGGCAGCACTGGAAGGCCACTTCCCGGGCCGCCCGATCGTGCCCGGCATTGCCCTGATTCACTGGGCGCGCCAGCAGGCCGAGCGCCTTTTCGGCGAACCGGATCGATGGCGCGACATGCGTCGGGTGCGCTTTCCTGCCCCATTGCTGCCAGGCGATCGTGCTGTCATGACCCTGACCCGCCAGCGTGACGATCTGAACATCACCGTCGCCTCGCATCGGGGTCAGCATCTGCAACTGCGTCTGCTCGGTGTCGATCCGGCCGCCGGCGCCCGGGAGTCTTCATGAATCGCACCCCAGACCGTGCCGCGTTTACGCCCTGCGTGCTGGTGCCCGTCTACAACCATGAGCACGCCATTGTGGCGACCTGTGAGGGGCTCGCCGATCTGAAACTACCCATCGTGCTGGTCGATGATGGCAGCGACGCGGCCTGTGCCGGGGTACTCGATCGTCTGGCGCAGGCAAGTGATGTGCACCTGCTGCGCCTGCCGCACAATCGCGGCAAGGGGTATGCCGTTCGCCACGGCCTTGCTCATGCCCAGACCCTAGGATTTACCCATGCGCTTCAGGTCGATGCCGATGGCCAGCACGATCGTGCCAGCCTGCCGCCTTTTATCGAGGCGGCAAGGCAGGCGCCCGAACGGCTTTTGATCGGCTATCCGCGCTTTGACCATAGCGTGCCGCTTCATCGCTTTGTCAGTCGCTACATCACTCATGTGTGGGTCTGGTTCAACACGCTGTCCATGGCGCTGCGCGATACCATGTGCGGCGTGCGCCTTTACCCGCTGGCCCCGCTCAATGCCATGCTCTTGCGCCACGGCTGCGGCAATCGCATGGAGTTTGATACCGAGGTGCTGGTGCGCTGGTTCTGGGCCGGTCATCCGGTCGATAACCTGCCGGTGCGGGTAACCTATCCCACCGATGGCGTCTCCCACTTTCGCCTTTTTCGCGACAACGTTCTGATGGCACGCATGCACCTGCGTCTGACGCTGGGCATGCTGATACGAGTGCCGATGCTGATCTTCAGGCGCTGCCGGCATCGGCGCGAGGCGCAACACAAGAGCTCTTCATGACATCATCACGACGCAAACGTACGCCGCGCCACTGGTCGGCCATCAGTGAGTCCGGCTCGCTTGGCGGCATCAGGCTGATGCTGGCCATTTACGACCGTTTCGGAGCGCATGCCTATCAGGGCGTGCTGTTTCTGGTCGGAATCTATTACTGGCTGCGCCGTCCGATCGCCCGACGTGCCTCACGCGAATATCAGGCACGACTCAAGGCCTTTTGCCCCTCGGTGTCGATGCCGCGTCTGACCACCGTGCGTCATTTCACCACCTTCGGTACGGCCATTCTGGACAAGGTGCTGGCGCTTTACGGCCGCATTGCCCCCGAGTCCATCCATATCGAGCAGCGTGAAACACTCAGAGCTGCCATCGATTCCGGTCAGGGCGGCATCATTGTGGTCACGCACCTGGGCAGCCACGAGGTCTGCCAGGCGCTCGGACGACTGCGTCGCGATCTGAAGATGAGCGTGGTCATGCATACTCAGCACGCCCAGCGCTTCAACTCCCTGTTCAACGATATCGACCGCCCGCTGTCGGTGGACATCATCGAGGTCAGCGACATGGGGCCTGCCACGGCCCAGCGGCTTCAGGCTCGTGTGGCCGAGGGAGGCTTTGTGGTCATCGCCGCCGACCGCGAACCCATCGAAGCCGACGCCCGACGTCGCTGGATCGATTTTCTCGGCCGACCGGCGCCCTTTCCCGAAGGCGCCTTCTGGCTGGCCATGCTGTTGCGCTGTCCGCTGTATCTGCTGGTCTGCGCCCGGCAGGGACAGTCACATTACGTGCACTTTGAGTCGCTGGGAGATGCCACAAGTCTTTCGCGCCGGACGCGCGATGCCTGGATGGACAGCACCATGAAGCACTTTGTCTCGCGCCTGGAGCATTTCTGCTGTCGTTATCCGCTACAGTGGTTCAACTTTTACCCGTTCTGGCAGTCCGAAAAGCAAAACGCACGTCCACCCCGTTAAACCACGGACACCCGCTGTCCTGCCGGCCCAGGAGCTTGAGTTACATGTCTTGTCGCACGCGTTTACGACCGCTGAGCCTTCTCGTTGTCACCCTCCCACTGTGGATGGCCGCCCTGCCGGCCAGGGCCATGAGCCTTGAGACTCTGGCAGACCACCTGGCCGCTCAGGGCGACGTGTCCGGGCGTTTCGAGCAGACCCGCTATCTGGCCGATCTGGACACCCGGATCGATGGCCACGGTCGCTATCGCTTCGAACAGGGCGACCACGTGATCTGGTCACTGGAGTCGCCGGTAGAAGAGACCATGGAGCTTTCAAAATCAGGCATTGAGCGTAACGGCGAGCACATCAACGATGATCCGGCCGGCGTGGCGACGCTGATCATGCAGCTGCTCAACGGCCAGTTCTCGGCGCTGGCAGAACGCTTTGACATCACGCTTGAAGGCGATCAGGCGGACTGGCATGCCACGCTGGTGCCACGCCAGCAAGGGCTGGCGAACTATCTCCATACCATCGACATGCATGGCGATGCGCGCCTTGAACAGATCGGCATGGCCATGGCCGATGGCGATCGCCTCGATATTCATCTGCTGCCGCCGAACGAAAGCCCCGGCGCCTCTGACGCCGCTTCGCAACAGGTGTCTTCGCCATAATGCGCTCGCTGCGACTGCCGGCACTTCTATGGGGGCTGGTGCTGACGATCTGTCTGATCTTCAGCGCCTGGCAGCTGCTGCGCGGGGCAAGTCTTGATACCCGCATCACGGCACTGCTGCCCGAGACCCACCAGTCTCCCGGGGTTGATCGCGCCAACGATCAGCTCAGCGCGCCCTTTACGCACCGGTTTGTGCTGCTGCTCGATGCCGAGCAACCCGGAGAGGCGGCGGCCGAACTGGCCAGCGATCTGGAGGCGGCAGGCGTTGTCAGCGAACTGCGCTATCGCCCGGGCGACTATCAGCTCGACAGCCTGCTCGAAGTACTGGGGCCATCGCGCTATCGGCTGCTCAGTGATGATCTGCGCGCGACCATCGACAGCGGTGACACCGATGACCTGCGTCGTCAGTCGCTGTCCTCACTGGTCATGCCCACCGGAATCGACCAGCACCCGGTGCGCGACCCCTTCGGACTGCTCAACCGCTGGCTCGACAGCCAGCTCTCCACCCGCTTCGATACGCAGGGCGATCTGGTCACGCTCAAGGTCGATGGCCGAAACCTGGTTGTCATGACCGCAACACTTTCGGGTAATGCCTGGGATACGGGGCTGCAGGATCGTTTGACCGATGCCATCGCAAGCTTTCAAAAGACGCACCCAGAAGCGCATCTTTGGCGCTCCGGCATGGTCTTTCACGCCGCCGACGGCGCCCATCAGGCCAGAAGCGAGATCAGTACCATCGGGCTGGGCTCACTGATCGGGGTACTGCTCATTTTGCTGGTGGTGTTTCGCTCACCGGTCACGATCGCCACCCTGCTGCTGCCACTGGCAACCGGCGGTGTGTTTGCACTGGCAATCACCCTGTGGTGGTTTCAGGGCATTCATCTGTTGACCATCGCCTTTGGCAGCAGCCTGATCGGCGTGGCCATCGACTACGCCCTGCATCTTCAGTGCGCCCGAGTGCTGGCCGGCCGGACATTTCGGCTGCGCACCATGCTGCCGGGGCTGGCGCTTGGTCTTGTGACCAGCGTCATGGCCTATGTGGTCCAAGCTTTCACCCCCATGCCTGGGCTTCGTCAGATGGCAGTGTTTGCCGGCTGCGGCCTGATCGGCGCCTGGCTGACCGTGGTGCTGTGGCTGCCCATGACGCGCGTGCGCACCACTCCAGGTACGCAAACACTGGCCGGGCGGCTCTGGCAGGTGCTCGAGCGTCTTCGTGGTCGGCTCGGCCCGCGCCTGGCACTGGTACTGGCCGTGATCGCCGTTGTCATTGCCGGCGTGCGCCTGCAAAGCGATGACAGCCTGCGTCTGCTCAACACCTCTTCACAGCAGCTGCTCGGCGATGAAGCGCTGATTCAGCGCGAGCTAGGACGCGATACCGGCACCGTCTATCTCCTGATCACGGCTCACGACAGTGAGGGCTTTCTCGGTCGGGTGGAGTCGCTTGACCCGATGCTGGACAGGCTGGTGAAGGATGGCCACCTGAGCAGTCATACCAGCCTGGCCGATCACGTTCCTTCAGGAGCACGTCAAAGCGCCAATCTTGAACGCACCCGCACGCTTTACCAGCAGCAGCTTGATCGCGTATACGCCTCGGCAGGTCTGCCGCCGGCACTGTACGAACGCGCCATGGCCATGCTGGAAACATCACCACCGCTGACGCTGGATCACTGGCTGGCCAGCCCCCTGGGCGAGAGTGATCAGCGCCTGTGGCTGGGCGATATCGGCAAGGGACAGGTCGCCGGCATGATCACGCTGAACGGCCGACTCGACAGTGCCGGACGCCAGCAACTGGAGAGCCTGGCGCGTAGCGATGAACATATCGAGCTGGTCGACCGGGTCGAGCAGATCAGCAACGTGCTGGGCAAGCTGCGCCGCCAGATCGCGCAGTGGGTGGCCGGCGCGCTTGTGGTGCTGACCCTGATGCTGGCCCTGCGCTATCGTTGGCGCACCTGGCGCGTCATTGCACCAGCCGGCGGCGCCATTTTGACCGTGCTGACGCTCTATGCCCTGCTGGGCGTGCCGCTTAATCTGTTTCATCAGCTGGCGCTGTTGCTGGTGCTGGGAATCGGGCTGGACGCTGGCATCTTCATGCAGGAACATCCCAGAGCGCACCACGCCTGGCTTGCGATCACGCTGTCGATCATCTCGAGTCTTCTGGCCTTTGGCCTGCTGGCCTTCAGCGCCACGCCGGTACTTCATCATATCGGCATGACCACCCTGATCGGCCTTGCCAGCGTCTGGCTGCTCACGGCGCTGGTGCAGCATCGCCTGCCTGGGGATCAGACAACGACTTCCGACCATGAACACGACCACGGATAACGCCATGACCACTTCTGTGCCCACCCCTGCCGAGACCGAAATGCCTCTGCATGACACCGATGTGGCCATCATCGGTGCCGGGCCTGCCGGTGCCGTGGCGGCCGCCATGCTGGCCAGGGCCGGCCATCGCATCATCGTGATCGAGGCGACGCACTTCCCGCGCTTTTCCATCGGCGAGAGCCTTTTGCCGCAGTGTCTGATGGACCTTGAAATGGCAGGACTGGCCGAAGTGGTCTCGGGTGCCGGCTATCAGATGAAAAATGGTGCCCGCTTTGTCCGCGGCGATGAGCGGGTCAACATCAACTTCCAGGACAAGTCGAGCGAAGGGACGGGGCAGGCCTGGCAGGTCGAGCGTGCCGACTTCGATCAGCGCCTGATCGAGGCCGCCTGTGAGCGCGGCGCCGAGGTGCGTTTTGGTCAGCGGGTCATGGCCTTTGATCGCCACCCCGAGATCCCGACACTGACCATTCGTGATGAGCAGGACCACTGCTGGCAGCTCAGGGCCCGCTTCGTGCTCGATGCCAGCGGTCTGGCCCAGGTGCTGGGGCGGCTGGAAAACACGCTGGAAGAAACCCATCTGACGCCGCGCCAGGCCCTGTTCACCCATCTATCGCTGACGCCCGAGGCCTGTCGCGAACACGGGTTTGACCGCACCAAGATTCAGATCGGGCTGCATCCACAGGCCAATGTCTGGTACTGGGTGATTCCCTTTGCCAACGGCCGGGCCTCGGCCGGCTTTGTCGGCGCGCCTGATGAGCTTTCACGACTGGCGCCCCCGGATGCCGACGCGCCACAGCGCTTTCAGGCGTGCCTTGAGGCCTTTGGCGAGCTTGATGACTGGCTCGACCCCGCCACGCCTCATCGCGAAGTGGCAGCACTTGGCGGGTACAGCCGCAATGTCACCACGCTCACCGGGCCGGGCTACGCCATCCTGGGCAACGCCGGAGAATTTCTCGATCCCATTTTTTCCTCCGGTGTCACTATCGCCGTGCGCTCGGCCTGTCTGGCCGTACCGCTGGTCAGAGCACAGCTCGAGGGCCAGGTTGTGGACTGGCAGAAAGATTTCGAGCACCCGCTGCGTCACGGCATCGATACCTTCCGCGCCTTTGTGGATGCCTGGTACGATGGCCGACTGCCGGCCATCATCTTCCATCCCGAGCCACCGGCCTACCTGCGGCGCATGATCAGCGCCGTGCTGGCAGGCTATGCCTGGGATGACAACAACCCCTTCGTCAGCCAGCCGCGTCGCCATCTCAACACGCTGGCCCAACTGTGTGGACACGCCGCATGACAGCCCTTTTTATGTCCCGACGACTCTGGCCCGCCGCGCTTTTGCTGATGCTGACCCTGCTTGCCGGCTGTGGCGTGCCGGCCATGGCACCCCAGTCGGCGCCCGGCTGGCAGGGCGAAACACAAACGCTCAAGCGCAAGCTGACCATTACTCCCTTTGATGCCTCACGCCCCGAGCAGACACTGCTGTCGGTCATTCGTCTCTCTGATCAGGGGATGCGCGTGGTGATTGCCACGCCCACCGGTCAGCGGCTGTTCACGCTGGTACGCGACGATCAGGGCGCGCGCTACACCCAGTCGATCATGGATGAGCCGCCCTTTCCGGCCAAATGGTTTGCCCAGCGTCTGGAATGGAGCCTGCGCCCCGAAGCCGATCTGCAGGCGGTCTTCAAGGGCAGTACATGGCGGGTACAGGATCAGCGTTTCGAACATGGCCGAGTGCGCGAGATTCTGGACGGCGACACGCTCATGGCTCGCATCGATACCATTGATCACCCCACCGACCAGGCCCATGACGTCCTGACCGATTTCCAGATTGGTTATCGCATGGTCATCACGCCCTTCGGCAACACTCAAAACGCGGGAAAGACGCCATGACGCGTAAGGATTGCCGACTCTCCTCGCCGGCCGTGATCTGCAGCCTCGGCGGAGACCACGACACCATCATGAAGGCGCTGGCCACAGGGCAGCGCGGGCTGACCAACAGCGAGCGCTACACGCCAGGGCGCGTACTGGCGCTGGGCGATATCACGACGGCGCTGGTCTCGTCCAAGGGCTGGCCGGTCGAGCATACCAGCCGCAATAACCGCCTCATTGCCACGGCACTGGCGGCGCTGAGTCCACAGCTGGATGAGGCGCTCAAACACCACGCCCCGGATCGCATTGCGGTGGTCATGGGCACCAGCACCTCGGGCATCTCCGAAACCGAGGCGGCCATCGCCCGTACCGGGCCCGGCAACGACTTTGACGAACACTATCGCTATGCCCATCAGGAGCTGGGCGCGCCGGCCCATTTCATTCGCGCGCACCTCGGCCTCTCGGGGCCCGCCTGGACCATCTCCACGGCCTGCAGCTCTGGCGCCCGGGCACTGAGCGCGGCTCGACGCCTGCTGCTCTCAGGCCAGGCCGACGCCGTGATCGCCGGCGGCGCCGACACCCTGTGTCACCTGACCGTCCATGGCTTTGATGCGCTGGGCGCGATCAGCGATACACCTTGTCAGCCCTTCACGGCGGACCGATGTGGCATCAACATCGGCGAAGCGGCGGCGCTTTTCATCGTCACCCGCGAGCCCGGCGGCATTCAGCTGACCGGCTACGGGGAAAGCTCGGACGCCCATCACATTTCGGCGCCAGCCCCGGATGGACACGGCGCCATCGCCGCCATCCGTCAGGCGCTCGACATGGCCGGCCGCACTCCCGGTGATATCGACTACCTCAACCTGCACGGCACGGCGACCACACATAACGATGCGATGGAAGCGCTGGCCCTTCATGATGTGTTTGGCAGCCGCCAGCCGCCGGCCAGCTCGACCAAGGCATTGACCGGCCATACGCTGGGCGCGGCCGGTGCGCTTGAAGCCGCCTTTTGCTGGCTGGCGCTGGAACACGGCTTTCTGCCGCGCCATGTTCATGATCAGCCGCTCGACGCCTCGCTGATGCCCCTGTCGCTGGTAGATGCCGGGATCACCGGACAGCCGCGCGTGGCGCTTTCCAACGCCTTTGCCTTTGGCGGCAACAACGCCGCTCTGGTGCTGGAGCGTCACGATGCCTGAGTCCAGCCCGGAATCTGTCTGGCCACCCGTGGCCTCGCTGGTGCCGCATCAGGGGCCGATGTGTCTGCTCGACCACGTCATCAATGCTGATGAGCACCATATCGTGGCCGCCGTAACCCCCTCATCCGGGGATCTTTTTGCCGGCACCCGCGGCATTGCGGTACAGGTGGCACTGGAATGGATGGCCCAGGCCTCGGCGGCCTGGTCAACCCTGCAGCCTCGCGAGGGCGGCACACCCAGACAGGGCATGCTGCTGGGCGCTCGACGATTCGAGGCGAACACTGATTACCTGAGTTTTGACTGCCCGCTGGAAGTCAGAGTCAGCGTGGACACCGTCGCCGACAGTGGCCTGGGCACCTTTGAAGGAGTGCTCTACCGAAGTGGTGATACCCCCGAACACGACTGGCTGGCCAGGGCAACGTTGAGTGTTTTACAGACCCCGGATGACGCATGATCGCCGCACCGTCCATTCAACCCTTCATTGCCAACGAACATACCCTCCAACGCTATCGGAAGATGACATGTCACAGACCATCCTGATTACCGGCGCCAGTCGCGGCATCGGCAGGGCGGCCGCCCTGCGTCTGGCACGCGACGGTTTTGATATCGTCGTGCACTATCGCCACAGCGAGGCCGGCGCACGTGCCGTGGCCGATGAAATCACCGCCATGGGTCGCCAGGCACGCCTGCTGTCATTCGATGTCGGCGACCGCGAGCAGGCACGCGCCTGTCTTGAGGCTGATATCGCCGAGCACGGGGCCTATCATGGCGTGGTGCTCAACGCCGGCTTTCATCAGGATGCCCCCTTCCCGGGCATGTCTGATGAGCAGTGGGACAGCGTGCTCAACGTGGATCTGGGCGGGTTTTACAACGTACTCAGGCCGCTGGTGATGCCCATGATTCAGCGTCGAAAGCCCGGTCGCATCGTGGTGCTCTCCTCCGCCGCCGGCGTGATCGGCAATCGTGGGCAGGTCAACTATGGCGCGGCCAAGGGCGGCCTGATCGCCGCCAGCAAATCGCTGGCGCTTGAGCTGGCCAAAAGAAAGATTACGGTGAACTGTATTGCGCCGGGCTGGGTCAATACCGACATGACCGATAACATCGATGTGGACATCAAAAAAATCGTCCCGATGCAGCGCATGGGCGATGCCGAGGAAGTGGCCGGTGTCATCAGCTTTTTATGCTCGAAAGACAGCAGCTACGTGACCCGCCAGGTGATTGCCGTCAACGGCGGACTGTTCTGATCGCGCTTTTTCAGGCCAGCATCAGGCAGTGCGCTCGTTTTTGAGTGTTTCGTATCACGACAAGACAATAACGAGAGACGATACATGACGTTCAAGGCAGCGCTATATGGCTGGACGGCCACGACCCTTCGCACGCTGGACCATCATGGTGTCCGGCTGCGTTATCCTTACCGTGACCGCATCATGTTTGAAAACCACATTCTGCCGGCCATCGCAGGCGATGACAGCATTCGTCGCGTGCTGATGGTGGGCTGTGGCTGGTATACCCATCACTATCCGTCACTGCTGGGCGACACCGAGGTCACCACCATCGATCTGGACGCCGCCAAGCGCCCCTTTGGCGGAGACAGCCATATCGTGGGCAACCTGACCATGCTCGGCGATCATATCCCGGATGAGGGGCTCGACGCCGTGCTATGTAACGGCGTGCTGGGCTGGGGGTTGAATGAGCTGGCCGATGTGGAACAGGCCTTTACCGCCTGCATTGACTGTCTGCGTCCCGGCGGATTACTGCTGCTGGGCTGGAATGACCACCCCCCTTATAACCGGGTCAGCCCCGAGGATATTCCAGCGTTTGCGCAGCTTGAGCCCGTCAGGGTGCCGGGGCTCGATGCGCACCGGGTCGTGGCACTGCCGCGAAATCAGCACTGCTTTCAGGCCTTTCGTAAACCGTTTTCAGACTGAGGCCCGCATCGTGGCCTTTCGCAAACGTGTGTGAAAGGCTACATTGTGCACCCTGCCTTTTTGATACCTCCCGGAGGACGTTCGATGACCTTCCACCTGCCCTTTAAAGTCTCACTGGCTGCCGCCATGACGGGTGCCCTGATCATGCTGGCCACGGCAGGCCCTGCACAGGCACGCAACACCTTTCTGATGCAGCCGCTGTCCGAGGTCATGACGCAGCCCGAGGCGCAGGAAAAGCTCGACCCCTCGATCCGGCTCTATTTTGCCGACCAGCAGCATCCGGCCATTCAGACACGTCGTGGCGGCTTCTATAGTTCCAACAAGGTACGCGCAGCCCTACGTACCGATGACGAATCCTGTCGTCTGGCGGCGCTTCAGTCGCTGCTGGCCCTGCAGGAGCGTGCCCGTCAGGTCGGCGCCAATGCTATCGTCAATATCACCAGCTACTACGAACAGCGCGCCAATCCGGACAGTCAGCGCTATGAGTGCCGTGCCGGCAACGTCGTGACCGAAGTGGCCTTCAAGGGCGACATGGTCACAATGGGGCAGTAACGTCTCTTGTGAAGCCGATCAAAAAAGGGGCGCCCGGTCGGGCGCCCCTTTTTACTGGCGGTGGGGGTGTGATCAGCGCATCAAAAGAATCGCGCCCGGCATCGCCTCCAGCAACCTGTGGGTCGTACTGCCCATCAAAAAGCGCCGCAGCGAGCTGTGTCCATAGGCGCCCATCGCGACAAAATCGATCGCCTGCTCACGAGCGTAGGCCGGTAGCTTGCGCCCGGCATCCCCTTCCAGAGTGACAGGCTGGGCATCAATACCGGCCGCCTTCAACAGTTCAGCGCCACGCTCGGCCGGTGCCTTGTCAGCCGGTTCGCTGACATGCACCACATGCGTTTCGAGCCCTTCAAGCCAACCCCATTTGACCAGCCGCGAAAGCTGCTCAAGACCTCTTTCACTGCCATCGAAGGCCACCATGGCACGAGCCGGCACCTGAAACCGGGCCGGAGCGATCAGCATGGGCACATCGAGATGCTGCGCCAGATCTTCCAGATGCGCGCCCAGTGATGTGCTTTCATCTTCATGATCGTGCTGATGGCCACATCGCCCCAGTACCAGTAGATCCTCTTTTTGACACTGTTCACGCAGGGTCTCTGCCAGCACGCCATGGCGCTGCTGGGTCTGTGGCGTCAGGGTGTCATCGGTCAAACGCGCCTTGAGCGCCTCAAGCATCTGGCGTCCTTCGTCACGCGCCTGACGAATCATTCGCCCTTCTTCTTCGGTGCGCTCCTCCAGCATGCGCTCACGAGTCCCCAGCCCGATCTGGCCGGAATAATCCTCATGCGTGATGACTTTTTGCTCAAGAACATGCAAAAGACACAAGGGCGCCTCGATCCGGCGGGCCGCCCAGGCCGCATAGTCACCGATGGCGCTGTCAGAGCGTGCCTGATCATCGAAGCAGGCAATGATGGTTCTGCTCATGGGAATCTCCCGCAACACGTGTCGTTGTTCGAGTGTGGCTCATACCGGGCACACATGCCGTGGCCCGGAAACATGATGACGCTCAGTGACCGCCCGGCTCTATAATGCCATCGGTCTTGTCGTGTACCCCAAAGCGATCGACCATGGTCTGACTGGCTTCGTTGAGCCCGATCACCTCGACATCGATGCCCTCTCGACGAAACTTCATGACGATTCGATCCAGTACCTCGACCGCTGTAATGTCCCAGAAATGGGCGTGCGTCACGTTGATGCAGACCCGATCTACCCCCTCCTTGACGTCAAAGGCATCGGCAAAGCGAGTGGTCGAGGCGAAAAAAACCTGACCGCGCACGTGATAGTCACGCTGCTGCTTGCCTTCCTGCTCGGCAAGCACGCTATCAATCTGCAGGATTCGGCCAATCTTGTTGGCAAAGAAAAGCGCCGCCAGCAGCACGCCGACCAGTACGCCCATGGCCAGATTATGCGTAGCCACGGTCACCGCCACGGTAGCGAGCATGACGATGTTGGTGGTCAGCGGCTTTTTGGGCAGATCACGGATCGAGCCCCAGTCAAAGGTACCGATCGAGACCATGACCATCACGGCGACCAGCGCGGCCATCGGAATCTGTGCCACCCAGGGGCCCAGAAAGACCACCATGATCAAAAGCCCCACACCCGCCGTCATGGTCGAAAGCCTTGTCCGCCCGCCGGATTTCACGTTGATGACGGTCTGGCCGATCATGGCACAGCCGGCCATGCCGCCCAGAAAACCGGTCGCCACGTTGGCAATGCCCTGGCCTCGGCATTCACGATTCTTGTCACTGGGCGTATCGGTCAGATCATCGACGATGGTGGCGGTCATCATCGACTCCAGAAGCCCGACCATCGACAGGGTCAGGGCATAGGGGAAGATGATCATGAGCGTATCGAGATTGAGCGGAATATCAGGAATCAGGAAGACCGGCAGGCTATCCGGCAGACTGCCCATGTCCCCCACGGTGCGCACATCAAGCCCGAAGATCATGGCTACGGCCGTCATCAGCACAATACAGACCATCGGCGAAGGGACGACCTTGCCCACCTTCGGCACATACGGGAAGAGATAAATGATCGCCAGCCCGCCCAGCATGATGGCGTAGACCGTCAGCGTGGCATTGGCGCCGGTGATCTCCGGCAATTGCGCCATGAAGATCAGGATGGCGAGTGCGTTGACAAAGCCGACCACCACCGAGCGGGAGACAAAGCGCATCAGATTGGCCAGTTTCAGATAGCCCCACAGAATCTGCAAAAGCCCGGTCAGGATGGTCGCCGCCAGCAGATATTCAAGGCCGTGATCGCGTACCAGCGTCACCATCAAAAGCGCCATGGCACCGGTGGCTGCCGAAATCATCGCCGGCCGTCCGCCGGTAATCGAGATGACCACCGCCATCGAAAAGGACGCATATAGCCCGACCTGAGGATCGACGCCGGCAATGATGGAAAAGGCGATGGCCTCGGGGATCAGTGCCAGTGCGACAACCAGCCCTGACAACACGTCAGGACGTATATTGGACAACCAGTTTTGTTTTATTGAGCCTCTCATGCTCACACTTCCTTCCACGGTTAAAAATTCATGATGCCCCCATGGGGCAAGCGAGTGCTGCCGGCGCTCAAACGTCGCGCGCCGGGCGGAAAAACGGATGACCTGTCGTGCTACGATGGCTATCTACATACCATGAACATGCCTGACGCCTTGCGCCGAAAAACGATCAGCGACGGCATCGATACCATGGTCCTGTCTGAAACAGGACATGACATGCCGCCCCCCGGTAACGGGCGGCGAGCCTCTAGTGACACAGCGATTTAATTTAAAACGACATACGGGGATTTGACGCCGGAGACGTCACGACAAAAGCACTCGTGCGAGTGCACCGCTCGGGTGAGCGGAAAGTCCTGAAAGGCTCAGGGTGGCGTGGAACGCCAAAGGGTCGTGACAGGCATCGAGATCATTGCTTCAACTCATCAAAGAGGTCATCAATTGCGGCGCAGTTTAACAGCCGAAGATTCATCATGCATCCCGCGGTCGGCATATTCTGCAGCCCTCATCCGCCGTCCAGAGGATGACAACCGCTGAGTACCGGGATTCAAGGACACGTTCTGACACCACAAAAAAGGCCGCGATCAGCAAGGATCGCGGCCCTGTCAATCAGACGTCACGGACGCCATGTCCTCGATGGCAGAAAGGTAACCGACTTTATTCTGGAACGAATTCCGCTTCGATCTGCAGCTTGACCTCATCGCTGATGCCCTGCTGATCACCTTCCGGCATCAGGTAGTTGATGGCAAAGTCGCTGCGCTTGATGGTGGCCTCACCGTTGAAACCGATGTGGTATTTCTTGTCAAAGGCGTACACGCCCCCGCGGTTGAACTCGGCGTCGATTTCCACGGAATGGGTCTGACCATTGAGGGAGAGATCACCAATAATGGTGGCCTCATCATCACCATCGAGTTCGATGCTGGTAGAGGTGAAGGTCGCCGTCGGATGCTTGCTGCTATTAAAGAATTTCTCGCCCTGAAGATGCTCGCTCAGGTCGCTGCCGGTCAGCACCCTGTTCAGCGGGATCTCGATTTTCAGGTTGCTGTCGGCCGGATCTTCACCGAGTCTGAGCGAACCGGACAGATCCACGAACTGGCCTTCGTAGTGAGAAAAACCGTAATGGTCCACGCCCCAGGTAATCTTGGAATGCAGCGGATCAATCGTATAGTTGCCTGCCGGCACATCGTTGATGTTATCGGTTTCAGGCGTCTGCTGATCGGCCATGGCCGGTGCAATGCTCAACATGCCTGCCAGTACGGCAGCGCTCAGTACGGTGGTTTTTTGCACGTGGTGCTCTCCCTCGATGATTCTTGAAACGACGTTTCACATCATAGGTTAGATTGTTGATGTCTGCGGTACGATTTCAGATTTGTCACAGTCGCTCAGGGCTCTGAACGATTGCGCATCTGCTCAAAGATTTTGGTGATCTCCAGCGGCAGCGGGAAGACGATGGTGGAGGCATTCTTGTTGCTCATGTCACTCATGGTCTGCAGATAGCGAAGCTGCAGGGCGGCCGGGTTTTTGGACATGATCTCGGCGGCTTCCACCAGCTTTTCGGAAGCCTGCATCTCCCCTTCTGCCGCGATGATCTTGGCCCGACGCTCGCGTTCTGCCTCGGCCTGTCGTGCGATGGCGCGCACCATATCCTCGCTGATGTCGACCTGTTTGATCTCGACGTTGGAGACCTTGATCCCCCAGGCTTCCGTCTGCTGATCGAGAATGGTCTGAATATCATCATTAAGACGATCCCGCTCGGAAAGCATCTCATCGAGATCGTGCTTGCCCAGCACCGAACGCAGCGTGGTCTGGGCGATCTGACTGGTGGCCATGCCGTAGTTTTCGATCTGGATAATGGCACGCTCGGGATCAACCACCTTGAAATAGACGACCGCGTTGACCCGCACCGTGACATTGTCGCGCGAGATGACATCCTGCCCCGGCACATCCAGCGTCACCGTACGTAGATCCACAATCTCCATTTTCTGAATCACGGGAATAATGAAAAAGAGCCCGGGCCCCTTGACGCCCTGAAAGCGTCCCAGAAAGAACACTACTCCGCGCTTGTATTCCGGCAGCACCTTCACCGAGGCGGCAAGAATGAAAACAACAACAACAATGGGAATCAGATAGGTGAGCATGCGACGTCTCCCTGACAGGGCCTGATAGGCTTATTCATGCGTGGATGTTGCATCGTTTGTGGTGGCTGGCGCCTCGTGCTCGAGGACCAGCACAAGGCCATGCACGTCGCTGACGCGGCGACGCTCTCCTTCTGCCACGGGGGTAGTGCTGCGCGCCTGCCACCGCTCGCCCTTCACTCGGGCATAGCCGTGATAGTCCCCCTGATGGTGTTCGGTGAACTGACGAGTAGCTTCGGCCACGGCGCCGATGACCTCCTCGCGCCCGCCCATCGGCGTGATATGTCGAAAGCGCAAAAAGCGCATCACGACCCATAGCAAAAAGCCCCCCAGCAGCAGGGCCGCCGCGATGACCATGGCCATTCCTAGCGCGCTGTCGCCTCCGGGCAAAAGGCCTGCGTTGACCATCATCGACGCCCCGATAACAAAGACCAGAAGCCCAAGAAGGCCCACGACACCAAAGGTTGGGGTCACGGCCTCAATGCCGATCAGCAAAAGACCCAGCAACACGATTAAAACCCCGTCCTCGACGGCCAGCGGTGTCGCCGCCCAGGCAGGCAATGCGACCAGCGACAGTGAAAGAAACATCAGTATGCGGGATGAAGGAGTCATAAAATCCCCCGGCAGACGCGCTGCATCAGACATCATTGATTAGCAGGATACACCCGCTATCGTCCGCCCGCCTGAACGAATGCCCGCGGTCTGGGCATTGTGCAGACACGACCGGATCGAAGCGCAGCGGCCTTGCACGCCTGAGACGCGCGAATCGGCCTAATCGGCATAGCACCAAATGCGCTAGCGTCCGCCCCACTCCATTAAACCTGAATTATGGAAAGCTTATGCAACCGCGGATAGATGTACTGTGGACAGGCGGCTGGGATTCAACCTATCGGGTGCTTTCGGCGGCGATGGTCGATCAAAGGACGGTTGTCCCACATTACATCGTCGACCTGGGACGCGGCTCCAGTCTGCGCGAACTGCAGGCCATTTCAGAGGTACGCGCGGCGCTGAACAGTATCGACCCGGAAGCCGCCGCCCGAATCGAGCCGCTGCGGATCACGCCGGTCACCGAAATTGTGGAGGATCATGAGCTGAGCGCGGCGTATCACCGGCTAACGCAGCAGGCCCATCTGGGCAGTCAGTATGACTGGCTGGCCCGCTATGCCAAAAGCGAAGACCTTCATCATCTGGAGCTGAGCGTCCACGTCGATGACAAGGCCTATCACTTTTTGAAGGGCCGAGTGGTCGCTACCGAAGAAGGCAGCTGGACCTTCGATGAACGCGTCGATACCGACGAGGCTATCTTCCGCTTTTTCGACTTCCCGCTGCTGGAGATTTCCAAGACGCAGATGAAAGCCGAGGCCGAACGCCACGGCTTTATCGAGGCACTGGAGAAGTCCTGGTTCTGCTACAGCCCGATCGATCAGGCGCCCTGCGGACTCTGTAACCCGTGCCGCTATACCATCGAGGAAGGCATGGAATACCGCCTGCCGGCAAAGGCGCTGCGCCGCCATCGCACCCGACACCTGCGACGTGTCGCCAGAGCGCCAAGAGCCCTGTGGCGCCGGGCAGCGCGTGCCCTCTCATCCTGACAAGCCCTGCGCCGGTACGATCCGGCAGTAGCATCGGCTAGATCAGCGCCTTTACGGCACGCTCCACTCCGCGCAGCTCGGCCAGTCCCTTGAGCCGTCCGATCAGCGGATAGCCGGGGTTGGTCTGTCGTGCCCTGTCGTCACAGAGCTGGTGGCCGTGGTCGGGCCGCATCGGCAGTCGGGCGCCACCGTTTTCGGCGCGGCGGCGCTCCTCGCTCACCAGCTCGCGTATCACCCCAACCATGTCGACATCGCCGTCCAGATGCTCCGCCTCGATAAAGCTTGAAGGGTCGTGAGCATCACGCCGTGTGGCGCGCAGATGAATGAAGTGAATGTGCGGGGCAAACTCGCGCGCCATGGCCACAATGTCGTTATCTTCACGCACCCCATAGGAGCCGGTGCAAAAGGTCAGGCCGTTGGCCGGACTTCGCACCTGCTCCAGCACCCAGCGGGCATCCTCGGCGGTCGAGACAATCCGTGGCAGCCCCAGCAGCGGGCGCGGCGGGTCATCCGGATGCACCGCCAGGCGTATCCCCAGCCGCTCGGCTACCGGCACGACCTGCTGCAGGAAATGGCGATAGTTGTCCCGCAGCCGGTTTTCATCGATGGCCTCATAGGCCTTTAGATGCTCGAGAAACTGCGACAGCGTGTAGTGCTGGTCTGCCCCCGGCAGCCCGGCGATCAGGGTATCGACCAGCCGTGCGCGCTCGGTGTCATCCATGCCTTCAAAGCATTGGCGCGCCGCCCCGATCTCGGCCTCACTATAAAGCGCCTGCGCCCCCGGGCGTTCAAGAATGAACAGCTCAAAGGCGGCAAAGGCGGTCTGATCAAAGCGCAGGGCGCGCCCGCCGGTGTCGGTGGGCCATTCAAGCTCGGTGCGCGTCCAGTCCAGAATCGGCATGAAGTTGTAGCACACCGTATCGATGCCGCAGGCGGCCAGATGTTCAAGCGTTGAGCAGAACACTGCGATGGCGCGGTCACGGGCCTCGATGTCCAGCGCCTGCTTGATCGCCTCCGGTACCGGTACACTTTCCACCACCGACCACGACAGACCCGCCGCCTCGATCAGCGCCTTTCGCTCAGCGATCTCCTCGACCGACCAGGGTGCATCAGGCGTGTGACCGTGCAGTGCCGTGACAATGCCGGTGGCACCGGTCTGGCGAATATCGGCCAGCGTCACCGGGTCCTGGGGGCCGAACCAGCGCCAGGTATGTTCCATGCCCTTTTTCTCCCTCTGCCATCCATTTTGAAAATGATCCGCCACTTTCGCCTCGGCTCAGACTCCGGCCAGATGCTGCTCGAGCGCGGCGCGCATGCCAAGCTGCTCGATCGATGAAAGTGCCTTTTGTACCTGCTCTCCAAAGCGCGGCGCCCTGACCAGCGACGGTGAGAAGATCGCCTCGATGCCCATGACAGCCGCGGCTCGATCAACGCTTTTCTCATGGGCATGGCACTGCGCCAATTGATCCGCCATCGGATCGCTGATCGGATAAGCTCGGCCCTGCTCATCGATCCCGCGGGTATAACGAATCCAGGCGGCCACGCCGAATACCGTGGCGCAAAGCGCCTGCTCGTCCTGCGTGGCCGCCAGACGCGCCTCACCGCCACGCAACCAGCGCTGGGGTAGCTTCTGAGAACCGTCCATGGCGATCTGGTGCAGGCGGTGATGCAGGCTGTCGTTGCCAAAGCGCGCCATAAGGGCGCGGGCGTAATCCTCCAGCGAGACGCTTTCCGGCATCGACAGGGTCGGCGCCGCTTCCTCCAGCATGTAACGGCGCAAAAGCTTCTGCATCAGCGGATCACCGACCGCCTCGGCCACCGTTTCCAGTCCCATCAGAGGGCCGGTATAGGCCAGCAGTGAATGCGCGCCGTTGAGCATGCGAAGCTTCATGGTCTCAAAGGGCCCGACATCCTCGACCATCTCGACGCCGTGTTGTCCCCAGTCGGGCCGCCCCTGCGGGAAGTGATCCTCAATCACCCATTGAAGGAAGGCTTCGCTGACCACCGCCGCCGGATCGTCACAGCCAAGCGAGCGCAAGCGCTCCAGGGCGGCGTCATTCATCGCCGGCACGATGCGATCCACCATGCTGGAGGGAAAGGCCACGTGGGTGTCGATCCATTCGGCCAGTGCAGCGTCACGCCGCTCGGCCAGCGCCACCACGGCCTGACGGGTGCGCGCGCCGTTGTCCGGCATGTTGTCACAGCAGAGCACCGTAAAGGGGGCAATGCCCGCCTGGCGGCGCCTGGCCAGCGCCTCGACCAGAATGCCCGGCGCCGTACAAGGCGCTTCAGGGTGTGCAATGTCGGCCACGATGGCCGGATCATTGCTCAACAGCGTCCCCTCACCGGGACTCAGGTAATAGCCCTTTTCGGTGACCGTCAGGGTCACGATGCGTGTATCGACATTGCTCAGGCGATCCAGCAGAGCCGAAAGATCCTCGCCCTGCTGGCCCTGCGGGTCCGTGCCGGTAAACAGCGTCTCGTTGATGGCGCGAATCTCGCGCAGGGTGACATGGGTGCGATCGGTATATTCGGCCAGATGGTAGCGAAAGCCCTGATCACGAAGCGTCTCTACCAGCGCCCGATTGCCACGAATGTTGACGCTGCAAATCCCCCAGTCACGCTCGCCGCGAGCGATACACTGCTCGATCACCTGGGCCTGATGCGCCCGGTGAAAGGCCCCCAGCCCCAGGTGCACGATGCCGATGCGCTCGGGCGCATGTCCTGATGCGATGCGAACGACCTCGATGGCATCGTGATTGTCGGATGCGCTCATCACTGTCTCCTTGTCTGTGACGTTTTCCCGGTAGCCGGCGCCACGTTAGCCTGCTGGCCCCATGACCAGATTGGGCAGCCACAGCGAAATGGCCGGGATATACATCACCAGCACCAGTACTGCCAGATTGCACAAAAGAAACGGGATGATGGCGCGCGCGACCTGACTCATGCGGATCTCGCCGATCCCCGACACCACAAACAAACAGATGCCTACCGGCGGTGTGGTCAGACCGATCATCAGGTTCAAAACCGCCATGATGCCAAAGTGCACGGGATCAACACCGACGCCGGTCGCCACGCCCAGAAGCGCCGGGAACAGAATGATCAGTGCCGCAATGGTCTCCATGAAGGTGCCGACAAACAAAAGGATCAGATTGAGGATCAGGATCACCATCAGTGGGTTGTCGCTGATGCCCAGGATGCCATCGGCAATCATTTGCGGAATGCGCTCGCTGGTCAGAATCCAGCCAAACAGATTGGCAAGCCCGACCAGCATCATCAGTGCCGCCGAAGTCAGGGCGGCATCGACAAAAAGCCCGGGCAGGTTGCGCCAGTTCAGCCCCTTGTAGACGAACAACCCCACCACCAGCGCATAGAGACAGGCCACGACCGAGGCCTCGGTGGGTGTAAAAAAGCCGCCGATGATGCCGTAGAGGATGATGAAGGTCATCAACAGCGCCCAGAACGCGCTCTTGCCTTCACGCAGGATCTCCTTGAGCGTGGCGCGCTTTTCCTTCGGGTAGCCCCTTTTAACCGCCAGTACGTAGACGGTAATCATCATCCCCAGCGCCAGCAGAATGCCGGGGACAACGCCTGCCATGAACATGCGCCCGACCGAGATGCCGGACAGCGAGCCCACGATGATCATCGGCACGCTGGGCGGAATGATCGGCCCGATCGTTGAAGATGCCGCCGTGACGGCCGCCGCGAAGGGCTTGTCATAACCGGACTTCGCCATGCCCGGAATCATGACCGCACCCACGCTTGCCGCATCGGCCACGGCCGTGCCGGAAATGCCGCCAAAGATCATCGAGCCGCCCACGTTGGCAAGGCCCAGACCGCCGCGGATATGACCGACCACGGCGTTGGAAAAGCGCACGATGTGCTCGGTGATGTTGCCCACATTCATCAGGTTGCCGGCCAGAATGAAGCCGGGGATACACAGCAGTACGAACGAATCCATGCCGGCAAACATGCGCTGGGGCACGATGGTCAGCGGAATGCCGGCGGTAAAGAGATAGGCCGCCGAGGAGATACCAAGAGCAAAGGCAATCGGAATACCGGCAAACAGCAGGACAAAAAACACTGCAAACAGCATTAACACTTCCATGGTGCTACCTCCGCTCGCCGCCAGGCGTTGCTTTGTCGTGACGAGACAGGCCTAGAAGCCCGGCCACGGCTTCAATCGCCCCGATCACGCCGTACAAAATGACCATGCCAAACAGCACCACGGTGGCGCCAAAGACCCACTGCATCGATACCTTGAGTGCCGGTGAGGTCTGAAAGGCCCCGATGCTTGAGTACTGCCACGCATAGGGCATGATCAGCCAGGCAAAGCCGACGAGCACGACGCTGATCAGCAGCTGATAGAGGCAGGCGCCCCTGACGCCAAAGCGATGATGAAAAAGCTCCAGGCTGATGTGCTTGCCGCGTCGCATGACAAGCCCGGCGCTGACGGCAATCATCA
Source organism: Kushneria marisflavi (assembly GCF_002157205.1). Taxonomy (NCBI): domain Bacteria; kingdom Pseudomonadati; phylum Pseudomonadota; class Gammaproteobacteria; order Oceanospirillales; family Halomonadaceae; genus Kushneria; species Kushneria marisflavi. Next base: position 2,824,579 of record NZ_CP021358.1, on the reverse strand, counting down.
TAATGAAGAGATAGCGGGACAGCTCCTCGGTCCACACCGGCGCCGCCGGCAGGATCAGACGTCCCAGAATCTGCAGGATCACAACGCCTGCAATCGAGATCAGTGTCAGACCGGCGATGGTGGCCAGCAGCCGATCCAGAAGGTTGACCAGGGCACCAAACACGCCGCCCAACCGCGGCACACGCCCCAGAACATCAAGCGCCTCCAGGGCATCGCTGGCTCGCTTTTCAGTGTCGCTCACGTTGTATATCTCCCTGCTGCCGTACCCCTTTGGCGTCAGCCAAAGGGGTACGAAAGTCAGCATTCAGGCCGTGACTGGAGGATTTCAGAGCTTTTCGATGCGCTCGAGAAGCTCGGTCTGCTCGGGGTCGAGCGCTTTCTTGATGGCCGGCATGGCCTTGTCGGCGAAAGCTGTGGTGTCGACCTCAACAAAGGTCATACCCTTGTCCTTGAGAGCCTTCTCAAGGCGTTTCTGGTCCTCGGCGAACAGCTTGCGCTCATAGCTTTGCATGTCGCCGGCGGCATCGCGCACCACCTTTTGCAGATCATCCGGCATGCTGTCGAGCTTGCGCTTGCCAATCACGACATAGATCCAGCTTCGCACGTGATTGGTCATGTTGACGTATTTCTGTACCTCGGAAAGGCTCGCGCTCTCGATCAGGGACAGCGGGTTTTCCTGAGCATCGATGGTGCCCTGCTGCAGCGAGGTGAACACTTCGCTGAAGGCCATGGGCGTGGGCCGTGCACCCAGCGCCTGCCAGGTATCCACAAACAGCGGCACGTTGGGCACCCGCAGGCGCAGCCCCTGCAGGTCATCCGGGGTCCTGATTTCACGATTGGACGTCAGCTCACGTGGGCCACGCTCAAACCATGTCAGCGGGACCAGCCCGGTGCGTTCTGTAATCTGAGCCTCGATTTCGCTGCCAATATCGCCATCAACGGCCTTTTTGAGCTGCTCGCTGTCATGAAAGGCGTAGGGCACAGCCATCATGGCCGCCTTGGGGGCCCAGTTCTGCAGACTCTCGCCGGTAATGGTCATATCGGCCGTGCCCAGCTGGATGGAGTTGATCATGTCCATCTCGTTGCCCAGCTGTTCGTTGGGATAGACCTGCACTTCGATACGGCCGTCGGAGTTTTTCTCGACCTCCTCCTTGAAGTGCATGGCGGCCTTGTTCCAGATGTTCTGCTCATTGGCCAGGTGGCCGAATTTCAGCGTGTAATCGGCGGCCTGTACCGGTGTGGCCATCGCCAGAACACCAGCGGCCAGCACACCGGCCCCAATCAACTGTGATAGACGCAGACGTGACATTTGACGCATCGACATACCTTGCTCCTTCAGGGCCTGCACCCTGATCAAATCAAGCGGTGGGGTCATCCATTGCCCGACAGGGCGTTATTGATCGTTTTGCCTTTTTTTATCGACCTACCAGTGCCAGAGCGTGCCATCCTCGAGGCGGTTGACCGGCAGACTGGCGCGCCTGTAGGGGTATTTCCCCGCCAGTTCCTCGTCGATGTCCACGCCATGACCGGGCGCCTCGCCCGGTGTGAAGTGGCCATCCTCGAAGCGGTAGGCGTGCGGGAAAACGGCTTCGATTTCCTCGCTGTGCGGCATATGCTCCTGAATGCCGAAGTTGGGCACCCAGGTATCGAAATGCAGCGCCGCCCCCATGCAGACCGGAGAGAGATCGGTCGGGCCGTGGAAACCGGTGCGCACGTGATAGAGCTCGGCCAGTGCCGCGATACGACGCACGTGCGTGATGCCGCCGGCGTGGGTCAGCGTGGCTCGGATATAGTCGATCGACTGCGACTCGATCAGCTCGCGGCAATCGTGAATCGAGTTGAAGACCTCACCCACCGCCAGCGGTGTGGTGGTGTGCTGGCGAATCATGCGAAAGGCGCTCTGGTTTTCGGCCGGCACGCAGTCTTCAAGCCAGAACAGGTGATAGGGCTCGACTTCCTTGCCCAGCCGCGCGGCCTCGATGGGGGTCAGACGGTGATGCACGTCGTGCAGCACGTGCAGGTCATCGCCGAAGCGCTCGCGCACGGCCTGAAAGAGCTTTGGCACGTGATTGAGATATTTCGAAGTGCTCCAGACGTTTTCGCTGGGCAGGCTTGAATCCGCCGGTTCATAGCGCTCGCCGGCCTTCTTGGCGACGCCATAGGTGGAAGCGATGCCGGGGATGCCGCACTGAACCCGGACGGCGCGATAGCCCTGCTCAACGTGGCGGGCGACCTCTTCAAGACAGCCTTCGATGTCATGGCCGGTGGCGTGACCGTAAACCATGACTCGATCACGGCTCTTGCCACCGAGCAGCTTGTAAAGCGGCATGCCGGCAGCCTTGCCCATGATGTCCCACAGCGCCATGTCGACGGCGCCGATCGCTGACATGGTGACCGGCCCACGCCGCCAGTAGGCGCCGCGATAGAAAAACTGCCAGATGTCCTCGATATTGGAGGGATCACGTCCGATCAGTGCGGGGGCCACGTGCTCTTCGAGATAGGCCACGACCGCCAGCTCGCGACCATTGAGCGTCGCGTCACCGATACCGTAGATCCCTTCATCGGTTTCAATCTTCAGGGTCACCAGGTTACGACCCGGACAGGTCACGATGACACGTGCATCTACAATCTTCATGGAAGTTCTCTGCCTGTGTGCTCCAATGACGCCAGGCTACCTGCATTATGATTGGCATACCAAATAGACATTGGTATACAAGTGGTTCGCAGGGCTTCAAAGCAGGTCTTAAAGTGTTGTTATATGGGCTTTATGAGCATACCGCTGTAGAATTGGCATGCCACAACAGGCAATCAAAAAACCAGAGCGCATGGGGTCTCATGCACTTCTGGAGCCATCAGGGAGGTCGGGATGCGCCGACAGTATCAGATCATTGGCGAGCAGATCGGTCAGCAGATCGACCGTGACGGCTACCGTCCCGGCGAAAGACTGCCCACGGAGCGCGAATACGCCGAGCGCTTTGACGTCAGCCGTACAGTGGTCCGTGAAGCCTTTATCATGCTGGAACTGGCCGGACGCGTGGAAGTCCGCAAGGGATCAGGCACCTATGTCCGTGACGCCGGTGACAGCAACGAATATGCCTCGACAGCCGCCCTGAACATGTCTGCCCCCACCGAGGATATCGGCCCTTTTGAGCTTTTAAAGGCGCGCCAGGTGGTAGAAAGCGCCGTAGCCTCGGCCGCCGCCGAGCAGATCACGCCGGGCGATATTCGTGCCCTGTCGACCCTGCTGTCCCAGGAGCGCCGGGCGCTTGAAACCTCCATCGGTGGTCATGAGCTGAGCAACGCCCCCGATCAGGCCGACCGAGCCTTTCATTTACTGATTGCGCGGGCCAGTCAGAACACGCTGCTGGAAGATGCCGTCAGCCGGCTCTGGGAGCAGCGCGATCGCAGCCCCATGTGGCGACGGCTGCACGGGCGCATCATGGATTTTTCCTACCGCCGCAACTGGCTGGATGACCATGATCGTATTCTTGCCTGCCTTAAAAAGCGCGACAGCGTCGGCGCTCATGACGCAATGTGGGCTCACATCGAACATGTGATGCATACATTGTTCACCCACTCCGATACCGACGACCCGGGCTTTGACGGGTATCTCTTCACCCGCGGCATCGAGCGTTCCTCTTTCTGATCCCCCTTGCCGATTCAAGGCGCAGAGCGCCATGTCCGGCTCGCCATTCTTATGCGACTGACCTAATGTAGATATCCAGGGCGCTCGTTCTGGATATCAACGCCTGCGCGTCCAACAACAATACCAATATGGATGACCGGCAGCGCCACCGGGCTGACCGGCACGGGAGGGTGACATGGCCTGGCTGGATTACGGGGTTATCGCAGTCTATCTGGGCGGTTTTTTGCTGCTGGGGCAGCTTTTCAGGAAACAGCACTCGGGCGAGGACTATTTTCTGGGCAATCGCGGCTTTGGCTGGTTTCCACTGTCGCTGTCGGCCGCCGCCACTCAGCTATCGGCAGTAAGTTTCATCTCGGCGCCCGCCTTTGTCGGCATGAAGGATGGCGGCGGGCTGATCTGGCTGACCTATGAGTTCGCCGTGCCGCTGGCGATGATCGTGCTTATCGCGCTCTTTTTTCCAACGCTCTACGCCGCCGGCGTGGTCAGCATCTACGGTTATCTGGAAAAACGTTTCGGCCGCAGCACCCGCATTCTGCTGAGCCTGGTCTTCCAACTGTCGCGTGCCTTCGCCACCAGTGTGATGGTCTATGCCATCGCGCTGATCCTCACCCATGCGATCGGACTGCCACTATGGGCCACCATCGTGGTGATCGGCGTGGTGGTCTATGGGGATGTCATTCAGATGGTGCTGCTGGTGATCGGACTGGTAGTCTGCCTGCTGTCGGCCCTGTCCCTGCTTGGCGGCTGGGACGCCTTTCTGGCCAGCGTGGATCCGGCACGCCTTGAAACCGTACGCTTTGACGATTTCGGGATCGGACAGGACAGCAACGGGTTCGGTTTCTGGCCCATGGTGATCGGTGGGCTTTTTCTCTACGCCGCCTACTACGGCGCCGACCAGAGCCAGGCCCAGCGGCTATTGTCCGCTCGCGACGCCCGCACGGTGCGTCATACGCTGCTGGCCAACGGGTTGCTGCGTTTTCCGGTCACTCTGTGCTATTGCCTGCTCGGGCTGGTGCTGGGAACGCTGGCCGTCACGCATCCGGAATTTCGCGCTCTGGTTCCCGCAGACGAGCCGGATCTGATGGTACCGCTGTTCATGCGTGACTATCTGCCGGCAGGGCTGACCGGCATTCTGATCGTGGCGATCTTTTCGGCCGCCATGTCCTCGGTCAGCTCGGCGATCAATTCGCTGTCAGCGGCAAGCGTAGAGGATCTGTTCGTACGTGGACGCCCCATCAGCGAGGCACGTTACATGCGCCTGTCCCGACTCACCTCCGTGTTCTGGGGCGTGGTCTGCATTACGCTGGCCTTTTTTACCGGCAACATCGCGCCCACCATCATCGAAGCCATCAACAAGGTGGGGTCGCTCTTTTTCGGCCCGATGCTGGCGACCTTTCTGGCCGCCATCCTGATACGACCCATCAATGGGACGGGCGCCAACTGCGGGCTGGTCGCCGGGGTAGGCCTCAACGCCTTTTTGTGGCTGTTCGTACCGGAACTTTTCTGGTTCTGGTGGAACGTGACCGGGGCCATCACCATGCTGGTCGTTGCCCTGGCCACAAGCGCCGTGACGCATCGCCGCACGCATGGCGATGTCATGCCCCGCCCCGTTCTGGACGCACATGTGCCCACGATCGCGATACTGGGCGTTTTCTTTGTGGCCATTGTCACGTTCAGCGCATGCCTGCCGGCGCTTTTGACCTGAGCGTTGCATGAAAGCTTCTGAAGCAGGCCTTGATATCGAGGAAGAACGTACCAAAATTCATGGGAAGGACGTCATGGCGAGTCATGAGTGACACGCCATGATGCTCGCAGGAGCGGGCAGTATTTGACTGGTCTAGACAAAAGGATGTGACTCATGAGCAGTGCCAACACCCGTAACATCAAGGACGCCAACCAGAAAGCCGCAACAAGGCTCTACCCGACGCGCAACGATCTCCCGGAAGAGACGCGCGCGAAGGTAGTAGCGGTCATGAATGAACGTCTGGCCGAGCTGATCGATCTGGCGCTGGTGATCAAGCAGGCGCACTGGAATCTCAAGGGCCCGCAGTTCATCGCTGTCCATGAAATGCTCGACGGTTTCAGAAGCGGCATCGATGCCCACGTCGACGAAGTGGCCGAGCGTCTGGTTCAGCTGGGCGGCACCGCGCTGGGCACGGTACAGCAGGTCTCCAAAAACACCAGCCTTGAGACTTATCCGGCTGATATTCATCGCGTCGAGGACCATCTCAAGGCTCTGGCCGATCATTACGCCGGCGCCGGTAAGAGAGTACGCAAGTCCATCGATCAGACCGATGAACTGGGGGATGCCGACTCCTCCGATCTGCTGACTGGCGTATCACGGACGCTCGACAGCAACCTGTGGTTCATTGAAGCGCACCTGCAGGAAAGCGCCTGAGTCGCAACATCGCGCTGCCGGCCATGTCGTCGGCACCTGTCATGTGACAACGGGAGCGCCCCACCGGGGCGCTCCCGTTTTTATCCACGTGCTCAGAGACGTCAGGGCATCTCGGGCATGTGCTCAAGCTCAATGATCGCCCCACGATGGCCGATCACGGTCGAGGCGAGACGGTGCCCCCAGCGCGCTGCCTGCTCGACGTCCCCACCGGTCAAACGACAGGCCAGATAGCCGGCGCTGAAGGAATCTCCTGCTGCCGTGGTATCCACCACCTTCTCGACGCGCTCACCGGCCACCTCATGGCGCATGCCCTCACACTCGATCAGACAGCTCTCGGCTCCACGCTTGATCACGATTTCGCTGACGCCCCGATCGTGATAGAACGCAAACAGCGCCTCGGGTGTTTCAAAGCCGAACAGGGCCTGATCGTCTTCAAAGGTGACGATGGCCAGATCCACCTGCGCCAGCAGCGCCTGATGTGCCTGCCGGGCTTTTTCAACGTCCTGCCAGAGCCTGGGACGATAGTTATTATCGAATACGACGTTAACGCCGCGCGCGCGTATCCCCGGCAATCCCGCCAGCAGTCGCTCACGTCCTTCCTCGGTCAAAATGGCCAGGCTGATGCCGCTGAGATAGATCGTGTCACTATGCGCCAGGCGCTCGAGCAGCTGACCACCTTCATCACCATCGAACATGAAACGCGCCGCAGCTTCACTTCGCCAGTAGTGGAAGCGCCGCTCGCCGGCGTCATCGGCTTCGATGAAATAAAGGCCTGGCAGGCGTGACTCCAGGGTTCTGACGTTATCGACACCAACACCTTCACGAACAAAGCGCTCGCGCATGGCCTGGCTGAATCCATCCGTTCCCAGCGCCGTCACGTACTCCACGTTCAGGTCGTTACCTGCCAGACGCGCCAGATAGGCCGCCGTATTGAAGCTGTCGCCGCCGAAGGTCTGATGGACGGAGTGTCCCGGCCGGCCATGCATTTCAATCATGCATTCGCCCATGAGCGCGATGGTTGATGACAAGATGGTTCTCCCTTTCCGGCATTGTGTTTTGCGACGATGCACCTGAAGCTGTCAGGACTCAAGCCACACCGAAACTTTTCAAACGATACTTTCAAACGTCACGACGTTCCCGAGAGAACGAATTCAGGAGACCCCATGGCAAGACTCAAATGTCTGATCTTTGACTGCGACGGCACCCTGGTCGACAGTGAACCCCTGCTCGCCGAGGTACTGTCACAGACGCTGCCCGAAGCCGGCCTGCCCTTTCGTGCCAGCGATTATATGAACGAATTTCGCGGCGTGGTCTATGCCCATATCGTGGCGGAACTCGAGCAGCGCCACGGTGCCGTTGACGAGACAGTGAAAAAAGAGGCCGAAGCGCGCATGCGCTCGCGCCTGATGGCAGGACTCAAGGATAGCCTGATCGTGATTGAGGGCATTGAGGCATCACTGGACATTCTGCAGCCGGAATATCTCTGCTGCGTGGCCTCCAATGGACCACTCAACAAGATTCGCCAGTCGATGGAAGTATCAAAGCTCGGCCGCTTTTTTGGCGATCACCTTTTTTCAGCCTATGACGTAGGCCATTTCAAGCCGGACCCCGAGCTCTTTTTACATGCCGCTCGTGTCATGGGGGTCGCCCCCGAAGAGTGTCTGGTCATCGATGATGCCCCCGTTGGCATTACGGCGGCACTGGCCGCCGGCATGCAGGTGGCCCACATCAACCATTTTCCCGAAGAAGAGCAGACGCCGGAACGGGCGCATGAGCTGCTTCACATGAAAGACCTGCCGGCGCTGGTGCATGCACTCAATCAGACCTGAATCGGGCACCATGACGTCAGACGATGGTCAAAGCTGTGACGGCTTTCATGCCTCGCACAAGGAGACATTCCATGGCACGCAGTGAACAGGAAGTGATCGACAGTCTGTTTTCCCGCCTGAAGGACACCGAAGCGCAAACCGGCGAACGGGATGCACAGGCTCAGGCACGCATTGATGCCCACGTTCGCGACCAGCCCGGTGCGCCCTACTACATGGCGCAGACCATTGTGGTTCAGGAAGCGGCCATCAAACGGCTTAACGCTCGCATCGAAGCGCTGGAAAAACAAAAGAGCGAGAAGCGCAGCAGTGGCGGCTTTCTGGCCGGTATTTTCGGCGCCGATCAGCGCGAGGAACGTCCCGACGAGCGCAGCCGGTCAGCGAGCTTTTCGGGGCGTGCGGCCGGTTCCGGCCCCGGTCAGAACTGGCAGACCAACGGCCCGGCACCGAGCGCTAACGGCAATGCCAAGCGCGGCGGCGGTGGTTTCCTGGGAGGCGCCCTGCAAACGGCGGCCGGTGTTGCCGGCGGCATGATGCTGGGCAATATGCTGATGGGGATGTTCGGACATCACAACAGCGAAGAAGTTGTTGATGTCATCGAAGATCCGGTCGGCACGGACCATCAGGGTGATCAAAGCGGTATGGACAGCGGTGATCCCGGCATGGATCAGGGCGGGTTTGCTCAGACCGATTATGACTCGCCGTCCGATGCTTCCTATGACGATGGCGGCTTTCAGGATGACAATGCCTTTTTTGGCGGTGATGCCGGTGGGTTTGACGATTTCGACGAGGTCTAGCCGGCACTGAGCGGTTGATCTATCAGGATATCGTGGGTCAGGTGGACCATGCGCGAACGCTTTCGGGCATGGACTTTTTATCCTGACATCAGTACCATATGGCGCCTTCGGAGAGGTGGTCGAGTGGTCGAAGGCGCCGGTCTCGAAAACCGGAGTGGGTTTACGCCCACCGAGGGTTCGAATCCCTCCCTCTCCGCCAGATATGGAAAAGCCGGCCCCATTGGCCGGCTTTTTTGTGAGTATGTGACAGGCAATGACCTCTCAAGGGAGGTGATGAGAGCCCTCGAGTTCGTGCCGAGGCGCGCAGCGCCGACAAGCGGAGCGAAGCGAGACCCATCCCTCCCTCTCCGCCAGACATAAAAAAACCGGCCATCAGGCCGGTTTTTTTATGCCCGTTTTATGCTCGATATTCGGCTTCGATCCAAGCATCTATCCGCTATAGGGCATGGACTGAGCAGCAGACCCCGACGCTGGCCGTACCGGCTGAGCGACGTGGCGCAGCTCGATGTTTTGCGTGGTATTGATCGGCTGGCCGTTGCAATCCAGCTGACGAAGCCGGTCATTGCCGATGACCTGAAAATTCATGCAGCTGTTGCTGCCTTGTGGGTCAAGTCGATAAATCACGGCCTGTGGGTCAACCTGATTGCCGCGCGTGACGACCCAGTCGCCCGAACGCGTCTGTACCTTTGCCCGGTCGTCGGTCCCCAGATAGCGCTGCTTGAGCGTATAGGTCGACGCAAAACCGGTCATTCCGGAAGACACCAGCGTCAGCTCGGTATCAATCCCTTCGCAATCTGCACATGGCAATACGCCCTGCCAGCTTTCCGCCACGGACATGACCTGCGGTGCCGACGACATTTCCGGCTGCTGACTGCAGCCTGCCAGTGCCAAACCTGCTACGGCCAGCAGGATACCGCTGGAAAAAGCTCTTTTCATGACGCGCCCTCGTTTGCCATTGATGATCCGGACTCCGATCGGGTCCTGACCCTGCCTATAAGCAAACGTAGTCGAGTCGCTTCAAACTGTCCCGGCCTTCAGGAAACGATTCGGTCGCGACCGCGTCCCTTAGCCTGATAAAGCTTTTGATCCACGCTTTCGACCAGATCGTTGCTTCTCATGCCGCGAGCATCGATGATGCCGGCCGAGAAGGTCACCTGAAGCCCGCTCGGGCTGAAAAGTTCAAGCGCCAGAGAGTGACGCAGACGCTCAAGCGCCTGAAAGGCGCCGCTAACGTCGATCCCCGGCAGGATCAGCATGAACTCCTCACCGCCCCATCGCACCAGAATATCGCTGGCTCGCAGCTGGCGCGACAGCACCTCGGCAAACTGCTGAAGCACCTGATCGCCGACGGTATGGCCGTGGTCATCGTTGACACGCTTGAAGTGGTCGATATCCAGCAGGGCAACGCTGATATCCAGATCCTGGCGCTCGGCCTGCTCAAGCGCCGCCTCAAGACTGCTGATGCCAAACCGGCGATTGCGAATGCCGGTCAGTTCGTCATGGGTGGCAAGATATTCAAGGCGTACGTTTTTCTCTTCCAGCGCCATTTCGAGCTTTTTGCGCTCGCTGATATCGACCAGAAAGACCACATCGCGAGGCCGGCCGTCTTCCCCCTCAATACGCACGCTCTCGACGATCACCGTATGACGCTGGCCATGACGTGCCACCAGCTCACACTCCCCGAAATGCTGAGCATGACCATGACGGCTACCCATCGCGCCATGCTGCTGGCGCCGGAGATACTGATGGCTGCTGTAGGGCACCACCATCGAAAAGGGGCGGCCGATCAACTCGTGCTCTTCATAACCATGAAAGCGGCAGTAGGCCGGGTTAACCATTTCAAAGCGGCCATTTTCGGTGAGCACACATATGCCCATGGGAGTGGCATTGATGATGCTGGAGATACACCTTTGGCTACGCCTGAGCTCTTCGTGCTGAACGATCTGTTGAGTACAGTCCTGCAGCACCAGCATGACGCGAGCAACCTTCCCCTTACTTTTCAGGCGACAACCGGTAAGGTTCAATGCCATGCGTCGACCGCATTCATTAAAGCGGAGCCAGCGGACACGTGGCGTCTGTCCACACTCGGTGGCCGCACCATCACGACACCATTCCTGAACAGGATGGCAGTCCGTTTCGTCAGGTACCCATTGCCAGGGCTCATCCGTCCTGATGGTGTCAAAATGGTTCAGCAGGGTTCGCGCCGAACAGTTGATACCTTCAAGCGTAATGCGCTCGCCGCACTGGTAGACCAGCGCTGCAATGTTGAGCTTGTCGAGTGCCTCGATGCTCGGGCAGTCGTCAGCAGGCGGCGGCAGACAATGACTCATCTCGTGATGATTACCTTCCATTACGTTATTACTACCAATAATCACATTATGGGCATCAGTATCTGCCACTTCCTGTCTGATTAACGCATTAGCCTTCATCACTGCGAAAATGCACCGCAAAGGATTCGAATGGCACAAGTCGCATGAGCCAAAGACGTACAAAGGAATGAAAAATGATGAATTAGAAACATGCTCGAGGAGGACAACCGACAGCGTTTTTTATCATTCACAAGGGCGAAAAGAGGATATTCAGATCAGTCGCCGATCTTTCTGTTTACACGTCAGTGACAAATCATCCTTCGAATACTGTCCACTGCCATTGCGATGACCACCTTTTTTGCTACCCATCCTGACAACAACATGGGCTCAAGGTGCCCTGTTTCAACCTGAGAGATTGATGCTTTCTTCAGATCGGGGCACCTGACATGGCCTCCCCTCCCGATCAGGCCCTTCCAGTTGCACCATGGATCGGCGCCAGCCTATGCTCGCTCGATAGTGATCCATTGACGACCTGCCCGGGTCAAAGCTCCCGTCCGGGTGCACGCCGGTCCTGAAGGCGTACAATGACATCTGCCAGCAGATTCGACCCATTACTCCAACGCGAGGTAGACCATGACATCCAGGGTATTCGTGGATGGCCAGGAAGGCACGACGGGCCTGAGAATTTTTGACTATCTACAGGCACGCGATGATATCGAGCTTTTACGTATCGACAGTGAACGCCGCAAGGACCGTGATGAGCGGGCACGTCTGATCAATCAGGCCGATGTCGTCTTTCTCTGCCTGCCGGACGAAGCCTCGCGGGAAGCGGCCTCTCTGGTCGACAATCCCGATACCTGTCTGATCGATGCCAGTACTGCCTTTCGAACTGACCCGACATGGACCTACGGCCTGCCGGAACTGACGCCGGGCCAGCGAACGCGCATCCGCAAGAGCAAGCGCATTGCCAACGTAGGCTGCCATGCCAGCGCGTTCATCATGCTGGTACGCCCGCTGATTGATGCCGGACTTCTGCCATCGGACTACCCCTATTCGGCCTTTTCACTGACCGGCTACAGTGGTGGTGGCAAGAAGATGATTGCCGACTATGAAGCTGCAACCGATGGGTCGCTGGATGCGCCGCGCCCCTACGCCCTGACACTTGCCCACAAACACCTGCCGGAAATGCGCATTCACGGTGGCATTGATCACGCCCCGGTATTTACCCCGATCGTGGGTCATTTCCTGAAAGGGCTGTCGGTCAATATCCCGCTTCAACGCTCATATCTGCCCGAGGGCACCACTGCCGAAAGCATCACCCGCGTCTGGCAGGCGCACTATGACGGCGCGCCCTTTGTGAACGTCATGTCGGCGCAGGACAGTGAGGTCCTTGATGGCGGCTTTTTTGACGTCACGGCCTGCAATGATACCAACCGCGTCGATTTGTGTGTCTTTGGCAACGAGGAGAGACTGGCGCTGGTTGCCCGTCTGGATAATCTCGGCAAGGGTGCCGCCGGGGCGGCCGTCCAGAACATGAATATCCATCTGGGGCTTGATGAGACCACAGGCCTGACCTGCCGGCTCGGTTAATCCCTCTCTCCTTGCGCGCAAGGGGCGCGTCAGGAGATTTCCTGCGTTTTGCTGTAGCGGATATTGTCGATGAAAGAGCGCGTCACTCCCTTTCAGCTGTTTATCCTGGTGCTATCGATCTATGTGATCGGCGCCATGGCCGCCAGCCTTTTGCTGACGTTACCGCCGGAACTCAACCGGCTGCTGCAGTACATGGACTACATCGTCTGTTTTTTCTTTTTCATCGACTTCTGCCAGCGTTTCATGCGCGCCGAGAGCAAGCTGGCCTATATGCGCTGGGGCTGGATTGACCTGCTGGCCTGCATCCCGGCCGGCCTCTTTCAGGGCGCGCGCATGTTTCGTGTGGTACAGGTGCTGCGCGTACTGCGGGCAGTCAAATCGATGGAGATGATCTGGCGTCTCCTGTTTCGCAACCGTGCCGAAGGCGTGTTCGCTTCGGCCGCGACCGCCACGGTACTGCTGGTCGCCTTTGGGGCCATCACCATGCTGATGGTGGAAAGACCCAACCCGGCAAGCCCGATCGAAACCGCCGAGGACGCCCTGTGGTGGGCGATCGTGACGATTACCACGGTAGGCTATGGCGATTATTATCCGGTCACCACACTGGGAAGAGTTGTGGCCGTGCTGTTGATGATCGGTGGCGTAGGACTGTTCGGCAGTTTTGCCGCCTACATCAGCTCGATCTTCATTGCCGATGACAGCGAACGGGAATCCCGCGAGGCGCGCGCCCAGCGAGACATGACCCGCGCCCTTCATCATCAGATTCGTGAGCTGACCGGCGAGGTACGCGAGCTGCGCGAGCGGCTGGATCAAATGCACAACACGTCCAGTCCTCCCTCCCTGCCGGGCGAAGACGAAAAAGGCCCCGACCGGCGTTCATGATCAGCGCTTTCCAGCAACGATGAGGCATAACGTCGCATTTGCATTACGCTTTATAGAAAGGGCACGACACGCAGCCCCTCTTTCATACGCAAGCCATGCATGAGGCGATGACATGACCCAGACCGACCATCAGCATCAGAAGGACGGGCAGCAACAAAAGGCGCCCCCACCGGCCGACAACACCACCATGTTCATCTTTGGCGCCAGCGGCGATCTGGTGAAGCGCCTGCTGGTCCCCTCGCTGTACAACCTGGACCGCGACGGTCTGCTTGATCGCGGCATGAGCATTGTCGGCGTCGACATCGCCGAGCACGATGACGACAGTTTTCGCAGACATCTCAAGGACTTTATCGCTGACAAGGCTGCCGACAGGCACGCCGAAGGCGGTGGTCAGGAGCTCGACGAAGAGCACTGGCAGGATTTTGCCCAGCGCCTCCACTATCTGCAGGGCGATTTCACTAAACCGGACGTTTTTGAGCAGATCAAAAGCCATCTCGAGCAGGCTGACAGCGACAACGCACTGTTCTACTGCGCCACGGCACCGCGCTTTTTCAGTGACATCGCCGGGCAGCTGGGCGAAGCCGATCTGATGAAGGAAGGGGACAACCGCTATCGTCGTCTGGTGGTGGAAAAGCCCTTCGGCCACGATCTCGAATCGGCAAAGGCGCTCAACGCCCGCCTACTGGAGGTCATGAAGGAAGAGCAGATCTATCGCATCGACCACTTTCTGGGCAAGGAGACCGTGCAGAACATCCTGGTCGCCCGCTTTGCCAACGTGCTGTTTGAGCCCTTCTGGAACAATCACTATATCGATCACATCCAGATCACCGCCGCCGAAACCGTCGGCGTCGAAAAGCGCGGCAATTTCTACGAAAAAAGCGGCGCCATGCGCGATATGGTCCCCAATCACCTTTTTCAGCTGCTGGCCATGGTCGCCATCGAGCCGCCGGCGGCCTTCGGTGCCGACGCCCTGCGCAGCGAAAAGGCCAAGGTGCTGGGCGCCCTGCGCCCCTGGCCGCGGGAAGAAGTCCGAAAAAACTCGGTCCGTGGCCAATATCGTGCCGGTAACGTCAATGACAGCGATGTGCCCGGCTATCGTGACGAGCCTGATGTCGCCGAAGACAGCAACACCGAAACCTTTGTGGCCATGAAGATGATGGTCGACAACTGGCGCTGGGTGAACGTGCCCTTCTACCTGCGTACCGGCAAGCGCCTGAGCGCACGCGATACCGAGATCGCCATCTGCTTCAAGCCTGCGCCCTACGCCCAGTTCCGTGGCACGGATGTGGAGAGCATGAACTCCAACTGGCTGATCATCCAGCTTCAGCCCAATGAAGGCATGTGGTTCGATTTTCAGGCCAAGCGCCCGGGGCCTGAGCTCGAAATGGATACCGTCAAGATGGGCTTTGCCTACAAGGACTTCTTCGACCTGCCGGCGGCCACAGGCTACGAAACCCTGATTTATGACTGCCTGACCGGCGATCAGATGCTGTTTCAGCGTGTAGACACCATTGAAAACAGCTGGCGCGCCGTGCAGCCCTTCCTGGATGCCTGGGCCGAGGACAACAGCGTCGAGGGCTACGAAGCAGGCTCTGAAGGGCCACAGGGCGCGCATGACCTGCTCGAGCGCGATGGTCGTGAATGGCACAAGATCGGCGAGGTCACCGGCCCGGGTGTGGCCCCGGTACCGGGCAGCTCACGACGAAAATAGCACCGGGGAGGGCCGACATGAGAGACGTACAGCAATGCCGCGACCTGTCGGAGGTTCGGCAACACATTGACCGTATTGATCGTGAAATCGTGGCCACACTTGCCGAAAGAGGTTATTACGTCCACCAGGCAGCTGGCTTCAAGCGTAACGAGCAGGAAGTCAAGGCGCCTCAGCGTGTCAAGCAGGTCATTGAAAGGGTTCGTACAATGGCCGAAGAACAGCAGGGAGACCCCGGGGTGGTTGAGCAGGTTTATCGAGCCATGATCGCGGCATTCATTGAGGCCGAAATGCACACGCACCGGAACAACCACGGCTGAGTGTCCTGGTGATTGGGCAAAAAAACAGGGAGGGCGCGATCGCGCCCTCCCTGTCCTTTTAATCCCAAAACCGGGGACATCAGCGGCCCTTCTACAGGAATGCTTCTGCCGCGTGCCGGGGGTTACTGATCCAGCTCGTTCCGCCAGGAATGCTGCGGCACAAAACCAACCATACGGCGCGCCTTCTCATTGCTGTAAAAGGTCTCGAACTCACCTATCTCTCGCCTGAGTGGCACCCCCTGATAGAAACGCTCGATCACCTCGGCGCTGGTCAGCCCTACCGATAGATCGTCATTGGCCACATTGAACACCTGATAGCCCAGTCCATCCGTCTGCAGGCAACAATCGACCATCCGCCCCAGATCCCGGGCATCAATGTAGGCAAAGATATTCCGACGACGCAGCCCCGGATTCTCCATGAACGCCGGAAATTTTTCGCGGTACTCATGGGGCTCGATCACGTTATTGATGCGCAGGCCATAGATGTCGATGCCCGAGCGCGCCTGAAAGGAGCGCGCAGTGACTTCGTTGACCACCTTGCTCATGGCGTAGCTGTCCTGCGGGACGGTAGGGTGTTCCTCATCCACGGGCAGATAGGCCGGCTTTACCTCGCCATCGGCAAAGCAGATGCCGTAGGTGGTTTCACTGGAGGCGAAGATGACCTTGGGGATGCCCAATCTGGTAGCAGCATCCAGCACGTTGTAGGTACCCAGCGTGTTGATGCGATACGTCTCGTTATCCGGCCGATGCAGAATGGCCGGGATAGCCGCAAAATGAACGATCGCGTCATAACGCGGCACGCCGGTGCCAGGCTCCAGCTCATCAAGGCTGGCATAGGCCTGACAGGCATTGAAGACCTGGCCTGCATCGGTCAGATCGGTGATCAGGGTCGCAATACCGGGCGTGTCGGACCTCATACAGTCCAGATTGGTCACCTGATGGCCTTGGTCGCGAAGAAAGGCGGTCGCATGTCGGCCGGCCTTGCCGCTACCACCCGTAAATAGAATGCGCATGGGGTCTCTCGATGGATGAAACACTAATGACACCCTGGCAAGGCGCGTCCGGCTGCGCCAGTGAATATCACGTGCCGGCCCGATACGTCCTTGTCCTGGAGGGCATCATGGCTGGCCGCAACAAAAAGCCGGGCTTACACCATGCCACCATTGGCCCGCAGCGTCTGCGCGTTGATCCAGCCACCCTCCGGGCCGACCAGAAACGAGACCGTACTGGCGATGTCTTCCGGCTGGCCCAGCCGCTCAAGTGGATTGGCCTTCGCCAGCGTCTCGATCTGCTCGTCGGTCTTGCCATCCAGAAACAGATCCGTTGCCGTTGGCCCGGGCGCCACGGCGTTGACCGTGATATTGCGTCCCCGAAGCTCTTTCGACAACACATCCCCCATGACCTCAATGGCGGCCTTGGTCGCGCTGTAAACGCCATAGGTCGGCAGCTTCGCCCCCACCACGGACGTGGAGAGATTGACGATTCTTCCGCCATCGGCCATCCGGCGCGACGCCTCACGCATTGTCAGAAAGGAGCCTTTCAGGTTGACGTCAATGGTCCGCTCGAACAGCGCATCATCGCTTTCGGCCAGCGGCGCAAGCTGCATGACGCCGGCAGAGTTCACTAGCACGCTCGGTATGCCAAAAATCGCTTCACTCTCGTCGAAAAGTCGTGCCACCTGTTGTGGATCAGACACGTCAGCCCTTGCCGCAACGGCTCGCCCACCTGCCGACTCGATGGCCGCCACCACCTCGGATGCCGTCTGTTCACTGCCCGAGTAGTTGACCACCACGTTGAAGCCGTCTGCGGCCAGACGTTTTGCGATGGCGGCACCGATCCCACGGGAGGCGCCGGTCACCAAAGCGGTTCTCAGGGTTTGTTCGGTCATGGAATACTCTCCTTTTGTCTATCGGACGTGCCCGCGGATCTACTGATCCAAGAATGGCACGCCGTCATGACCGCATAAACGTCATTTTGCCGACATGAGTATTCGGAGAAATCGTACAATGGATCGTTTTGACGAGATGCGTATCTTCCTTCGCGTGGCGGAAACGTGCAGCTTCCGGCGCACGGCTGAAAGCCTTGGCATGCCGGCCTCGACGATTTCCGACGCCGTCAGGCACATGGAGACGCGACTGGGCGTTCGCCTGCTGGATCGTACTACCCGGGTCGTTGCGCCCACTCTGGACGGCGAGGCCTGGTATCAGCGCTGTCTTGCGATCGTCGGCGAGGTCGAGGATGCTGAAGCCGCCTTTGCCGGCGGCGATGTAAAAGGCAGGCTTCGAGTGGATGTTCATGGCACGCTGGCACGTCATTTCCTGCTGCCGACCCTGCCGGACTTTCTTCGCGCCCAGCCGCAGCTTGAACTCGTCATGTCAGAGGGCGATCGGCTGGTTGATCTGATTCGAGAGGGTGTCGACTGTGTCGTACGCGTCACGGAACCAGCTGACAGCGATCTCATCGCTCGGCGTCTGGGCGTGTTGCCAGAGACCATCGTCGCTGCACCGGCATATCTGGAACGCTACGGTTTACCCTTGACCCCTGACGAGCTGGAAGGTCATCGCGTTGTGGCCTTCCTGTCATCAAAAACCGGGGCGCCCATGGATCTGGAAATGATGGTCAATGGTCAGATCGTGACACGACGCTTGCCGACGAGCTTTGTGACAACTGGCGCCGAAACCATGGTCGACGCCGCACGTCTGGGGCTTGGTCTTGTTCAGGTACCGCGCTATCACGTGACCGCCGACATTGCCGCCGGACGGCTCATCGAGGTGCTGACCCACTACGCTCCGGCTCCATCTCCGGTCGTTGCCCTCTACCCACGAAACCGTCAGCTGTCGCCGCGCCTGCGAGTGTTCCTTGACTGGCTTGCCACACGATCGTTTACGGCCTGATCCGTCGGATACCGACTTCAGCTGACGTCCCGACCGCCGGGGCTATTCTGCTGTCGAAGTCCCGCCACCAGCCTTTTCAGCGCAAACCCGGCAATGGCCGTGTCCTGCACGCCGGTGCCGGTCAGATCACACACCGTGATCTGATCACGACCGATACGCGGCGACTGTCCGCTGGCGATCACCTTTCCAAGCTCGACAATCTCAAACGGAACTATCCCATCGACCCAGGCCTTGAGTTCGCCGTTGGTTTCGCTCTGGGCACGGGTGTCGGCCACGAATATCTCGGCACGCGTCATCACCGACGCGTCCAGTTCGCGTTTTTCCGGGCTATCCGAGCCCATGGCCGTCACATGCACACCGGCAGGCAAGTGATCGGCGTAGAGCAGCGGCGATTTCGACGGCGTGGTGGTGATGATTACATCCGCCTCGCGGCAGGCGCTTTCAAGGTCACCATGCACATGGACGGTGAGCCCTTCAAAGCGCTCACGCATCCGCACGGCATACGCCTCGGCGCGGTCAGTATCCCGTGCCCAGACATCGACGGTGTCGATATCCCGCACCAGCTTGAGTGCGGCGATCTGCAGCTCGGCCTGAACCCCGGCGCCGATGACGGTCGCGCGCCGGCTGTCCTGACGCGAGAGATGCTTTGCCGCAATGGCACCGGCCAGTGCCGTGCGAATATCGGTAAGATAGCCTTCGTCAAAGAGCACCGCCTCAACCAGCCCGGTTTTGGCCGAAAAGACAATCATCAGCCCGTTGAGACTTGGCAGACCCAGCGAGGGGTTATTAAAAAACCCGGGGCTGACCTTGATGGCAAAGCGGTCATTGCCGCGAATATGGGCGGTCTTGACGTCAACCTCACCATTGGACTCTTCGATGGCCATGGAGAGAATCGGCGGCTGTACCACCTCTCCCTGCCCAAGCGCGCGAAAGCCGGCTTCCACGGCTTCAAGCGCAGACTGATCCAGCCCAACGACGTCCTGAATCTGCGTGCGGTGATAAAGCTCCATGCCCACCTGTCTCCTGTGTTGCGTGATGGTTCAAGTGTCAGTCATGCCTCTGGCACGCTGCCAGGTGGCCATATCCACACCGTTGCCCGAAACGATCAGTGCCACCTTCTCACCGCGAATATCAATGGCATGCTCCTCAAGCGCTGCCAGCCCCACGACTGCCGCGCCTTCAACCAGCATCTTCTCGACCTCCAGAAAGTGCACCATGGCCGCGGCAATGGCGCGCTCACTGACCTGATGGTGATCGCTCATCACCTCACGTACCAGCGACCAGGTGCAGCGATTGTCGAGCCCGATGCCGCCACCCAGCGAGTCCGCCAGCGTTTCGACCTCCTCAACCTCAACTGGATGGCCGTTAGCCAGACTTTCGATCATCGCCGCCCCGTACATCATGCTCACACCGGTGACGCGAACCCGCGGATTGATCCCGCGCACGGCGCGGCCAATGCCTCCCAGCAGTCCGCCGCCGGAGAGACCAATCAGCACCCGATCGAGTTCGGGCACATCTTCCATCAGCTCAAGACCGATGGTGCCCTGTCCGGCCACGATCAGCGGATCATCGAAGGGCTCGATCAGCGTCATGCCCTCTTCCGCTACCAGTCGGCGTGCCTCCACGAAGGCATCATCCTGACTGCGCCCGACCGTGCGTACCTCGGCGCCCAGCGCCTCGATGGCGGCCACCTTGTTGGCCGGTACCAGGCCGGAGACGCAGATGATGGCACGCGCGCCCAGCCGGGACGCCGCCCAGGCCACCGCTCGGCCGTGATTGCCGGTCGAGGCCGTGGTCACACCGCGCTCAAGCGTCGCCTCGTCCAGTGCAGCGATGGCGTTGAGCGCGCCACGCAGCTTGAAGGCGCCGCTGGGTTGAAGGGTCTCGAGCTTGAGATAGACCTCGGCCTCGAAACGCTCGGAGAGCGAAACGGACTTCACCAGCGGCGTTCTCACCGCCTGTCCCGCGATTCGGGCACGAGCAAGGTAGATATCGTGCAGGGTCACGGCACTTTGGGGGGTTGCGCGGTTGATCATGACACTCCCGGTCGGTAAGGCACATGCTGCCTGAAGGTTCACTCTGGAACCGCTTTACTCTGGAGCATGTGCCATGACGCTTCAAGACACGTCGGGATCAGCTGCCTGATGGGCCCGGCATGTTGCCCAGGCAGAAGTACTTGGTATCCAGATACTCCTCCAGACCCTGGGCACCGCCCTCGCGACCGAGCCCGGATTGCTTGACTCCGCCAAAGGGAATCGGCGCACCGGTCATCTTGAGCGTATTGACGCTGACCATGCCGTACTCGAGCCCGCGCATCATTTTCCAGATGCGTTTGACATCGTTGCTGTAGATATAGGCGGCCAGCCCGTATTCGGTGTCGTTGGCCGCAGCCACGACCGCCTCGTCGTCATCGAAGGCACACACACCTGCCACCGGCGAGAAGGTCTCCTCGCGGAACACGCGCATCTCCGGGGTAATGTCGGCCAGAAGCGTCGGCATGAAGAAGTTGGCCCCCGGTGCCATCGACTGGTTGCCCGCCATCAGACGAGCCCCTTGCGCCAGAGCGTCATCAACAATGGCCTGCGCCGCCTCGACCGCGCGTCGGTGAATCAGCGGGCCGATATCGACCTCCATCATGCCGCTGCCGACCCGGAGCGCCTTCATGTGTACGGCAAAACGTTCCAGAAAACGGTCATAAATGCGCCGGTGGACGAAGATCCTGTTGGCGGCCAGGCAGTCCTGACCGGCCGTCTGAAACTTTGCCGCCACCGCCTCGCGAGCGGCCTCGTCGACATCCACATCCTCACAGACAATAAAGGGCGCATTACCGCCCAGCTCCAGCGACATGCGCTTGACGCTGCCGGCACTCTGACGAATCAGGAGCTTGCCAACGCGCGTGGAACCGGTAAACGAGACCGAGCGAACCCGGGTATCGGTACACAGCACCTCGGAGACCGTAGCAGGCTCGCCGGTGACCACGTTGAAAACGCCCGGTGGAATGCCGGCACGCTCGGCAAGCTCGGCAAGCGCCAGTGCCGTAAACGGTGTCTCGTTGGCCGGCTTGACGATCACCGGGCAACCGGCCGCCAGCGCCGCGCCGGCCTTGCGGGTGATCATCGCCAGCGGAAAGTTCCAGGGCGTAAGCATCACCGATACGCCCACCGGCTCCTTGAGGGTGCCCAGCATGGCATTGGGAATATGACTGGGGATCGTCATGCCATAGGCACGACGCGCTTCTTCGGCAAACCACTGGATAAAGCTGGCGCCGTAATCCACCTCGCCGCGGGCATCACGTAGCGGTTTGCCCTGCTCAAGCGTCATCAGATGCGCCAGATCCTCACGGTGTTCGTGAAGAAGCTGATACCAGCGCTGCAAAAGCCGGCCACGTTCATCCACCGACAGCGCCCGCCAGCCGGCAAAGGCACGCTCGGCGGCGGTCACGGCACCAGTGATCTGCTCGGCGTCCAGCAGCGCGCAATATCCCAGAATCTCGCCGTTGGCCGGGTCCAGTACGGGCTCATCGTGATTACTGCGGCCGGCCATCCATTGCCCGTCGACATAGGCCAGCTGACGGAAAAGGCGCGGATCGTTGAGCTGCATATCACCTCCTGAACGCTTGAGCGTTGTGGCTGCATATCGTCAAACAAGGGGTCGACAGAGCGTGCTGGGCACTGTCGCCATCTGTGTGTCAGCGTGACAGATCCCGCCGTGGTGTTTTTTCTGTCCCCTTGCCTGCAACGGTGCGTTTTTTTCCTTGTGCGTGGTGCAACCTGGTGTTTTTTTGGCCGATGACGGTGCGGCCTCGAAACGCGTCAAACGCACAGACACCAAAACGCCGCCCCGAGGGGCGGCGTTGTCAGCAGGATGTTGAGAGGGGTCGAAGCTTAATTGGTGCTCTGCTGGTCGCTGTTCATGTGCTCATCGACCCACTGGCTGGCGACCTGCGCCGGATCAGCCTTGTCGATCTCGACACGGTGGTTCATGGCCTGCAGATCTTCGGTGGTCAGCGTCTCTGACACACGATTGAGAGACGCGCGTATTTCATCATTCAAGGCCTCGCTGCGACCCACGGCCACGATGTTCTGGGCGGGCTCCAGATTCTTGTCATCCTTGAGCGCGACCCAGTCGTTTTCGGCAATCGCCCCCTGAGAAGAAAACATGCGCGCCACGTCGATGTCGCCATTGGCCAGCGCCCCACGGGTCAGCGGCCCGCCGGCATCCAGCGAGCGGAAGTTGGCAAACTCGATGTTATAGACCCGCTTGAGCCCGGGGATGCCGACATCACGCGTACGCGTCTCCGGCGGCCCACCCAGGGTCAGCTCACCAGAGACCGGTGCCAGATCAGAGAAGGTCTTGAGGTTGTATTGATCGGCCGTTTCCCGCGTGACGACCAGCGCGTCGCGATCCTCGGCCGGCGAAGCTTCCAGCGCCTCGATGCCATCAGGCAGTATGCTGCGCAGTGCCGCCATGACATCGTCATTGCTGCGCGCATCGGCATGCGCCTCGTCCTGATCAAGGTAGGTCATCAATGCGCCTGAGTACTCCGGCAGCAGATCGATCTCACCGTTGGTCAGCGCGGGGAACACCACTTCACGTGAACCCAGATTGAGACGGGTGTTGACGTTGACCCCGTCATTTTTGAGGACGTCGGCATAGATGTTGGCCAGAATCAGCTGCTCGGGGAAATTGGTCGACCCGATGGTCACAGTGGCCTGATCACTGTCATCGTTCTGTGCGGCATTGTTGTCCGCGCTGTCCTCGTCGCCGCCGGAGCAGCCGGCAAGGGCTGCCAGCGCCAGCGCGCCGAGCCCCAGTTTCCATCCACGACTCATGTTCATGGTCCCTTTCATGATGTGCATTCCCTTGTGTTCATCATCGGCCCTATCGATTCTGGCCCAGACCGGCGCGTCGTGCACCTGACAATTGTCATCACTGCGTTATTGTAACCCTTTGGCCGTGATCAGCTTTTGGAGACCGGCAAACAAAAGCTCGGTCATTACGGCCAGCACAGCCACCAGAATGGCACCGACCAGCACCTGGGATAGATCACGCACGGCAAGGCCATCAATCAGATAGCGGCCCAGTCCACCCAGGCCCACATAGGCGGCCAGTGTCGCCGTTGACATGACCTGGACTGCCGAGGTGCGAACGCCGGCCATGATCAGTGGCATGGCGATCGGCAGCTCCACCTGCCACAGCCGCTGCCAGCCGGTCATCCCCAGTGCCATGGCGGCCTGGCGCACGGCCGGGTCGACTTCACGCATGCCGACAAAGCTGTTGGTCACCATGGGCGGAATGGCCAGCGCCACCAGCGCCACGATCACCGGAATCACGCCATAGCCCGCCAGCAGAAAAACCAGAATGATGACGCCAAAGGCCGGAATGGCACGCCCGATATTGGAGATATTGATGGCCAGCAGCCCGCCGCGACCGCTGTGCCCCAGCCCGATACCAATGGGCAGCGCGATGGCGGCACCGATCAGCGTCGAGATCAGCACGTAGGTGACATGCTCAAGAATATGATCGGGAATGCTGCCCGGCCCCTGCCAGTTCATGGGCTGGGAGAAGAAGTCGATCACCCCGGTCATGAGCGTCATGAGCGTCATGACATCATTGTTCATCTAGCGCACCCCCCTCTGCCACGGCGTCAGACAGTACAGGATGCCCACCAGCGCCAGATCCACGGCCACCGCCAGTGCCACCGACAGGACAAAGCCGATGATCAACGGCGTGGCAAAGCTCAGGGTAAAACCGGTGATGAAAAGCTGACCCAGTCCCCCCTGTCCAATCAGGGCAGTGACCGTCACCATGCCGATGATGGTCACCGCCGCAATGCGGATGCCTGCCACGATGACCGGCAGGGCAATGGGCAGCTCCACGGCAAACAGACGACGGGCCGGCGTGTAGCCCAGCGCTCGCGCCGCTTCCCTCACGCTGGGCGACACCCCGCGCAGCCCCTGAACGATATTGCGAAACAGGATCAACAGCGTATAGAGCGTCAGCCCGATCAGCGAAGTGGCCATTGAAAGCCCGGTAAAGGGCATCAGCAGGATAAACAGTGCCAGCGAGGGAATGGTAAACATCACTCCGGTGACAGCCAGTGACGGGCCGTAAAGCCTGGGCCAGCGCACCGCCATCAGCGCCAGCGGGAAGGCGATCAGAAAGCCGAACAGCAGTGACAACCCGACCAGCTGCACATGCTGCAACAGCGCCGCCGTAATCTGATGGCTGTTGGACGCCACCCATTCCCAATTCATGACAGCCGCCTTGTCAGCTGCAGCTGATCAATCACCCCCAGATAGCGCCCTTCAGCGTTCAGCACCGGCATGACCTCGCCCGGCGCACTGATCAGAGCATTGAGCGCGCTGCGCAGGTTGTCATGCACATAAAGGCGATGGCGCCACGGTTTGAGAGGCAGGGAGTCAATCCGTGCCCGTTCATCGGCCTGCTTGATCGTGTCCCAGTCCAGCCAGCCCAGCGGCGCGCGCTGCTCGTCGAGTACCACGATACCGCTGCTGCCGGCCTGCTGAAGATAGCTGCGCGCCCGCGCAACGATTTCATCACGCGGCGCTGTCAGTCCGGCGTCCAGCTCCAGGCAGTCCAGACGCTCCAGCGCCAGGCGCCGCAGCTCGCGATCGGCACCGATAAAATCGACCACAAAATCACTGGCCGGCGCCGACAGCAGGCGTGCCGGGGTATCAAACTGCGCAAGCTGTCCACCCTGGGCAAAGATCGCCACACGATCACCAAGCTTCATCGCCTCGTCGATGTCGTGGGTCACCATCACGATGGTCTTTTGCACCCGCCGCTGCAGACTCAAAAACTCCTCCTGCAGGTGGGTACGCACGATGGGATCGACGGCGGCAAAGGGCTCGTCCATCAAGAGAATCGGCGGGTCGGCAGCCAGCGCCCGCGCCAGCCCCACGCGCTGCTGCTGGCCGCCGGAAAGCTGATGCGGATAGCGCGAGGTGAGCGCATCATCGAGACCGACCAGCTCAACCAGCTCGGCGACGCGTTCGCGAATGCGCTTTTTGTTCCAGCCCAGAAGACGTGGCACGACAGCAATATTGTCGGCAATCGTCTTGTGGGGAAAGAGTCCCGAGTGCTGCATGACATAGCCGATCTGGCGGCGCAGCCGGGTGGCATCCACCGACATCACGTCCCGATCACCGATCAAAAGCCGCCCGTCACTCAGCGTCTCCAGCCGGTTGATCATGCGAAGCGTGGTGGTCTTGCCACAGCCCGAAGGGCCAACCAGCACGGTCAACTCTCCGGCCGGCAGGGTCAGATCGAGCGACTCGACCGCCACCGTGCCATCGCCGTAGCGCTTGGTGACCCCTTCAAACACGATGGCACTGCTGTCGTGCGTATCACGATCTTCTACGCTGGCGCGTTGGCGATGCTCGTCCGTCAACGGCGTATCCTCCTGGAGTGAACCAGCGCTGCCTCACACCGACAGCGCGCGATCAATGGGCGTCAAACCCAGTCGTCAACCACACCGCCGGCGTCACCCGCCACCGGGTCCAGTGCCGGTCTGGGTACAGCTTCGATGCGTTGACGAATGGCAGGGGTATTGTCACTGCCTCGGCAAATGTCCCAGTCACCCTGCCCGCGCGGATATCCGGCCGTCAGGGCAAAATCGTTGCTGGCGCTGATACGACAGTGGCCGGTACCCGCCGGCAGCACGATCACATCACCGGCGCTGACCTCAATATCCTCACCCTGCTCGCCACCCAGACGCAGCGTGGCCGCACCGTCATAAACGCCCAGCACCTCATGAGCCGTGCTGTGGAAATGGTGGTAATCGAACACCCCGCCACGCCATTGAACGGGCCAGTCGTTTTGTTCAAACAGCGCCTCGAGCGTTTCCACCAGTGACCGGCCGTGTTCTGCAGTCAGACCACGATAGAGCAGCGCGGGATAGCGGCTGTTGGGAATACTGCCATCGTCCTGAAACGAAAGGGTCTGCGGCTTTTTCATTCACGCTCCGGGGTCAGAAATCCATGGCCATGACTGGCAAGTACAGCAGGAAATCGCACGATCTGCGATAAATATGCACAGACTCTAACGGGTGCGTGCCGTGCGATGACAGGCGTGCACGGCGCGCTGAAGTCGCCCCAGGTAGCTGTCCTCGATCCCCAGGTCACGCAGCCCCGCGACCGTGTTGTCGAGATACTCAAGGCAGCTCCCCAGCACCCCGGTGGCTCTGGACAACCGACCCACGATGTCAGCATCCGAAAGCCCGGGCAGATAGCGCGGGTGGTCAGGATTGGCGATAAAGGCAATGCCCGGTAGCTCGCCCTCATCGGTGGCAAGCGTCACCCAGCGCGGCATATAGGCACCGGTCAACATCTCGCGCCGCCAGACCAGTAAAAGTTCATGCTCCAGATGCTGCTCCCGAATACGCAGCGCCATGCCTTCACTATCTCCGCCGGGCACCAGTGCCAGCATCAGCCCGGGGCACTCGGGCGTGCCACGACCATGCTCCAGATTCAGGCAGAAGTCGCGATGGTAGCCCTCAAGGCGCACACGCCGGCGCTCCTCGATCTCGATACACGGATTCCACACCAGCGAGCCATAGGCGAACAGATACACGCCGTCGATCTGCTCGGCACATGGCGGTCGATGGGTGAGCATCTCATTGATCGAGTCGCGAAAGGCCTCGTTGGACAGCAACGCTTCCTGCGGGTGGTGCTGCTCGTAATGGGCACGCAGACGATCAGCTTCAAGCACCTCGCGCGTCATGGCCAGCGGTCGTTCATCATCCGGCTGTTCGTTCATGCAGCGCCCTCGCTTGTGACAGTCATGACACAAGCCTAACGTGAACGGTCCCTGAAAACGAAAGCATCGGTGGTGATAACGACATGGCCCTGTCATGCCAGGCGCATGACAGGGCCACCAGACAGTAGATCAGTGACCGCCTTCCAGCGTCCTGCGCGCTGGGCCGCGACGCAGAATGGCATGCAAAATGACCGCGCCGAAGGTAGCGGTGCCGATGCCATCAAGCGTGAACTGTCCAAGACTCAACGAGAAATTTCCGGCACCCAGGACCAGCGTCACCGCCACCACGATCAGGTTGGCGTTATCACCCAGATCCACATTGTTTTCGATCCAGATGCGCGCGCCGGCCACGGCAATCAGACCGAACACAACAATCGAGGTACCGGCCAGTACCGGCCCGGGGATGGTGTGGATAACCGCGCCAAAGCGTGGCGAAAAGCCCAGCAAAATCGCAAAGCCGGCGGCGGCAACGAAGATCAGCGTCGAGTAGACGCGGGTCACCGCCATGACGCCGATATTTTCGGCATAGGTGGTGACACCGGTACCGCCGGCCGACCCGGACAACATGGTCGCCAGACCATCGCCCACAAAGGCCCGGCCGATATAAGGGTCAAGGTTACGCTGGGTCATCGCACCGACGGCCTTGATGTGACCCAGATTTTCGGCGACCAGAATCACCGCCACCGGCGCGATCAACACCATCGCATGGGCGCTGAACTCGGGAGTCGTGAAGGTCGGCAGGCCAAACCAGGCCGCCTGCGAGATCACCGAGAAGTCAATCGGCGTGCCCCAGCCCAGACCATTGGTGACTACGGCATAGATGATATAGGCCGCCACCAGCCCGACCAGAATCAACAGCCGCTGCAGCATGCCGCGGGTGAATACCGCGGCCAGTCCGACGCAGAGGATGGTCACCAGCGCCATGACACTGTCAAATGAGGAGTCAGCCACGCTCGACACTGCCACCGGCGCCAGATTGAGACCGATGGTCATGACGATCGCCCCGGTGACCACCGGTGGCAATAGCACCTCGATCCAGCGAGTGCCCAGTGCCATGACCACAAGGCCCACCACGGCATAGATCGCGCCGCAGGCGATGATGCCGCCCAGCGCCAAAGCAATATTGGGATTACCACCACTGCCGGCGTAACCGGTCGCCGCAATCACCACGCCGATAAAGGCAAAGCTCGAGCCCAGATAGCTCGGCACACGCCCGCCCACGATTACAAAGAACAGCAGGGTGCCGATACCGGACATCAAAATGGCCAGATTGGCATCAAAGCCCATCAATAAAGGCGCCAGCACGGTCGAGCCGAACATGGCCACCGCATGCTGAACGCCCATGACCAGCGTCTGGCCGGCACTCAGGCGCTCATCGGGCGCGACCAGCCCGCCCTTGCCAGCGTCGGCCGGCTGCCAGCGTGGAAACCAGGATTGTGCCATTGCTTGTCTACTCCAGCCTTGTCATCGGATGCCATTTGGCGCGCATTCTACCGTCCCGGGCGACTGGATGCTGCTCCATGATGGTGTCATGCTCCCGCGCCTTACTCCCTGAAGGATCGAGCGACAGGACGTCCTGCATTCGGCATGCCATGACAGACCTGCCTGATCGCAGGCACGACAGCGAAGCATATGCTTCAAAACAGTGACCTATCTCCTTTTACAACGGTATAAAAACTGAAGCATTCTTCAGGGGGAAAGCCATGGGGGGATAACCTCTGATATCCTGGAGTTCCTGCAAGCGATGATGATGACGCATCAATGAGTGATGACCAGACCCGTTTGAAGGCAGTGCCTGCCAACCGCAAGCGTCGCGGAGCCATCGAGCAACGCCGGGCCGGCATGCGCCAGGCCGCCCTGCACTTTTTCTCGCGCTTTGGCCTGCATGGCACCAGCCTCGATCAGGTGGCCGAGCGTGCCGGCGTTTCCAAAACCAACCTGATCTATCACTACCCGACCAAGGAAGCACTCTATACCGCCGTGCTCGGCGACATGCTCGATCTCTGGATCGCGCCCTTTCAGGCGCTGCAGCCGGATACCGATGCCCTGCCCGCCATTCGCCATTACATTCGCCTCAAGCTGGAACTTTCCCGCGATCATGCCGAGGCCTCGCGGCTTTACTGTCTGGAGATGGTACAGGGTGCACCGCACCTGAGTGATCTGTTGAAAGGCGATCTGCAGGTGCTGGTCGATGAAAAGGCATGGGTGATCGGGCAGTGGATCGCGCGTGGCGATATCGCTCCGATCAATCCGTGGCACCTGTTTTATATGCTTTGGGCCACTACCCAGCACTACGCCGACTTTGCCGTGCAGATCGAGGCCATCTCCGGAAGCACCCTTGAGGACCCAGCCTTTCTGGAAACGGCCATCAGCAATATTCAGACCATCGTCATGAACGGGCTGATGCCCCGCCCGGTCTGATCCAGGTCGAAGGGTTA
The DNA here is from genome assembly GCF_002157205.1 of Kushneria marisflavi. Classification (NCBI taxonomy): domain Bacteria; kingdom Pseudomonadati; phylum Pseudomonadota; class Gammaproteobacteria; order Oceanospirillales; family Halomonadaceae; genus Kushneria; species Kushneria marisflavi. The sequence goes on along the minus strand of NZ_CP021358.1, from coordinate 2,794,990 downwards.
CCCGACAGCCCCGCCCGTCCTGAACTACGCTTGAGACATCGGGCTGCTGGCTGGACGCCGGTGCCCACTCAACGCATGACAGGGAGTCGATATGCAACGCCATGATTATCTGATCATCGGGGGCGGCATGGTGGCCGCCAACGCCGTTAATGGTATTCGCGAGCACGATAAAACGGGCAGTATCGCCATTCTGGGCGCCGAACCCGACGGCCCCGTGACGCGTCCGGCCCTGTCCAAGAAGCTCTGGACCGATCCCGATTTCACCTACGACAAGATCTGGATGACACCGGAAGAGGATGATCACACCACGCTCCATACCGATACGCGCGTAAAGAGCATCAATCGCGATGAAAAGACCGTCACCACGGCCTCGGGCGAAGTGCACGGCTACGGCAAGCTGTTGCTGGCCACCGGCGGTGCGCCCGTGACGCTTGAAGACCTGCCTGCCGGTGATCGCGTGCTCTATTTTCGCACCGTGCGCGACTATGACCGCCTGCGCGAGCTGTCGGGCGATCAGCGCCATATCGTGGTGGTGGGTGGCAGCTATATCGGTACCGAAATTGCCGCCGCGCTGGTGCAAAACGACACGCAGGTCACGCTGGTGTATACCGAAGAGGTGCTGGGCGGCAAGATGTTGCCACCGTCGCTGGCCAGTCGTTTCCATCAGACCTATCTGGATCAGGGCGTGAAACTGCTTGGCGGGCGTAGCGTGGATACCGGCCGGGTCCAAGGGGATCACGTGATCCTGTCACTCGATGATGGCAGTACACTGGAAGCCGATGCCGTAGTGTTCGGGCTGGGCGTGACACCCAATGTCGAAATTGCAGAAAACGCTGGCCTTGAAGTGGATGGCGGTGTGGTCGTCAACGAGCGGCTGCAGACCGCCGATGAGCATATCTTCGCCGCTGGTGACGTGGCCTGCTATCCAGATCGGATTCTGGGCCGTCGACGCATCGAGCACGTCGATCACGCCAACCAGTCCGGCATCACCGTAGGCCATATCATGGCCGGCAGCAGTGAAACCTACGACCACACGCCGTATTTCTACTCTACCGTGTTCGACATGGCCTACAAGGCCGTCGGCACGCTCGACAGCTCACTCGACACCATCGAGGACTGGGCCATGCCTCAAGAGCAGGGGGTCGTGTATTACCTGAAGGACGCCAGGGTCCAGGGGGTGCTGCAGCTCAACATGGACCCGGACAAGCTCAATGAGGCACGCCAGGTGCTGGCCGACACGTCAGAACAGAGCGAAGAAACCCTCAAGGGCCGCATCGAGATTGCCTGAGCCTCGCCGTTGTAGCCATGTGCCTGCCGCGGGCTAAAGCGTCAGGCGCATGATGTAGTCGGTATCCACGACCTCGCCCATGTGGAAGTCGTGGGTACCTGTAATTTCAAATCCCATGGACGTATAAAACCCGATGGCCTGGTGGTTATTTTCCCATACGCCCAGCCAGACAAAATGGCTACCGGATGACCGGGCAAAGGCGATCGCCCTGTCAAACAACCTCCGCCCAAGCCCACGCCCCTGAAAGGCCTTTAGCAGGTAAATCCTTTCGATTTCGATGCCATCCTCTTCCTGAGACTCGGTCTGGGCGTCCCCTTGATTCATCTTGAGATAGCCTGCGACCTGATCATCAACCTCGAGCAGCCAAAAGGCTGACTTCGGCTGTTCAAGCTCTCCTGCCACAACATCAGGGGCAAAGGCACGATCGAGGTACTGCGTCATGACCTCGGGGGCATAAAGCCCTTCAAACGTCTGTCGATAGGTCTCGCGTCCAATATCGGCAACCTTCAAGGCATCCGCCGGGCCACACGTTTTAAACACCACCGCCATGACGTCTCCCTGCAACCATATGAACCTTTCGATATCGGCCTGCCCTCTGAAGCATGTGGCGATATCTGAAAATATATCATTCTTGTGAACACAAAACGGGCGCCCTGGTCGCAGGGCGCCCGTTTTAAAAAACCGATCAAAACCTTTAGATGCTCAGGCGGCTGTCATCAAGCTTTGAAATGACCAGCTTCGAGCGGCGCTCAATTTCCTCGAGCATGCCGGCACACTCATCGGACATGCCACTGTCGCGGATCTCGGCCAATGCCAGCAGTGCCTTGAGCTGGCTGCTGGTCTCCAGCGCCTTGTTCTGATCACCGTCGTTGTTGCCCATGACATGATCTTCCAGTTCACGCATATGATTGTTGGCCTGATCCAGAATATTGCGTTCCAGTCTGATCATGTTTTTACCCTTGCTCGATTCATTGCGGTGTATTGCGAGGGGCGCCACTGTATAGATTTGGCGGCGCATATACCACCAACATGGGGACAACCCCGGCCGGATTCAAAATAAAAAGGGGCGTCGGCACGTGCCGACGCCCCCGAACTGCCGGGCCCTGATCAGACCTGTAGATAGTCCAGAATGCCTTCCGCAGCCTGACGACCTTCAAAGACGGCCGTGACGACCAGATCCGAGCCACGCACCATATCGCCGCCGGCAAAGATCTTCTCGTTGCCGGTCTGATAGGCAAAGCGCTGCATTTCCATGTCGCCCTGCTCCGGAGCCAGCACACGACCGCGGTCATCTATCTCGACGCGATGGTCGCTGTACCAGTCCACCTCATGAGGCTGGAAGCCAAACGCCACGACTACCGCTTCGCACTCGATGATCTCTTCGGAGTCCGGCACCACCTCGGCACGCTGGCGTCCGTTTTCGTCCGGGTCGCCCATGCGGGTCCGCACGACCTTGATGCCCTCGACCCTGCCGTCTTCGCCGACCACGGCGATGGGCTGGCGATTGAAGAGAAACTCGACGCCTTCTTCGCGGGCATTTTTCACCTCGCGACGCGAACCGGGCATGTTGGCCTCATCGCGACGGTAGACGCAGGTCACCTCATCGGCGCCCTGACGCAGGGCGGTACGGTTGCAGTCCATCGCCGTATCGCCGCCGCCAAGGACTACCACTCGCTTGCCCTTGAGCGAGACAAAATCAAAGTCAGCGCTGGCAAAGCCAAGGTTATGGTTCACGTTGCCGATCAGATAATCCAGCGCCTTGTAGACGCCGTCGAGCTGCTCGCCGGGGAAGCCCCCTTCCATGTACTTGTAGGTGCCCATGCCCATGAAGACAGCATCAAACTCCGACAGCAGCTCGGTGATCGCGACATCGGTGCCAATGTTGACGCCCAGGCGGAACTCAACGCCCATCTCCTCGAACACCTTGCGACGGCGCTGCATGACGTGCTTTTCGAGCTTGAACTCGGGAATGCCGAAGGTCAAAAGCCCGCCGATTTCCGGGTAGCGGTCATAGACCACCGGTTTGACCCCGTTGCGCACCAGCACATCGGCGCAGCCCAGACCTGCAGGACCGGCACCAATCACCGCCACGCGCTTGTCGGTCCATTCAACGCCGGACATGTCCGGGCGCCAGCCCATCGCAAAGGCGGTGTCGGTAATGTATTTCTCGATCGAGCCGATCGTCACCGCCCCGAAGCCGTCGTTGAGCGTACAGTCGCCTTCACACAGGCGGTCCTGCGGACAGACGCGACCACACACTTCCGGCAGCGAATTGGTGCGGTGGGAAAGCTCGGCGGCTTCCAGAATATTCCCCTCGGTGACCAGCTTCAGCCAGTTGGGAATGTAGTTGTGCACCGGGCACTTCCACTCGCAGTACGGATTGCCACAATGCAGGCAGCGGTGCGCCTGACTTGCGGCGTCACGCGGGCGATACTCTTCATAGATCTCGCCGAACTCCTGCACGCGCAGGTGCGCTTCCTTCTTTTTCGGGTCCTGGCGACCCACATCGATAAACTGAAAATCGTTGGAGAGCTGTTCTGCCATTTGAATTCACTCCTCACTCGGGCCGGCGGCGGGATTCGGCCAGAAGGCTTCCAAGGCTTGCAGCCTTGGGCTTCACCAGCCAGAAATAGCGGACAAATTCGGTGAAATCCTCAAGAATTTCCTGACCCCAGGCGGACCCGGTTTCAGCAACATACGCCTCGAGTGTTTCACGCAGATAGCGCCGATAGGCTTCCATGTACTCGGTGTTGACGCGCTGAATCTCGACCAGCTCGTGGTTGTAGCTATCCACGAACTCGCGATCCAGATCGAGTACAAAGGCAAAGCCGCCGGTCATGCCTGCCCCGAAATTGAGTCCGGTCCTGCCCAGCACCGTGACGACACCGCCAGTCATGTATTCGCAGCAGTGATCGCCGGCACCCTCGATGACCGCAAAGGCTCCGGAGTTGCGTACCGCAAAGCGCTCGCCGGCCGTTCCCGCGGCATACAGCGTGCCGCCGGTCGCGCCATACAGACAGGTGTTGCCGATGATCGCCGTATGGCGACTTTCGAAACGACTGTCCTTCGGCGGAGTAATGATCAGCCTGCCGCCGTTCATGCCCTTGCCGACGTAGTCGTTGGCATCGCCTTCGAGATACATGTTGAGCCCGCGAGCGTTCCACACGCCAAAGCTCTGACCGGCCACGCCCTTGAGGCGCAGCGTGATCGGCGTGTCCTCAAGGCCTGCCTCGCCATAGCGCTTGGCAATGGCGCCCGACAGCGTCGCACCGATCGAACGGTCACAGTTGGTGGTGGTGAGATGAAACTCGCCGCCACTTTGCTCCTCGAGCGCTTCACGTGTCAGATCCATGATCTCGAGATTCTTCTCGCCGCCATCGTGGGGCACGTTGCGCTCGACCTGACAGAACTGCGGTGCATCGTCCGGTACGAAGTCGTTGTGCAACAGCGATTCGAATTCGAGCGCGCGCTGAGAGCGAGTCTCGCCCTCGATTTTCTCGAGCAGATCCACCCGTCCGATCAGATCGGTCAGCTGGCGAACGCCGAGCATGGCCATCAGTTCGCGCACTTCTTCGGCAATGAAGCGGAAGTAGTTCTTGACCATATCCACCGTGCCGCGGAAATGCTCGTCACGCAGGCCCTGATGCTGGGTGGCAACACCGGTGGCACAGTTGTTGAGGTGGCAGATACGCAGGTACTTGCACCCCAGCGCCACCATCGGCGCGGTGCCAAAGCCAAAGCTCTCGGCGCCCAGAATCGCGGCCTTGATAACGTCCAGACCGGTCTTGAGACCGCCGTCGGTCTGCAGGCGAATTCGCCCGCGCATGCCATTGATGCGCAGCGCCTGATGCACCTCGGGCAGCCCCAGCTCCCAGGGAGAGCCGGCATGCTTGATCGAGGTCAGCGGGCTTGCCGCCGTACCGCCATCGTAGCCTGACACCGTGATCAGATCGGCGTAGGCCTTGGCCACACCCGTGGCAATGGTGCCGATGCCGGGTTCGGAGACCAGCTTGACCGACACCTGACCGGCCGGATTGACCTGTTTCAGGTCAAAGATCAGCTGAGCCAGATCCTCGATCGAATAGATGTCGTGGTGCGGCGGCGGCGAAATCAGCGTCACCCCGGGCACGGCGTAGCGAAGCCTGGCGATCAGCGCATTGACCTTGCCACCTGGCAGCTGTCCGCCTTCGCCGGGCTTGGCGCCCTGAGCGACCTTGATCTGCATGACTTCGGCGTTGACCAGATAGGCCGGCGTCACGCCAAAGCGCCCGGAGGCGATCTGCTTGATCTTGGAGGAGCGAATCGTGCCATAGCGCGCCGGGTCTTCACCGCCTTCACCGGAGTTGGAACGACCGCCCGCCTCGTTCATGGCCTGAGCCAGCGATTCATGCGCTTCAGGCGAGAGTGCGCCCAGCGACATGCCGGCACTGTCAAAACGCGGCAGCAGGTTTTCGACCGGCTCGACCTCATTGATCGAGATCGGCTCGGCACCGGGCTTGAGCTTGAGCATGTCACGGATGGTCGCTACTGGACGCTCATTGACCAGCGCCGCAAACACCTTCCATTTCTCGTAACTGCCTTCCTGCACGGCTTCCTGCAGCTTTTTGACCACATCCGGGTTGTAGGCGTGGTATTCGTGACCGTGCACGTAGCGATAGATACCGCCCTGGCGGATCGGCTTGCGCGCCGTCCAGGCATCCCGGGCCAGCAGTTCCTGCTGCAGCTGCAGCTCGGCAAAGCCGGTCCCTTCGATACGCGAGGCCATGCCGTGAAAGCATAGATCCATGATCTCGGACGACAGCCCCACCGCCTCGAACTGCTGCGAGCCGCGATAGGAAGCGATGTGTGAGATGCCCATCTTGGAGAGAATCTTGAACAGCCCCTTCTGCAGGCCGCGGCGATAATTTTCACGCCCGTCTGCCGGGTTGCCGGTCAGCTCACCGGTGCGGTACATGTCCGCCATGGTCTGATAGGCCAGCCACGGATAGACCGCCGTGGCGCCCACGCCAAAGAGCACCGCCATCTGGTGGGCGTCGCGGGCATAGCCGGTTTCGACCACAAGGTTGACGCGCGGACGCAGGGCCAGACGGCCCAGATGCTGGTGCACGGCACCCACGGCCAGCGCCGGATGAATCGGCAGCTGTCCCTTCTCCAGCCCGTTGTCGGAGAGCACCAGCACCACACAGCCGGCACGCGCGCTCTCTTCGGCCTGCTGACGCAGATGCACGATGGCCTCTTTCAGACTCATCGATTCGCTGTCGTACATCATCGGCAGGCGGCAGCTGGCGAAGACCGGATCATCGTGTTCGGTCAGCGCCGTGAACTTGCGCGGTGACAGCACCGGCGTGGTCAGAATCAGGCGGTGAGCATGATCGGGCGTGACCTCGAAGACGCTGCGCTCGGCACCCAGACAGGTTTCCAGCGACATGACGATCGCTTCACGTAGCGGGTCGATCGGTGGATTGGTGACCTGAGCGAACTTCTGACGGAAAAAGTCACTCAGAAGCCGCGGCTGGCGAGAAAGCACGGCCATGGGCGTGTCATCACCCATCGAGCCAACCGCTTCCTGACCGGTTTCGGCCAGCGGCCGCAGCACCTGATCTCGTTCCTCGTTGGTCACAAGGAACATCTTTTCCATCGCCAGCAGCTGGCCCTCATCCACGGCCTGGAACTGCGCCAGCTCGGTCAGTGCCGATTCCAGATAGTGGGCATTTTCCTTCAACCAGCGCTTGTAGGGATAAGCGCGCTTGAGCTTGTCATCAACATCGCGGGTATGCAGCACCTCGCCGGTATGGGTATCCACTGACAGAATCTGCCCCGGACCCACACGGCCCTTGGCCACGACCGATCCGCTAGGATAGTTCCATACGCCGATTTCCGAGGCGAGCGTGATATAGCCGTTGTCGGTGATTACCCAGCGGGCCGGCCGCAGACCGTTACGATCCAGCATGCACACCGCATGGCGACCGTCGGTCAACACGATCCCGGCCGGGCCATCCCAGGCCTCCATGTGCATGGAGTTGTATTCGTAAAAGGCGCGCAGCTCGCTGTCCATGGTCTCGACGTTCTGCCATGCCGGCGGCACCATCAGGCGCACGGCACGGTAGAGTTCCATGCCTCCGGTCAGCAAAAGCTCGAGCATATTGTCCATGCTTGATGAGTCGGAACCCGTGGTATTGACGACCTCCTCGAGCCCTTCGATATCTTTCAGCCGCTCGGTCGCAAAGTTTTCCTTGCGCGAATTGGCCCAGCTGCGGTTGGCCTCGATGGTGTTGATTTCGCCATTGTGGGCCAGAAAGCGAAACGGCTGGGCCAACGGCCAGCGCGGTGCCGTATTGGTCGAAAAGCGCTGGTGAAAGACGCAGATCGAGGTCTCCATGCGCTCATCGCCCAGGTCGTGATAGAAGGTCGGCAGATCCGCCGGCATCATCAGACCCTTGTAGGAAACGACCTTTGAAGAGAGCGAGCAGACGTAAAACTCCTGTTCGCTCTTGAGCCTTTGCTCGGCATAGCGGCGCGCCATGTAGAGATCGACATTGAAGTCGAGGTCACCATCACGATTCTGTGCCGGTGATACGAACATCTGACGAATGCGCGGCATGCAGGACTGCGCCAGCGGGCCGCAGACGCTTGAGTCCACGGGCACATCACGCCAGCCATGAAACGTCAGGCCTCGGGCGGCGAGTTCTTCCTCGACAACGCCCCGCGCCGTCATTTCACGCTCGTCGTCGGGGAAGAACACCACGCCCACGGCGAAATTGTCACCCAGCTCGGCCTTGAGCGACTCGCGGGCGACGTCGCGCATGAACTCTACCGGCATCCCCAGCAGCAAACCGCAGCCGTCACCGGTCTTGCCGTCGGCATTGATGCCGCCGCGGTGCGTCATGCAGGTCAGCGATTCAATGGCCGTGGCCAGAAGGTGGTGACTGGACTGCCCTTCCATGTGTGCGATCAGGCCGAAACCACAGTTGTCTCGGAACTCGTCGGGCCGATGAAGACCTCTTGTCATGAACATGCCTCTCCGTAAACGCTAAAAAGCGAAGCATCAAGAAATTGACACGGTTGTAATGGGTCTAAAAGAAGGATACTCTGCCCGGTTATTTTTATTTCAGACAGCGCCTCTTGAGCGCCCGAGGTGGGAAAAGAGCTGCTTCGAGCATACGATAGACGGCCTTGCAGGCAAACCCCCTTGCCGCCTTCGGCATTTCAAAAAAGTGACTCAATTTCGAAGGGTTACGTACCACTCCGGCTAAAAAACACTGTCTTCTCAAGACGTTAGCTCTGCACCCCAATAGCGCCTCAATTCTTTCGACGCCCTATAAAAGTGCGCGCCCACCCATGCCGTTTATGCATAACCCATGCCTTTTTTGGTTTCGCTTTCGATCCAGAAATGGGGTCTTCCCTATCGCAAAAGGCCCGGAAGCAGGCTTCCGGGCCAGGATGACCTCGTTGAAATCGATAATGACGGTCAGGCGCCTTAATACAAGCCGAAGAGATAGCCCACGAACATCATGATCAGGCTGAATCCCCAGAGATAGAGAAAGGCGTAGCGGATGTAGCGCCCCATCTCGAGACCGGCCAGTCCCAACGCCAGCCACAGCGCCGGTGAGAACGGGCTGATAAAGGTGCCCACGATACTGCCAATCGACATGGCATGAGCCACCGCAATCGGATCGACCCCGGCGCTGGCCGTGATCTGCTGAATGACCGGCAGCAGCGCAAAATAATAGGCATCAGTACTGGTCAGAAGCTCCAGGGGGACCCCCATGGTACCGACCAGAATATGCAGCACGCTTACAGCCTGACCCGGCAGAATCTGCGTCACATCCAGTGCGATCGACTCCAGCATGCCGGTGCCATTGAGAATACCCAGAAAGGCACCGGCCGCGGCGATGATCGCGCCCATGTTGAAGGCCTGTGGCGCGTGCTGCGTAATGACGCGCGACTGTGCCGCCAGGCTTGGATAATTGAACAGCAGTGCCACGGACAGCGCGATCATGAAGATGTAGGCAGGCGCCATCAGACCCAGCGCCAGCGAGACGACCGTGACCAGCGTCAACGCTGCATTGAACCAGTAAAAGCGTGGCATGCCCTCACGCGCCCCGGAGGGCGCGCTCTGTTCGCCATCGTTGGACGCCTTTTCAGTGACAGCCGTGCCTCCGGAAGCAATGTCGGTACTGCTGCCCGGCGGATAATTGTGCGCGATGGCCGCCTCCATCCCGCCAAGGCGCTCAATGCGCCGCTTTTCCCGCCATCCCAGTAGCGCTGCACCGACGACGGCCAGGGCAATGCCGGCCAGCTGTACCGGGATCAGGCCATGCCAGAGTTCGTCAGGAGAGATATCGGTGACGGCCGCGGCACGACCGATCGGCCCACCCCAGGGCACCATGTTCAGGATGCCCATGCTGGTCGCCATCAGGGTCAGCATCAGATAGGGGTTCATGCCCAGTCGACGATAGAGCGGAATCAACGCCGGCAAAACGATCAAAAAGGTCGCAGCGCCAGCTCCATCCAGATGTACACAGGCCGCCACCAGCGCCGTCATGACCGCCACGGCCACCACATTACCGCGTGTCAGCGTCACCATGGCGGAAATCAGAGGGTCAAAGAGGCCACGCTCTTTCATGATGGAGAAAAAGAGAATGGCAAACATGAACATGAAGGCAACACCTGCCACCTTGTTCACACCCTGCTGGAAAAACTCCGAAATTTCGCTGATGCCAAAACCGGCCAGCAATGCACCGATGAAGGGAATGGCACTGAGCGCGATGATCGGAATGACCTTCTCAAACAGCAAAAGGGTCACGATGGTGATAATGATGGCAAGGCCTATGAAGGTCAGCACCTTTACTCTCCCGCGTGTGTTGTCATGAAGGGGACTTCCGGCATCGAGCCGGCGGACAATCATCGGGCGAGCGTAGGGGGCAACACGGTGGCGAGGCAAAGCTTACACAATTGAAAGGAAAGGACTTTTTAGAAACAACCCGAGACAGCAATAAGACCTTGGTATCAGGCATCATTGAGTTAACAGGAATCATTATTATTTAAAGCGGCGTTTGGACGCCGAGCCTTTCAAAAATGAAAGACTCCTTCGATGTAGCGATACTACTAAAGTTGAGTTAAAAAAATGGCCGGTGCGCGATCACACCAGCCAGGCATCAGGGCAAACACACTACATCAGGAAATATTCATTAATCTACTGCCTTTCCCAGTGTTCCAGCAGGTCATGAACCTGGCCTTCGTCGACGTCATCGGTAATGCAGGCGTCGCCAAAAGCCTTTAACAGTACCAGTCGCAGACGTGCATCCATCACCTTCTTGTCCAGATGCATCAACTCCAGAAAACGCTCGGCGCTGACGCTGGCCGGCGCATGGCGCGGCAGACCGGCCGCCTCGAGCAGCATTGCCACGCGCTTGACGGCGGCCTCATCAAGCCAGCCCAATCGATGCGACAGGGCTGTGGCCATCATCATGCCGGTACCCACCGCCTCGCCATGCAGCCAGTTTCCGTAGCCCATGGCCGTTTCTATTGCGTGACCGAAGGTGTGGCCCAGATTGAGATAGGCTCGTACACCCTGCTCGGTCTCGTCCTCCACCACGATCTTGGCCTTGACGGCGCAGCTTTTGAGGATCGCCTCGGTCAGGAGTGCGGCGTCCAGCGAGCGTAGACCGGTCATACTGGTTTCAAGCCAGGTCATGAAGGCCTCATCGCGGATCAAGCCGTACTTGATGACCTCGGCAAGCCCGGCCGTCAGCTCACGTGCCGGCAGGGTCTTGAGCGTATCGGTGTCCACAATGACCGCGCGCGGCTGATGAAAGGCGCCAATCATGTTTTTGCCACGGGGATGATTCACACCGGTCTTGCCGCCGACCGAGGAGTCCACCTGCGCCAGCAGCGTGGTCGGAATCTGGATAAAGGCGATGCCACGCTGATAACAGGCAGCGGCAAACCCCGTCATGTCGCCGGTCACGCCGCCGCCCAGTGCGATCAGGGTAGCGCGCCGGTTGAAACCGGCCGCCAGCAGGGCGTCCCAGATCCGTTCGACGTGCTCGAGATTCTTGGTCGCCTCACCATCGGGCAGCACTACTTCATGCACGTCATGACCCGCGAGGGTCGCCTTCAAGCGCTCAAGATACAGCGGCGCCACAACCTCGTTGGTCACGATCATGACCTGGCGCCCGGCAAGATGTGGCGTCAAAAGCGAGGCATCGTCCAGAAGGCCCGGGCCGACATGAATGGGATAGTGACGATCCGGCAATTCCACCGTGAGGGTCTGCATCTGCGACATCCATTGATCCGTAAAGAGATGATGGCGGTGTCTCGCACCGCCGCTGACGGGCATTGACTAGAGCGGGTAGCCTGACAGGTCAGTGCAACAGCCACGCGCGGCGCTGCTCGCATAGCGTCGGGTGCGCCGGCGAATCTCGGCCACCACCGATCGTGGGCTGCGCCGGTCGGTACTGACAATCAGGGTGGCGGTATCGCGGTAAAGCGGGTCACGCAGCTCCAGCAGTTCGCGCAGGCGCTGCTCGGGATTCTCGCACTGCAACAGCGGACGATTGCGGTCACGCGCCGTGCGTTTAAGCTGCTGCTCGATGGTGGTGGACAGATATATGACCACGCCCCGCTCGCGCAGCAGGCGCCGATTGGTCGGGTGCATGACCGCTCCGCCACCGGTGGCCAGCACGATGCCCTGATAGCGGGTAATTTCATCAATGACCTGAGCTTCGCGAAGACGAAACCCGGCCTCACCCTCGACATCAAATATCCAGGGAATATTGCAGCCACAGCGCTTTTCGATAACGTGGTCGCTATCAAAAAAGTCGCGGTGCAGCTCGGCCGCCAGCGTGCGACCGATGGTACTTTTACCGGTCCCCATGGGGCCGATCAGAAACAGATTGGGTAAAGCCTGCATTAGCGCACCGTCAGGGTGTCCTCAAGGATCCTTGGCGTAATGAACACCAGCAATTCTACCTTTTCATTGGACTGCTCGGTATAGCGAAACAGTCGACCAAGGCCCGGCAGGTCACCAAGGAAAGGAGTCTTGTACAGATTGTTGACCTGCTCGGTAGAGAGGATACCGCCAAGTACGACCGTTTCACCATCATTGACCAGCACCTGGGTCTGAATTTGATTGGTATCGATGGCCGGCACACCGTTGTACTGATTGCTGGAGACGTCGTCATTGTTGACGATCAGATCCATGATGATGCGATTGTCGGGCGTGATCTGAGGTGTGACTTCCAGCGACAGCACCGCCTCCTTGAACTGCACGGTGGTGCCGGTCAGGGTGTTGTCGCCGCCCTGCTGATAGGGAATTTCCTGACCCTGCTTGATCAGGGCCGGGTGCTGATTGGCCGTGATCACCTTGGGCTGGGAAATTGTCTGGCTCTTGCCCTCGGACTCCAGCGCATTGAGTTCCAGGTCCAGCAGCACATCTCCCGAGAGATAGCCAAAGCTGAAGCCGGTGGTAGGCGCTACGGCGTTACCCAGATCCACACTCAGCCCACCATTGGCCGCCAACCCATTGGAGGCACCGTTCAGATTGATGCCGCTTGACGGCGTGCCCGGTCGTGACAGCCCCCATCGCACGCCCAGCTGATTGACCACCCGGTCGCGGGCGATCACGATGCGCGCCTCGATCTGTACCTGGCGCACCGGCACATCCAGATGATCGATGGTGCGACGAATCTCCTCGATACGCTCGCGGGTGTCCTGCACCAGCAGCGTGTTGGTGCGTTCATCCACCGACACGTGCCCACGCTCGGACAACAGTCCCAGCCCCTGCTCTCCACGCAAAAGTGCCGCCATGTTGATCGCCTTGGCATAGCGCATCTGCAGATAGTCGGTGGTCAGCGCCTCGTTGGCCGACATTCCCTGATCGGCCTGAGCGACACGCTGCGCCATACCGGAAAGCTCCTCGGCGGGCGCCACCAGCAGTACGTTGCCGCTGCGCCGACTGGCAAGGCCACGGGTCTGGAGAATCAGATCAAGCGCCTGATCCCACGGCACCTGGCGCAGGTTGATCGTCACGTTGCCACTGACGCTGTCACTGACCACCAGATTGAGCCCGACCTCATCGGCCAGAATCGACAGCACCGTGCGCACATCGATGTCCTCGAAATTCAGCGAGATGCGCTTGCCATCAAAGGGAAACTGCGACTGCAGGCGATCGGCTGCGGCAGAGCCGGCCGGCGATACCCGGATCACGGCCTCGCTTCCTCGCTGGGTGGCCATCGCCACCGCCCCTGGCGCCATGGCCAGCGTCAGCACCACATCCTCACCCGACTGCGAAGGCGTCACGCGGGACACGGGGGTTGCAAAGTCGCTGACATCCATGATGCGCTGCCACTGCGGCGTCAGCCGCACGCCCGACAGGCGTACGCGAGCCTGATCGCCCTGTACGTCCAGCTGGGGCGAGATGCCCTGTCGATCCAGCGTCACGATCAGCTCACCACTTCCCTGACCGACGGCGCGATAATCGATGTTTTCAATACGGGCCCGAGCATCGCTGGCCGCCGCAGTGGCGCTCTCATCATAACCCCGAGCAGTAGCACCACCGGCCTGAACCGCGGCAATACGCTGCAACAGATCACCGCTTCCGGCAGCGGTGCCGCCCGAGATGCGATCGCCGAGCCTGACCTCAAGCACATTGCCTGCAGCGGAGAGCTGCCACCCCACCGGGCGCGCCATGGCCAGAATAACACGCAGCCGATTGCCGGAGACGCGCGCCTCGGCGGCATCGACATTGGCACTGGCCAGCGGCACGCGCGAAGACGACAGCCGACTGCCGGCACCGTCAAAATCCAGCACCAGCCGCTGCGGCGCACTCAGCATCGTGGACTGCGGCACGTTGACCGGACCATCAAAGACCAGCTGAACGACCTCCCCCGAGCCTGTCTGTTTAGAGGTGATATCGGTCAGGGAGGCCGCATTCACCAGCGCTACCCCTAAAAGCAGCAAAAGGCCAGTCACGAATGCCAGGGCATCACGCCATCGCCTGTGTCGATGATTCGAAACGATCGCGGCATAGGGGCCGGGCAACTGCCGACCGCGGTAAACATGGTGACCCATTGGTGTCATGAAGTTGCTCCCAGCGTCAACGTGCGGCTGACGTCACTAAAACCGCCGCGGCCATCAGGCGCCAGCTCGGTAATCTCGATATGGTCACTGCCAATGCGGGTGACCCGTCCACTGTTTTCACCAATACGCGCTCGGTATCCGATGCGTATGACCCGGCCTTCCGGGGTGCGTATCAGCGCGATCGTGCGCCCTCCTACGCTCAGGGTGCCTACCAGTCGCAGTGACTCCAGCGGATAGCGCTCAAGCGGTTCGCGTGCACGGTCGGGGTCCGGACTGACACTGCCTGAAGGTGGCGATGCCGCAGGCGTTGCGGCCACCATGCCCGGCGGGCTGGCAAAGGGACTGCGATGCCCCCCGGCGCTATAGTGCAGGGGTTGATAGGCGGGCTGTTCGGGCAGCGCATCCAGATGACCTACCGGACGAGTGCGCAGCGTCTCGAGTTCGGCGTCCAGCTGCGCCGTATCATTGCGTCCGCAGCCCCAGAGCGCCAGGCACAGCGTCATCACCATCAGGGGCGCGGGCTTCATGGTGTCACCGCCTTCGACGGAGTGGCCTCTACCTGGCCGGGCTCATAGCGATAGGTCTCGGCCTGCAGCGACAGCACCAGCGCATCGTTGGCTCCGCTGGCCGTGGGCGTCAGGGTAAAATCATGCAGCGTCACGATGCGTGGCAACTCTGCCACGCGGGAGATAAAGGCGGCCAGACGGTGGTAATCGCCGCGCACCTGAATTTCCAGTGGCTGGGTAATATAGAAAGGGTGTGATTCGGGCGTGGCCAACCGAATGAAATCAATGTCGAGCTGCTGACGCCGGGCCGCATCGCTGATGTCATCAAGCAGCGCCGGTACTTCACTGTCCGTGGGTAACATGCTCAAAAGCGCACCCATTCGCACATCCAGCTCTTCCATACGCTGTTCCAGCAGCGGTAGATTGGCAGCCTGAAAGGCACGCGTAGCGTACTGCGACTTCATCGTCTCGACCTGCGCGCGCGCCTCGCCTACCTCCTGTGCCACCGGAGCTGCCAGATACCACTGCGCCCCGAATGCCACGATCAGTGTCACCAGCGTGCAGAACAGCACACGCAACAGCCAGGGCCAGCTGCCGCCCTCCTCAATGCTAAGCTCGGTCAGGCGCACCTGACGCAGCCGCTGCCATTCAAGACGCCAGTCGATACGTGTCATGGCAACGCCTCCACACTCGTCGGCACCTCATGCAGGGGATGTTCCGGCACCTGCAGGTTAAAGCGCCGACGGTTCGAGCGTTCATCCTCGGCACGCACGTCCAGCAATAAAGGCTCCCCCAGTACTGGCGCGCTGGAGAGCGCACGCATCTGATCGGACACCTGACGATTGGTCATGGCCAGACCACTGATTTCGAGCTGACCGTCATGGCGATTGATCCGGTCATACACCACGCCATCGCTCAGGGTGTCGGTCAACGCCTGAAAAAGCGCCACGGTCTGGGAGCGGGAGAACTGCAGCTGACGAATCAGCTCGATACGGCCCTGCATCTGATGACGCTTGTCTTCGAGAACATGTCCCTGGTTGATGTCCTGCTCGAGATGCTCGGTGCGCTGCTGAATATAAGCGATGTCATCATTGATGCGATCGAGCTGGTACTGCTGGTAGAACTGACATAAAAACCCGATGGCCAGTCCGAGTATCACGCTGAAAAACAGCCAGAGATGAAATCGTCGTGTACGGCGCTCGCGCGCCTGTTCCCGCCAGGGCAGCAGGTTGATATCGATTTGAGCATTGCCGGGCGTTTCAATGACCGTACTCATGACAGCGACCTCATGGCCAATCCGCAGGCAGTCATCATGGCGGGTGCATCCAGAGACAGCTTAACGTGATCGATTCCGTTGCCAATGCGCATGCTGGCAAACGGGTTGGCAGAGATGACCTCAAGACGGCTCTCTTCGGTCAGACGCTCGGCCAGCCCCTCGATGACGCTGGAGCCTCCGGCAAGGATCAGATGCTCTATTTCACAGGCACCGGCCGTGGTGTAGTAAAGCTTCAGCGAGCGCATGATCTGCTGCACCAGCGACTCGCGAAAGGGGTGCAGAATGCGCGAACGATACTCCGGCAGATCGCCGGCCTTCTTGGCGCGCCCGGCCTCCTCGAACGTCAGGCGATAATGCTGGCGAATCTCGTCGGTGAGCTGGCGCCCGCCCATGACATTGTCGCGGGTATGCACGATGCGGCCACGATGGACGATGTTAAAGGCAGTCATGCTGGCGCCAATATCAATCAGCGCGCTGCCCCGGTCGGGATGATGGGGGATTGCGGACAGCAGATAACGCGTCGCGCGCTCCATAGCGAACATTTCAACGTCCACAACGGCAGGCTCGAGCCCAACCTGTTCCAGCACATCAGTCAACAGCTGCATGTCCTGTCGCCGACAGGCCACCAGCAGAATATCCTGCTGATCGTTATAGCGAGCATTGACGCCCAGACGCTGAAAGTCGAGCGTCACTTCATTGAACGGAAACGGAATATGCTTGTCCGACTCCATGGCAATACGCTGGGTGATGTCATCGTCGTCAAACGACACCGGCATGCTCAGCACCTTGGTAATGACGGCGCCAGTGGGAAGCGCCACCACGGCACGGCGTGCCCGGGGGCCGGCATGATCCATGGCACGCGACAGCGCCATGACCACCTGGTCCATATCACGAATGCGGCGCTCGACCACGGCGCGATCCACCAGCGGGCGTACGGCCCAGGAGGCCACCCGCCAATGATCACCCTGACGCTCAAGCTCAAGCAGCTTGACGGTGGCAGAGGTAATATCCACGCCGATCAACCCCTGTGTCGCACGTCCAAAACCCAGCACGTCAGTTCTCCAGCCTGTGGCCCGTCTTATTACGGCATTGTTTATAACGTGTTCAGGATCGCTCTGATGACGCAAATAACGGGGTTTACGCACGCTTTAAACGGTTTTAAAAGCAGGCACTCTGTGCTCGACTACCCATTAACGCTGGTCGCTCTGGCACCGGCTACTTATAATGCCCGGCTTGCTAGTGCCATATTTCAGCGCGGTCTTCGACAACGACGCCAGACGGTCACCGATGTCCTGCGCACTCAAGCCCGCCTCATCGACGGAACACGTGTTACATGACGTTCATCAAGCGCCTGGTTTTCCATCTCTTCTTCCTGCTGCTTGCCATAACGGCTGGCATTGCACTTTCTGTAGCTGGCGCTGCGCTCTACTTCGCCCCCAGCCTGCCCGACGTTCATCAGCTGCAGGACTATCAGCTCGAGATGCCACTGCGGGTCTATACCAGCGACGACAAGCTCATCGGTGAGTTCGGCGCCCAGCGCCGTCAGCTGGTCAAGGGAGACGAGATTCCGCAGAACTTCATCAATGCCCTGCTGGCCGCCGAAGATGCCGGCTTCTATCAGCATCCGGGCGTGGACCCGCGCGGTCTGCTTCGCGCAGCCCTCGAACTGGGTACCAGCGGTCGCATTCGCTCCGGCGGCAGCACCATTACCATGCAGGTGGCACGTAATTACCTGCTCACCCTTGATCAGACCTTTACCCGCAAGATTCGCGAGATCCTGCTGTCGCTGCAGATGGAACAGATCCTGTCCAAGCAGCAGATCCTTGAGCTCTACGTCAACAAGATCTATCTGGGCCAGGGCGCCTATGGTGTCGGGGCTGCGGCCGAAGCCTATTTCGACAAGCCGCTCAACGAACTGAATCTGCCGGAACTGGCCACCATTGCCGGCCTGCCCAAGGCGCCGTCGAGCCTGAACCCGATCAGCAACCCGCAGCGCTCCCTGATTCGCCGTAACTGGGTGCTGCTGCGCATGCATCAGCTCGGCATGATTGATCAGGCCACCTATCAGGACGCCGTTCAGGCGCCGATCGAAACCAAGCGCCATCACGCCCAGCCTGATGTCCAGGCGCCCTGGGTGGCCGAGATGGCACGCCAGTACGCCCTCGAACGCTTTGGCGACGAGGCCTATACCGGCAACTACCGTATCGTCACGACCCTTGACAGCAAGATGCAGGAAGCCGCTCGTAACGCGCTGATCAATGGGCTGGTGGACTACGACACCCGTCATGGCTGGCGTGGCGCCGAGCAGAGTGATATTCCGGCCAGTCTGTCGGAGGCTCAGGATCGCACCGACCGTGCCGGACTCGAGGAAGAGCTTTCCGAGTCACCGGAAGTCGAAAGTACCGCCCGCGAGGCCGCCGCCCGCAGCAAGGCATCGGTTCCGGGCGTCGATGGCGATGTCAGCAACTGGCAGCGCGTGCTGGATGCCACTCCGCGTCTTGGCCCGCTGCGACCGGCCATCGTGATCGATACCAACGGTCGTACCATGCGTGTCCTCGATGACAACGATGACGTCATCACCATCGAGTGGCCGGGCCTTGAATGGGCCGCACGCTACCTGAGCCCGCGCGGCCGGGCGGCGGCGCCGAGCAGTGCCGGCCAGATCGCCAAACGCGGCGACCTGGTCCGCATCATGGAGCGTACTCGCGGCGACGGCTGGCGTCTGGCCCAGATGCCCCAGGCCGAAGGCGCACTGGTTTCGCTGGACCCGCAGACCGGGGCTCTGAGAGCGCTGCAGGGTGGCTTCAGTTTTGCCAACAGCAAGTTCAACCGCGTTACTCAGGCTCGTCGCCAGCCCGGCTCCAACTTCAAGCCGTTCATCTATCTGGCAGCGCTTGAAAATGGCATGACCCCGGCCACCATCGTCAACGATGCGCCGATCGTGCAGGCCGGTGTTGGTAATCAGGACGCCTGGCGCCCGGAGAACTCCGAACGCAGCTTTGGTGGCCCGACCCGGCTGCGCGTGGGGCTTTACCGCTCGCTCAATCTGGTGACCATTCGGACCCTGCAGTCGGTCGGTCTGGACAAGACCATCGACTTTTTGGTCAATATGGGCTTTGAGCGCAAGCGCCTGCCACACGGCCTGTCGCTGGCGCTGGGTACGGCCGAGCTGACACCGCTGGAAATTGCCCGCGGTTATGCCGAGATCGCCAACGGCGGTTTCCGCATCAAGCCATGGTTCATCGAGCGTGTAAGCCAGGGTGAGGATGGCCCCAATCTGCTTGAAGAGACCAATCCGCCGGCAGCCTGTCGCGAGTGCGATCCGATGGACTCGACCGTCACCATTGATGATCGCACCTACCCGATCGCCGAACGCGTGGCCTCGCCGGACTCGGTCTATATGCTGCGCACCATGATGCGTGACGTGATCGAGCGCGGCACCGGTCGCGCCGCACTGTCGCTTGATCGCGGTGATATCGCCGGCAAGACCGGTACCACCAACGATCAGCGCGATGCCTGGTTCTCGGGGTTCAACAACAACGTCGTGACCAGCGTCTGGGTCGGCAAGGACAGCAACGAGACCATTGCCGAATACGGCGCCCAGGCCGCCCTGCCCATCTGGAAGGACTATATGGGCACCGTCCTCAAGGGAACGCCCGAGGCCTCCCCCAGTGCGCCTGACGACATCGTGACCGTACGCATCGACCCGGACACCGGCAGACGTCTGCATGATGAAGACAGAGGCGGCATTACCGAAATTTTCCAGAAGGACAATCTGCCGCCCTACCAGCCGCGCTCGATTCGCCCTGAACTTGAATCGGAAAGCGGCTCCCAGGGAACCGGCAGTTACGACGCCATTTTCTGATCACCCTTACCTACCTGTCCGGGCGCCCTGCCCGGACAGGTCTTTATATCGCAACGATAGCCATGACCATGAACCCACCCGTTCACGCCAACAGCAACATCATGACCGCACCTGACATGACGACCCTGCCTTACCGGCGCCTGACCTGTCGTCGAGGCCTGGGCGTCTTCGTTCTGGCCGTCATCGCATTTTGCTGGCATGACAGCGCCCGGGCCGCCGATTCGCTGTTTTATGCTCCCCCCCCGCCCAGCGATGATGCCGTGCCCTTTTCAGGCGCCATCGAGCTTGGCTATACGGCGCTGTCCGGCAATACCAATACCGAGACCCTGCTTGGCAAGGGCCGTATCACCTGGTATGACCAGGCCTGGACGCACACAACCCGCGCCGAGGTCAAAAACGTCAAGGACAGTGAAAACACTACTGCCGAGCAGTATCTGTTCAGCCAGCGAGAGCGCTATTCGCTCGGAGATTCTCCCAACTATCTGTTCGGGCTGGCGCGTTACGAGAAGGAGCGTTTCTCGGGCTACGACAATCAGTTCACGACCATTGTCGGCTATGGCCGCCAGATCTTTGACACCGACCTCCAGGCCCTGTCGCTGGAAGCCGGCCCCGGCTACCGCTTCGACGATTATGAAAGCGGGGGCAGCCGACACATGCTGCTGGGTTACCTGGCCGCCGACTACTCAATCTCGATATCCGATACCGCAAGCTTCATTCAGCAATTTTCGGTAGAAGGCGCAGAGGACAACGTGACGCTTCGCTCCTACTCCGCCATTTCGGTAGCCATCAACTCAAGCCTGGCGCTTCGGGTGTCTCACGACATCAAAAGCAACTCCAACCCGCCGCGTGAAGCGGATGCCCATACCGATCGCACCACGGCGGCCTCGGTGGTTTACAACTTCTAACACCGCTCAACGTTTTGGCCAACGAAGACATCAGGCCTCACAAAACGTGACCCCAAACCTCGTGTAGCCCCCACACCTTCCGGGCAAACTGCCCTCGCGCGGCAGCACTGCCGGTTCAGGCCGCGCCACGCCCCAGGGCAGGAACCATCATTGCTGCTAGCGCAGCGTATCGGTATTCAAGAGACTTGCATCATCATGGGTTCACGCTACATACGTTTTTTTGTGCCTCTTCTCCCCCTTTTCGTCACGATGCTGCCGGCCGAACAGAGCCTGGCCGATGACAATGAAAACTTTGCCGGCTATTCAACGCTTGAAAGCGCCCAGCAGGCCGATGATGACTTTGATGGCGAGTATGCACTGGGGTACACAAAACTCTCCGGTAACAGTAACAGCTCCAGCCTGCGCACCCATGCTGACCTTACCTGGTACAACGGCCCCTGGTCATGGAACCTCTATGCCGGCATCAACAGCGCCAGCGATGAGAACGACACCTCGGCCGAGAACTACAACCTTGGCGGGCGCACACGCTACAGCCTCGACGAGGATAACTATCTCTTCGGCCTGGCGCGCTGGCGCAAGGATCGCTTCGCCGGTTACAACTCCCAGAGCACGCTGGCCGGCGGTTACGGCCGCCAGCTACTCAGCGGACCACCGCAGTCGCTGTCGATTGAAGCCGGCCCAGGTGTGCGCCGCGACAGTTACACCGATAGCGACGAAAAGAAATATCGGGCGCTGGCCTATGGAGGACTGAACTATCGCTGGCAGGTCTCGGATACCGCCACCTTCGGTCAGGATCTGGTCATTGAAGCCACGGGACTCAATCTGATCATGCGCTCCCAGACCTCAATGACGGTTTCCATCAACGATGCCCTGGCCATGCGCCTGTCCTATGACGTCGACTTCAACGACGACCCGCCCGAAGACGCCCAACACAAGACCGATACCACCACGGCCGTTTCGGTGGTCTACGACCTCTGACACGGCGCCATGGACCCTGCATAAAAAAACCCCGTCACCATGGGTGACGGGGTTTTTGTGTGAAGGATCCAGCCAGCGGATCAGCCGCCGTAAACATCCTCAACGCTGGTCAGCGGGTAGTGCGACGGATAGGCCTTTGTGGCCACTCCTGAATCGACTGCCGCTTGCGCCACGGCGGAGGAGACGCGGTCCAGCAGACGCGAATCCAGCGGTGTGGGAATGATGTAGCCGCGACCGAACTCGAGAGCATCAAGTTCGTAGGCGGTCAGAACTTCCTGCGTGACCGGCTCACGGGCAAGGTCCTTGAGGGCGTGAACGGCGGCAACCTTCATCTCTTCATTGATTTCGCGGGCACGTACATCCAGTGCACCACGGAAAATGAAGGGAAAGCCCAGCACGTTGTTGACCTGATTGGGATAGTCCGACCGGCCGGTGGCCATGATCACATCATCGCGAGTGGCATGCGCCGTATCGGGATGAATTTCCGGATCCGGGTTGGAGCAGGCAAACACGACGGGGTTGGCCGCCATTTTCTGAAGCTGCTCGGCGGCGAACAGATTGGGCCCGGACAATCCGATGAAGACATCGGCACCGTCGATGGCATCGTCCAGGCTGCGCTCGGAAGTAGTGGCCGCGTAGCGTGCCTTGAACTCGTTGAGATCTTCACGACCGTCATGAATGACCCCCTTGCTGTCGAGCATGCGAATGTTGTCGCGCGCGGCACCACAGGCGATCAGCAAATCCATGCAGGCGATGGCCGCGGAGCCTGCACCCAGACAGACAATGCGCGCATCACCGAGCGTCTTGCCGGCGATATCAAGGGCATTGAGCAGGCCGGCAGCGGTGACGATGGCCGTGCCGTGCTGATCATCATGAAAGACCGGGATATCGCATCGCGCCTTGAGTTCACGCTCGATCTGGAAGCACTCGGGCGCCTTGATGTCCTCGAGATTGATACCGCCCCAGCTGCAGGCGATATTGGCCACAGTCTCGATAAAGGCGTTGGGATCGGCGTTGTCGACTTCGATATCAATGGCGTTGATTCCGGCAAAGCGCTTGAACAGCACGCCCTTGCCTTCCATGACCGGCTTGCTGGCCAGTGCGCCCAGATTACCCAGCCCCAGAATGGCGCTGCCATTGGAGATGACGGCCACCAGATTGCCCTTGCCGGTATAGCGATAGGCAGTTTCCGGATCGCGAGCGATTTCACGCACCGGCTCGGCCACGCCCGGGCTATAGGCCATGGCGAGATGTTTTGAGGAGGTCGTGGGCTTGGTAACTTCAATGCTCAGCTTGCCCGGAATCGGATAAGCGTGATAGTCCAGTGCTGCCTGTTTCTTGTCCTGAGACATGTTCATTACTCGTTCGAAAATCAATTATCAATTCGGCGAAGCGTAACGAAAAAGACCTGCCCCTACAAGTTGATGAACCCGCTATTTCAGTGGATACACGGGCGCTACATGACGACATCCAGACCTTGCCATCACGGCCAGTGCAGAGTGTCATCACGGCCGGTACAGAGAACGTGCTAACCTGCCGCGGCCCGCAGAATCTTCCTCAGCAGGCGGGCCGAAACATCCTTCTTTTTGATTTCTGGAGCAAGCCGATCGTGTCCACGCCCGGGCCTGACCGCGTGATTCTGGCGGTAGCCGTGCCGTCGCCACTCAAGCGAGTATTTGATTACCTGCCAGGCCATGATGCCCCCGAGGAGGGCTGGGTCGCCGGCGTGCGCGTGCGCGTGCCTTTTGGACGCCGATCCGTGATCGGCGTGGTCATCGATATTCACCACCAAAGCGATGTCCCGCTGGCTCGACTGCGTCGCATTGACACCCTGATCGATCGCACCCCCCTGCCAGCAGACTGGCTGTGGCTATGCCGCTTTGCCGCCCGCTACTATCAGCACTCGCTGGGCGAGACCCTGAGCAGTGCCATGCCGGCCCTGCTACGCCAGGGCCGGCCACTGACGGCACGCTCTCAGGCGCGTTGGTTCATCACCGAAGCGGGCCGAGCGCCGGGAGAGGTCTTGTCACGCGCGCCGCGTCAGGCAGAGCTGCTGGCCGCTATCGCCCAGCACCCGCGTGGTCTGGTGGCGTCAGCCATCTCGGCGCTTGGCTTCAATCGCCCTCAGCTTCACGCCCTGCGCGACAAGGGGTTCATCGACTGCCATGAAGAGAGCGTGGCTGCGCCGGCAAGCGTGGGCTCGCCAAAAACGCTGGCCGAACCCACGCTGCCGCTCAATCGTGAGCAGGCAAGCGTACTGGCCGAGCTGCATCAGGATCTCGACCGGTTTCGGGTCTCTCTTCTGCACGGTGTCACCGGCAGCGGCAAGACCGAGGTCTATCTGCAGCTGATCGAGGCGGTGCTGGATCGCGGGCGTCAGGCGCTGGTGCTGGTCCCCGAGATCGGCCTAACGCCGCAGACCCTGTCGCGCTTTAGAAAGCGCTTTAACGCCCCGGTCATTGCCCTGCACTCCGGCCTCAATGACAACGAGCGTCTCGACAGCTGGGAAGCCGCGCGCTCGGGCCGTGCTGCGGTGCTGATCGGCACCCGCTCGGCGGTCTTTACGCCGCTGGCCTCTCCTGGCGTCATCATCGTGGACGAAGAACACGACGGCTCCTTCAAGCAGCAGGACAGCCTGCGCTATCACGCCCGCGACCTGGCCATCGTTCGCGCCCAGCATGACGGTGTGCCCATCGTGCTGGGCAGCGCCACACCATCACTTGAAAGCCTTGCCCGCGCACGCGACGGTCACTACCGCCACCTGCGACTCAACACTCGGGCCGGCAATGCCGCACCGGCCGCCCTGTCGCTGGTAGATCTGCGTGGTAAACCCCAGCGCGGTGGCCTGGGGCCGCAGGCACTGACGGCCATCAGAGAGCATCTTCAGGCCGAGCGCCAGGTTTTGGTGTTCGTCAATCGCCGCGGATTTGCGCCCACGCTGACCTGTCATCAGTGCGGCTGGCTGGCCGAATGTCCGCAGTGCGACGCCCGAATGACCCTCCACCGTGACCCGCATCGGCTGATCTGCCACCACTGCGAACAGCAGCGCGGCGTTCCGGATGCCTGCCCGAAGTGCGGCAGTGCCGATCTCAGGCCTCAGGGCGCCGGCACCGAACGCACCGAAGAGGCATTGCAGGAAGCCTTCAGCGATACCCGCATCATGCGAATCGATCGCGACAGCACCCGCAAGCGCGATGCTCTCGAACAGACGCTGACCGAAATTCGTCAGGGCGGCTCATGCCTGCTGGTCGGCACCCAGATGCTGGCCAAGGGCCACCACTTCCCTCATGTCACGCTAGTGGTCGTGGTCAACGCCGACGGCGGGCTTTACAGCGCCGACTTTCGCGCACTCGAACACTCGGCACAGCTGCTGACCCAGGTGGCGGGCCGGGCTGGACGCGCCCAGCACCCCGGACGGGTGCTGATTCAGACCCTGCATCCGGAGGACCCGAGTCTGAGACTGCTGGTCGAGGAAGGCTACGACGCCCTGGCCGAGGAGCTTTTGACCGAGCGCCGGCTGGCCGGTCTGCCGCCCTTTCGTTTCATGGCGCTCATGCGGGGTGAAAGCGCGCGCATGGAGGCCGTGATCGAGCTGTTCACCCGAGCCGGAGAGGCCATGCGAGCCTGGCTCGACGAGCGGGGGCTGGCGGTTCACTGCCTCGGGCCGGTTCCGGCACCGATGGAGCGGCGTCAGAACCGCTATCATGCTCAATTGCTGCTCAGCGCCGACCGGCGCAGCGCACTGCATGAAGCCAGCGCCTGGCTGGATGAGTGGATGACCCAGCAGGCCGATGCAAGACGCCTGCGCTACAGCATCGACATCGATCCGCAGGAGATGTATTAGAACGATGTCTGCGCTGGAGAGGGCCTGATACATCCCGGACACAATACCGGTTTTGACACTGTCCACGGTTGAACGATAATGGCGGGCGCCAAAGCGCCTGCCCCCGTTTGATCCATCAACCTCGTCAACGCGGACGTTTTGTGACGGGGCGCGCAGTTCAAGACCTGGCCGAATGCGTCGGGCCAGCCATCCACGACCATAGATGCCAGCATGAAAGAGACGATTACCCTACTGCTCAATACGGCGCTCGAGGCGCTCAAGGCCGAAGGCGCCCTGCCCGTTGGCACCCAGCCCGACATTCGTGTCGATGCCGCGCGTGACCGGGCCCACGGCGACTACGCCAGCAACCTGGCCATGATGCTGGCCAAGCCTGCCGGCATGAAGCCGCGCGATCTGGCCGAGCGCCTGATCAACGCCCTGCCGGCCTCCAGCGCCATTTCAAGCGTCGAGATCGCAGGCCCCGGCTTTATCAACTTTTTCGTCAATACCAGCGCCGCGGGCGAAGTGCTGTTCGACATTCTCGAGGCCGGGGATGATTTCGGCCGTAACCGCGATGGCGCCGGCCAGAAGGTGCAGGTCGAGTTTGTTTCGGCCAACCCGACCGGTCCGCTACACGTCGGCCACGGTCGGGGCGCGGCGGTGGGCGACAGCCTGTGCCGCCTGCTCGAGGCCAACGGCTATGACGTCACCCGCGAGTTCTATTACAACGACGCCGGTGCCCAGATCGATAATCTGGCCCTGTCGGTGGCGGCCCGCATCAAGGGCATCGAACCCAACGACCCGGCCTGGCCGGCCGACGGCTACCGCGGCGAGTACATTCAGGATGTCGCGCGTGCCTATATGCAGGGCGATACCGTCACGGCCGACGATCGTCAGGTGACGGCCGCGGCCAACCCCGATGACATGGACGCCATTCGCGCCTTTGCGGTGGCATGGCTGCGTCACGAGCAGGATCTCGATCTCAAGGCCTTTGGTGTCGGTTTTGATGTCTTCTTTCTGGAATCCGACCTCTACGAGAGTGGCAAGGTGGAAGACACGGTCGAGCGCCTGATTCAGTGCGGTCACACCTATGAATCCGACGGCGCGCTGTGGCTCAAGACCACCGACTTCGGGGATGACAAGGACCGCGTGATGCGAAAGCGCGAGGGCGGATACACCTACTTCCTGCCCGATGTCGCCTACCACCTGGACAAGTGGCAGCGTGGTTTCACCACCGTCATCAACGAACAGGGCGCCGATCACCACTCTACGGTCACCCGCGTGCGCGCCGGGCTACAGGCGCTCGACGCCGGCATTCCGAAAGGCTGGCCGGACTACGTACTGCACCAGATGGTGCTGGTTACCCGTTCGGGCCAGGAGGTCAAGCTTTCCAAGCGGGCCGGCAGCTACGTCACCCTGCGCGATCTCATCGATGAAGTTGGTCGTGACGCGACGCGCTACTTCCTGGTATCGCGCGCTGCAACCTCGCAGATGACCTTTGATATCGATCTGGCACGCTCGCAGTCCAGCGACAATCCGGTCTATTACGCCCAGTACGCTCATGCCCGTGTGTGCAGTGTCGAGGCGAAAGCCGCCAGTAACGATCAGCCCTTTGATGCGCAGCGGGCGCGCGCCTCGCTGCACCTGCTCGAGGATGCTCGCGAGCGCGACCTGATCAACCGCCTGGGCAGCTGGCCCGAGACGGTGCGCCGCGCCGCCGACCAGCGCGAGCCCCAGCAGATCGCCCTGTATCTGCAGGAACTCGCCAGCGAATTCCACACCTGCTACAACGCCGTCAAGGTCATGGTCGATGACGCTGACCTGCGCAATGCACGACTGGCCCTTGGTCTGGCCGTGCGCCAGGTCATGCGCAACGGTCTTGACCTGCTGGGCGTTTCGGCCCCCAGGGAGATGTAAATGGCACAGCGCCAGAGCAAAAAGGCGCCCTCGGGCAAGGGCGCCACATCACGTAACAAGTCAAAATCCGGCGGCGACGGCTTCCATATCCCCGGCTGGCTGTGGGCGCTGGTCGGCATCATCGCGGGCTTTGCGATTGCCCAGTATTTCCAGAATGACGCCCCGCCAAAGCGTGACCAGGTAGCCGCCGTGGTCGCAAAAAAGCGCGCTGATGGCGGCGATCAGCAAAAGGGCAGCGAGTCTGCATCAACGGCCGAGGAAAAGGACCAGATGCCGACGTTCGAGTTCTATACCCTGCTGCCCGAATCGGAAGTGATCGCGCCGAACGTGGAAGATTACAACTCGGCCCCGCGCCCGGGCACCGAGGGCGCCGTGCTGGAACAGCACGCCAAACGCATTGCCGGCAATAGCAGCTCTGCGTCGGTAAGTCACCCGGAAAGCAAGACCACGTCACAGAAGAGCGCCACATCCAGCAGCTCCGAAAAGAGCAGCGCCGACAGCGGTGATGCCATCCAGCAGATGGCCTCTCGTCATGAAGCCTCCAGCAGCCGTCAGAGCGCGCCTGCCAGACAGCAGAGCGCGAGCAGTGCCGGCAGCGGCCCCAGCTACATGCTGCAGGCGGCATCATTCAAGTCACAAAGTGATGCCAATAACATGGCCGGCAAACTGCGGGATCTGGGGCTTGTCATGCAGGTCACTCAGGTTAAAACGGCCGACAACACCACCTGGTATCGCGTCCAGGCCGGTCCCTATCGCGACTCCGGGGAACTGGCACGCGCCCGGGGGCTGATGCAGACCCGAGGCATCGACCCGATGCAGATCCAGCAGCGTTAGAGCACGGTAACGCCTGGCCGCGGGGCGCCTGTTGCGATGCAGCAGGCGCCCTTTTTTATTTCAGGACCATGTTTCAGGGCAATGTTTCAGAAACCCTCTTCCTCCCCTTGTGACATTAAAAATCGGCCTGATCGACGCCGCCTTGCACACTTCAGACAACTTCCATATGGGTCATGGCTTGATTTGAGCCCCGGCCGCCCGCACTTCAGGGGAAAGTTTTCAGCAACGCAGATGAGTTCAGGCGCCACTGGCGCCGTTTGCGTTCAAGTCACCAGGTGCATGTCACCAACGCATTGGAGTAGCGCCGATGACCACGATTGTTTCGGTTCGCCGCGGCGAACAGGTCGCCCTGGGTGGCGACGGACAGGTGTCGCTGGGCAATACGGTCATGAAGGGAAATGCCAGCAAGGTCCGTCGTTTTTACCGGGGCCAGGTGCTGGCCGGCTTTGCCGGCGGTACGGCAGATGCCTTTACCCTGTTTGAGCGTTTTGAAGCGCAGCTCGAGAAATATCAGGGACATCTGACCAAGGCTGCCGTGGAGCTTGCCAAGGAATGGCGCACCGACCGCGCCCTTCGCAAGCTCGAGGCGATGCTGGCTGTGGCCGACCGCAATGCCTCGCTCATCATTACAGGCACCGGCGATGTGCTGGAACCCGAGCACGGCATCATCACCATCGGTTCGGGTGGTCAGTATGCCAACGCCGCGGCACGGGCGCTGGTACAAAATACCGACCTGTCAGCACGTGAAATCACTGAAAAGAGCCTCGCGATTGCGGCAGATATCTGTGTGTACACCAACCACAACGTGACGCTCGAATCACTGGACTGATCATGACCGAGACTTCCATGACCGCTCAAAATGCCAACAGCCAACACATGACCCCGCGTGAGATCGTGCACGCGCTGGATCAATACATCATCGGCCAGGCCGATGCCAAGCGCGCCGTGGCCATCGCCCTGCGCAACCGCTGGCGTCGCATGCAGCTCGACGACACGCTGCGCCCGGAAGTTACCCCCAAGAACATCCTGATGATCGGCCCGACCGGCGTGGGCAAGACCGAAATCGCCCGCCGTCTGGCGAAACTGGCCAACGCGCCGTTTATCAAGATTGAAGCGACCAAGTTCACCGAGGTCGGCTATGTCGGCCGCGATGTCGAATCGATCATTCGCGATCTGGTCGAAGCCGCCATCAAGCTGGTCCGTGAGCAGGCCAAGGCTCAGGTCGGCCACAAGGCCGATGACGCCGCCGAAGAGCGCATTCTTGATGCCCTGCTGCCGCCTGCTCGCGGCAGCGAGTACGACAGCGGCAAAAGCCGTGACAGCGCCACGCGTCAGACCTTCCGCAAGCAGCTGCGTGAAGGCAAGCTCGATGACAAGGAAATCGACATTGAGCTGTCGCCGGCCGGTCAGGGCATGGATTTTCAGGCCCCTCCCGGCATGGAAGACATGGCCAATCAGCTGTCCAGCATGTTCTCCAACATGGGCAAGCAGAACAAGGAAACGCGTCGCATCACCGTCAAGGAAGCCCTCAAGGTGGTCCGAGACGAGGAAGCCTCGCGTCTGGTCAATGATGAAGACCTCAAGGCCCGCGCCATCGAGGCCGTCGAGCAAAACGGTATTGTGTTCCTCGACGAGATCGACAAGGTGGCCAAGCGGGCCGAGTCCGGCAGTGGCGGCGATGTCTCCCGCGAAGGCGTACAGCGTGACCTGCTGCCGCTGATCGAGGGCTCGACGGTCTCGACCAAGCACGGCATGGTGCATACCGACCATATCCTCTTTATCGCCTCGGGCGCGTTTCACCTCTCAAAGCCCTCGGATCTGATCCCGGAGCTGCAGGGGCGTCTGCCGATTCGTGTTGAGCTCTCCGCCCTGTCGCCGGATGAATTCAAGCGCATCCTGACCGAGCCGTCCGCTTCGCTGACGCGCCAGTATGAAGCGCTGATGAAAACCGAAGGGCTGGACGTTCAATTTACCGATGATGGCATCGAGCGCATCGCGCAGATTGCCTGGCAGGTCAATGAAGGGACCGAAAACATCGGTGCTCGTCGTCTGCATACGGTCATGGAACGTCTGCTGGAAGAAGCGCTCTTTGAAGGCAGCGACATGCAGGGCCCGCTGGTCATCGACGGCGCCTATGTCGATGAGCGTCTGGGGGCACTGGCACGCGATGAGGATCTGTCGCGCTACATCCTCTAAACGTCTTTATCGTTTAACGCCAACAGCGTATCCTGGAGGGCGGCCCGTTCATGGGCCGCCCGTTTTTTTAAAAGGATGCCGACGCCCCTTTCGCAAGGGCGCTTCATCCGGTGCTACCTGATATCATGGAGACGTCCCATGAGTGCCCCCATGCCAACCGGCGTTCACTATCATCAGCGCAGTCGCGAACTGGCGCTGACCTATGACCTCAACGGTGAATCGCAAAGCTTTCGCCTCAGTGCCGAAATGCTCAGGGTCTATTCGCCCTCGGCCGAGGTACGAGGCCACAGCCCGGAACAGGCCGTCCTGCAGACCGGCATGAAATACGTCGGTCTGAAAAACATCACGCCCGTAGGCAACTACGCCCTCAAGCTGCACTTTGATGACGGCCACGACAGCGGCCTTTATACCTATGCCTACCTCTGGGAAATGATCGAAAACCGCGACCTCTGGTGGGACGACTATCTTCACGAGCTCAAAAAGGCCAATGCCTCGCGCGAGCCACTGGGTATCCCGCTACAGCGTCAATGAGCCAGGCACCTGATGGGCGTCAGGACAAATGATCTCCTGAAAGCTACAATGGCTTTCGACAGGCGCGACCCTCCCGACCGGATAGACGACGCACCGATGCCCAAAGGGCAGGTAGCGCCACTGACGATACCAGAACACATGACTTGCAAACGCTGACAGGGGAACGCCATGGACAAGCAGACAACGCACTTCGGCTATGAGGAAGTCCCTGTCGAGGAGAAGGCCGGCCGCGTCGAGCAGGTCTTCGATAGCGTGGCACGCCGCTATGACATCATGAACGATCTGATGTCGATGGGCGTTCATCGCTTCTGGAAGCGCGTGGTAATGGAGCGCTCAGGCGTACGCCGCGGCCATACCGTACTGGATCTCGCCGGCGGCACCGGTGATCTGACGGCCAAATTCGTGGAACGTGTTGGCCCCACCGGTCGAGTGGTACTGGCCGATATCAACGCCTCGATGCTGCAGGTCGGGCGTGACCGTCTGATGGATCGCGGCATCGGCGCGCAGGTCGAGATTGTTCAGGCCGATGCCCAGGCCCTGCCCTTCCCTGACAATACCTTTGACTGCATCACCATCGCTTTCGGCCTTCGTAACGTGACCGACAAGGACGCTGCACTGGCATCGATGACGCGCGTGCTCAAGCCGGGTGGACGGCTGTTGATTCTGGAGTTCTCAAAGCCTGTCAACGCGGTCTTCGAGAAGGTCTACGATCAATACTCCTTCCATGTTCTGCCGCGCATCGGCAAGTGGGTAGCCAACGATGCCGACTCCTATCGCTATCTGGCCGAGTCGATTCGCATGCATCCCGACCAGCCGACGCTCAAGGCCATGATGGAAAATGCAGGGCTCGAGCGCGTCGAGTACACCAACATGACCGGCGGTGTTGTGGCACTGCACCGCGGTATCAAGTTCTGAACGTCCCGCGCGGATGATGCCCATCACCTGGCAGCATCCGCCGGGCCGCTTTCCCGACAGGGTTAATGGCATGACACACGCGTATTTCATGACTTTTCGTCATTGCATACCTCAAGGGCAGTTCTGCTGATGTCCTTTATTACCCCCGTATTGCTGGCCGGCGTCGAGAAAACGGTAAACCGTCTGCTGGCGCGTGACCCGGCAGCTCCGTCTCGTCTCGCGGCCATGGCCGGGCAGCGCCTTTTACTGAGACTTGAATCCCCAAGGATTGAAGTCCTGGTGATCTTTCACATTCATGGCCTGACGCTCGCCTCCCTGCCCGACGGCGAAGACCGGGATGCCGATACCACCATCGAAATCGATACCGATACGCTCGGCGCCCTGCTGGGCGGCATGCCGATCCAGTCACTCATGACCAGCCACCAACTGGTCGTGCGCGGCCAGCTCGGTCTCTTGATGCAGGCACGCGAACTGTTGATGGACCTTGATATCAACTGGGAAGGCGCCTTCGCCGAATGGTTTGGCGAGGCACCGGCACATAGTCTGGCGACCGGGCTGCGACGCCTCGGCCATTTTGGCGTGCACTCTTCCAAAAGCCTGGAGCAGGATCTGCGCGAGTACATCCTGGAAGAGGGACAGTGGCTCGCCGGCCGTGGTCGCTTCGATGTCGCCCGTGAACATCTAACTGAACTCGAAATTGCGACGGACCGGCTGGAAGCCCGGCTTGAACGTCTCAACCGTCGTCTGCGAGGGCACCACTCTTGATGACGCTATGGCGCCTGATCCGTATTGCCTGGGTAGTCACCCGCTATCGGCTCGACAGTCTGATTCCGACCGAACGCCTGCCGGGCTACGCCCGCCTTGTCATGGCCATCGCCCCCATTCGACTGTTTCCGAAAGGCGACAAGACGCGCGGTGAGCGCCTGCGACTGGCACTCGAGGATCTGGGTCCCATTTTCATCAAGTTCGGACAGATGCTCTCGACACGGCGCGATCTGATGCCGCCGGACATCGCCGTTGAACTCAAGCGGCTGCAGGATCAGGTACCGCCCTTCCCCAGCGATACCGCCCGTCACATCATCGAAGAGGAGCTGGGTGCACCGGTTGGTGAACTCTTTGATCATTTTGAAGCCGACTCGATGGCCTCGGCCTCCATTGCGCAGGTGCACGCAGCGCGACTTCACAGTGGTGAAGAGGTCGTGATCAAGGTCATTCGCCCCGGCATCGATAATGTCATGCGCAACGACATTGCGCTTTTGTATACCTTTGCAAAAGTGCTTTTAAGGGTGTGGCCCGAAGCAAGGCGCCTGCGTCCGGTAGAAGTGGTCAAGGACTACGAGTCCACGCTCTTTGATGAGCTCGATCTGCAAAAGGAAGCCGCCAACACCTCCCAGCTCAAGCGCAATTTTCAGCACTCTCCGCTACTGCACGTGCCGACCATTTACTGGCCACAGACGCGCAAGCGGGTCATGACCCAGGAGCGGGTCAGCGGTGTGCCGGTGGCAGATACCGATGCACTGGAGGCCCAGGGGGTCGACATGCGCCTGCTGGCCGAGCGCGGCGTGGAAATCTTTTTTACCCAGGTGTTTCGCGACAACTTCTTTCACGCCGATATGCACCCGGGCAATATCTTCGTGGATATCAGCAACCCCAGTGATCCCAGCTATATCGCCATTGACTGCGGGATCGTGGGCAGTCTGACCCGAGAGGATCAGGACTATCTGGCGCGCAACATTATCGCGTTTTTCCGCCAGGATTATTACGAAGTGGCCATGCTCCACATCGAATCCGGGTGGGTGGGTGAACACACACGCGCCAACGAGTTTGCCGCAGCCATTCGCTCGGTCTGTGAGCCCATTCTGGAAAAACCGCTCAAGGATATCTCCTTTGGTCAGGTACTGATGGGGCTTTTCCAGACCGCGCAGCGTTTTCACATGGAGGTGCAACCTCAGCTGGTGCTGCTGCAGAAGACCCTGCTCAACATTGAAGGACTGGGGCGCTCCCTCTATCCCGAGCTTGATCTATGGCATACCGCCAAGCCCTTTCTGGAACGCTGGATGCATGAGCGCGCCGGACCCAAGGGTTTCTGGGAGGAGCTCAAGCGTCAGGCACCGGATCTGGCCCAGCGCATGCCGCAGCTGCCGGTCCTGGCCCATCAGGCCCTCTCCCAGGTTGAAAACGAGCGCAAGCACCGTGAGCAGCAAACCGCCGCCTTCGTGACCCTGCAGAACTCCTTTTCAGGGGTTCGCAAGGGCGCACGACGCATCAGGATCGGACTGGTGCTGATCGCAGGGGCACTTGCCTGGCAGCCCATTTCCCAGTGGGCGTTTCAGCAGCACTGGAGCATACTGGCCGCGGCCGGTATCGGGCTGGCACTGGTCATATGGCGCTGAGCGCCGCGGAGAACATCGACAGATTGCGGACGGTGATGATATAAGCTCCCATCGTCCTGAACACGCCCTGGCATGATGAATCAGGAACCCATTTCAATGAGCACCATTCTCGACCAGCTCGATGAGAGTCTGGCCAGCCGCCGCCACGGCGACGCTGATACGTCCTACGTCGCCGGCTTGCACCAGCGCGGTCTCAACAAGATTCTGGAGAAGGTGGGTGAAGAGGCGGTCGAGGCGATCCTTGCGGCCCGTGACGCCGAGCATGGCGATGACGCCGCCAGACAGGCATTGATCAGCGAGACAGCCGATCTCTGGTTTCATTCGCTGGTCATGTTGTCCCATCTGGGACTGGATCATCGCGGCGTGCTTGAAGAGCTGGCACGCCGTCAGGGCATTTCCGGGCTTGAAGAAAAGGCGTCACGCACCGGGAAGTAACATTTGCTTCTTTTACCTGTCCTACCATTACAATGATGGGTGCAGCCACAGGCGGCATCGGATTTACCAATGACCGTGTCCGGTCGGACACAATGGAGAGACGTCATGTTGGGTGGTATCAGTATCTGGCAGCTTCTGATCGTTCTGGGCATCATCATCCTGATTTTCGGCACCAAGAAGCTTCGTAATCTGGGCGGTGATCTGGGTGGCGCCATCAAGGGCTTCAAGCAGGCCGTCAACGATGACGACGAGGCCGGCAACAAGCCTCAGCAACGCGTCAAGCATGACGACGAACGCCCGGGCCACGAGACCATCGATAGCCATACGGACACGCGCGATAAAGAAGACACCCGGAAATAATTCGCCATGTTCGATATCAGTTTTCCCGAGCTG
This sequence comes from Kushneria marisflavi, assembly GCF_002157205.1. Taxonomy (NCBI): domain Bacteria; kingdom Pseudomonadati; phylum Pseudomonadota; class Gammaproteobacteria; order Oceanospirillales; family Halomonadaceae; genus Kushneria; species Kushneria marisflavi. Next base: position 2,759,652 of record NZ_CP021358.1, on the reverse strand, counting down.
ATCGTGGTCGGTGCCATCGCGCTGGTGGTGCTGGGCCCGGAGCGTCTGCCAACGGCAGCCCGTACGGCCGGTTTGTGGCTGGGAAAGATCAAACGCACGGTCTCCAGCGTTCAGCAGGAAATCACCTCGCAGCTTGAGGCCGAAGATCTGCAGCGCAAGATGAAAAGCCAGCAGGACCGCTTCGATCAGGGTCTGAAAAAGGCACGGGAAGATATCGAAGGTCTGGGCGATGACCCCTCGGCCACGAGCCGAAAGCTCTCCGATCGGGCGCTTTCCAGCGCTCCCGCACCGGATCGATCAGGTGAGCAATCACCTGATATCGAACTGTTATCGGATCGCCACGCCAATACCGCCGATCCCTCCACTGCCCCGCTCTCGGCCGCCGAGGCCGCTGAAGCAGAAGTGACAGCTGGCGAGCAGACAACCTCCGATACGTCCTCCGGGCAAACATCGGGATCGGACGGCCATGACGACAGCCATGACAGGGATAAACAGGATCGATGAGCCCACAGGACGGTAATCAGTCGCAGACCCCGCTGATCGATCATCTTATTGAGCTGCGCTCACGCCTTCTGCGCGCCATGATTGTCGTCGTGGTCGCGTTCGCGGCGCTGTACGCCTTCTCCAACCAGATCTATACCTTTGTGGCCGAGCCGCTCATGGCGCTGCTGCCGCCCGGCTCGCAGATGATTGCCACCGAAGTCGCCTCGCCCTTTCTGGCGCCCTTCAAGCTGACACTGATCGTGTCGCTGTTTCTGGCTATCCCCTTTGTGCTTTATCAGGCCTGGGCCTTTATTGCCCCCGGTCTTTATGCCCATGAGAAAAAGCTCGCGCTGCCCCTTCTAGGCTCAAGCGTGCTGCTGTTTTACGGCGGGGCGGCCTTTGCGTATTACGTGGTATTTCCGTTGCTGTTTCAGTTTTTCACCACGGCGGGGCCGGCAGATGTACAGGTAATGACCGACATCAACGCCTACCTTTCATTCGTACTCAAGCTGTTTCTGGCCTTCGGCATTGCCTTCGAGATTCCGGTTGCCACCTTCCTGCTGGTGCTGACCGGCGTCACTACGGTCCAGGCGCTGTCGGCCAAGCGGCCCTATGTAGTGATTGGCTGCTTTATCGTCGGCATGGTGCTCACGCCACCCGATGTCATTTCGCAGACCCTGCTGGCAGGGCCGATGTGGCTGCTGTTCGAGATCGGCATCCTCTTTGCCCGTCTCATTCGACGACCGCGCGGCGGCCGTGATGATGTCGAAATGGACGATACCGACAGTTGAGTGAACCGCCGCGCCTCAGCGCGGCTGCTCCATTAGCGTATTCACGCGCTCCACCAGCTTGAAAATCCCCTGAGCCACGTCCGACGGCCGCTTGCCCATGAGCCAACCGGGCGTGGTCAGAACGCGGTGCTCAATATCCACCACGATTTCCCCGACGCCGGCACTCTTGTGCAGCCCGCCCATGGCACTGATGGTACCGGACAGCTCGGCGCTCTGGCCAAGCGTAACCGGAATGGCCTGCTCAAAGAGACGGGGTACCAGCAGGGCTGCCATACCCACCAGTGCGATGGGCTTGCGGGACTCATGAAATTCGTAAAGCTGACCGACCAACTGCTCAAGCACCTGCATGGAAGACCCGCTGACGGCAAAATCGCTCAGCTGATTGATGGCGCCATGCCCACCGGGGATGATCACGGCCCCAAACTCCTTCGCCTGTAGCTTGTCTAGCGGATAAATCCGCTCATGGACCATGCGGCAGGATTCGACCATGGCGTGACGATTCACACTGTCCATGGGCTCGCCGCTGGTATGGTCAATGACGTGGTGCTGTACCACATCCGGGGCAAAGCAGCTCCATTCAAGCCCGAGCTGATCCAGGCGCAGAAGCACCATTGTCATCTCCTGCACATCGGTACCATCCAGCCATCCGCACCCGGAAATCACGACTGCTACACGCTTTTTCATGCTGCTGCTCCCATGAGATTCATGACATCCGCCTTCCTGGCAGGAGAGTGGCGACAGATACCCTGTCGGCCCTGTCGAATGTGACGATCGTTGTCACCGCTGCCGAACAGGCCAGCTATTATAGTTGTGTCCGTAGTGTCACTTTTGTGTTTCAGGAGTTCTATCGTGGCTGCCATTGTCTCACGCAAATTTCCCGGAACCCGTATGCATCGCATGCGTCACGATGATTTTTCACGTCGCATGATGCGTGAAAGCACGCTGACCGTGGAGGATCTGATTCTGCCTGTTTTTATCCAGGAAGGAGACAATCGCCGCGATGACATTCCATCAATGCCGGGAGTGGAGCAACTCTCCATTGACCAGCTTGTGCAGGATGCCGGCGAGATCGTCGCGCTCGGCATTCCCGCCATTGTCCTGCTTCCGGTCATTGACGCTGATCATAAAAGCGAGCTGGCCGAAGAGGCCTACAACGCCTCGGGTCTGATTCCGAGGGCGCTTCGTGCACTCAAGGCCGCTTATCCGACACTGGGCCTCATTACCGACATTGCCCTTGCCCCTTATACCGTACACGGTCAGGACGGCATTCTCGACGACCAGGGCTGCCTTCTCAACGACCGCACGGTCGAAACGCTGACCAAGCAGGCTCTGAGTCATGCCGAAGCGGGGGCCGATTACGTTGCCCCCTCCAACATGATGGACGGTCACATTGGCGCCATCAGAAAGATTCTCGAAGCCGAGGGGCTGCCCCATACCCGCATCATGTCATGTTCGGCGAGATACGCCTCATACTATGACACGCCCGCCTTCAATACAGGTTCATCCCCTGTCGACCGCGCCTCTTATCAAATGGACCCGGCCAATGGCGATGAAGCGCTGCATGAGGCGGCCATGGATATTGATGAAGGCGCTGATGCAATCATGATCAAACCCGGCATGCCCTATCTGGACGTACTGTATCGCGTCAAGCAGGAGCTGCGTGTCCCGACTTTCGTCTACCAGGTGAGCGGTGAGTACGTCATGCACAGGGCAGCCTTCACCAACGGCTGGCTGGATGAGGATACCGTCATACTGGAGTCACTGCGCTGCTTCAAGCGGGCCGGCGCCGACGGCATCGTGACCTGGTTTGCCCGGCAGGCCGCACAGGCGCTCAGAGCGTGAGGAGTGTCATCAAACGGTCATGAGTGTTTCCCAAACTGATGGATGCACCGCCGCGCCCCAGGGGGCGCCTGTCATTTCCCGGAGAGTTCTCGATGTCATCACTGCCCACTACCCCGGCCTCTGAAACACCTGCATCACTCGAGAATGACCCCGCCTCAACGCTGAGGATCAATCATACCCACGCCGGTATTCGCGCCCGGGCAGTCGCCAATGCCTCGCGCGATCTCAATGATGCCGGGCTCTACTTCAATCGAGAACTGTCGACCCTGCGCTTTCACGTGCGCGTGCTGGAGCAGGCGCTTGATGAGACCCACCCGCTGCTTGAGCGACTCAAGTTTTTGCTGATTTTCTCCTCCAACCTGGATGAGTTTTTCGAGATTCGCGTGGCGGGCCTCAAGCGCCGCATTGCCTATGGCAATGAAGATGCGGGCATGGACGGGCATTCGAGCTCCAGCATTTTTCAGGAGATTGTGAGCACCGCTCATGAACAGGTCCAGCGTCAGTATCATATTCTCAATACCGGCCTGATCCCGGCACTGGCTGAGCGTGGCATCCATTTCCTGCGCCGTAACAGCTGGAACAAGGCGCAAAGGCAGTGGGTCAGCACCTACTTTGATGACGAAATCATGCCGGTCGTCAGTCCGATCGGGCTGGACCCATCCCACCCTTTCCCTCGACTGGTCAACAAGAGCCTCAATTTCATCGTCGAACTGGAGGGCCGGGACGCCTTCGGGCGCGAGGGCGGCATGGCAATCATTCCGGCACCCCGCTCACTGCCCAGGTTGATCAGGCTACCCAAAGAGCTCGAGCGCGAAGGCCGTCAGGAGTATGTGTTTCTCTCTTCGATGATCCATGCCCACGCCGAACAGCTCTTTCCCGGCATGACCGTTCGCGGCTGCTATCAGTTCCGTCTGACCCGCAACGCCGACCTTGCCATGGATACCGATGATGTGTCGGATCTGGCCTCGGCGCTTAAAAGTGAGCTGCTGGCCCGACGCTACGGCGATGGTGTGCGTCTTGAGGTCGCCAACAACTGCCCGGCGCATCTGAGCGACTTTCTACTCAAGCAGTTCAAGCTGGGACAGGAGGATCTGTACCTGGTCGATGGACCAGTCAACCTGAGCCGGCTGATGGCCATGATCGGTGACAGCGAGCGCGCGGACCTGCGCTATACCCCTTTCGTGCCGGGCCTGCCGAAAGCGCTTCGCAAGGACGAGAGCCTGTTCGACATGATCGCTCGGCAGGACATTTTGCTGCTTCACCCCTGGGAGTCGTTTGGCGTCATCGAAAACTGGCTGGCCGAGGCTGCCCGTGATCCGGGCGTTCTGGCCATCAAGCAGACGCTCTATCGCACCGGTTTTGAATCAGGCGTGGTGAGCGCGCTGGTCGATGCGGCAAGAAGCGGCAAGGAAGTCACGGTGGTGATCGAGTTGCGCGCCCGCTTTGATGAGGCCGACAACATTGCACTGGCCTCCCGGCTTCAGGAGGCCGGGGCCAACGTGATTTATGGCGTCATGGCCTACAAGACCCACGCCAAGATGCTGCATATCGTGCGCCGCGAAGCCGGTCGCATTCGACACTACGCGCATATGGGTACCGGCAACTACCACTCCAAGACCGCGAAGCTCTATACCGATTACAGCCTGCTGACGGCCCGAGAAACGCTTTGTGAAGACGTTCATCACGTGTTTCAGCAACTCTCGGGAATGGGCGAACCGCGCCATACCGAACACCTTCTGCACGCCCCCTTTACGCTGCACCGTCGACTGGTGGAGCTGATTGACCGCGAAACCGCGCATGCCCGCAAGGGACGAAAGGCGATGCTGACCGTCAAGTGCAACTCCCTGACAGAGCCCAAACTGATTCAGGCGCTGTACCGCGCGTCTCAGGCCGGCGTCATTTGTCAGCTGATCATCCGGGGCACCTGCTGTCTGCGCCCGGGGGTCCCCGGCATTTCTGACAACATTACGGTGCGTTCGGTTGTGGGCCGCTTTCTGGAGCATACCCGCGTCTTTCACTTCCACAACGCCGGCAAATCCGAGACCTGGTGTTCCAGCGCCGATTTCATGGAACGCAACATGTTTCATCGGGTCGAGACCTGCTTCCCCCTGCTGGATCGCAGGATTGCTCAGCGGGTCAGAAAGGATCTGGACACCTATATGCTGGACAACTGTCAGAGCTGGACACTGCAGCCGGACGGACATTATGAAAAACGTTGCCCTGGCAAGGATGAAGCCGCCATCAGTGCTCAGGAAACGCTGCTGTATGCCTATGCCGCACGCCCCTGACGACATCCCCCTCAACATCCTGCAGTACCCATGACAACACTCGGGCCGCATATGCGGCCCGAATGCTGTTCCCGGAATACTCCAATCAGAGGTCAGACACCAATCATGCCGCCATCGCGCTTTTGAATGACCACGGTTGACGAGCGCGGACGCACCTGCCCCTGTGCTGTTTGCGTGGCATCGTCGGTATCGGCTGCCGGCCAGTTGGCGGGGTGCTGAATATTGATAAATAGCGCCGTTCGATCAGGGGTTGCAAAGATCCCGGTGACTTCAGCTTCGTTGGGGCCGATGGCAAAACGCTTGAGCTGTGCCTGGTTTTGCGCGTTGATGGCTGGCCTGCCCTCTTCATTCATGGCGCCCGGAACCACGGCCAGCACCTGGTCATTGGTCATGTTGGCCACCGCATTCTCGCGTCCCTTGTCCAGCCCGTTATCCGTCTCTATCCAGAGAATACCCTCGCCATTGTCACGCTCGTCAAACCAGAGGCCATCAGGGCTTGCAAAGGCATTGAGGTCGGTCAGACCGGAAGGATTGGTGGCGTCCTGATCATCGGGGCTACCGCCAAATACGAAAGGCTCCCAGCGCATGCGGGTGGGATCATCGTGGCGCTCCTGCCAGCGGATGATATGACCATAGGTATTGTCCGGACGTGGATTGGCCGCATTGACCGGCGCTGTGGCATAACCGCTACCCATGTCAGACACATCGCTGCCGTCACCGGTAAAGCTGGCCGAGCTTTCTTCATCGGTACGTTTGGAGTTGTTGGTCAACGTCATGTACACCATGCCCGACTGCGGATCGACCGTTCCCCACTCCGGACGGTCCATGGGGGTAGCGCCCATCAGGTCCGCGGCGTCACAGGTATTGATGATAATGCCTGCCTGATCCTCGAACAGCTCACCCAGTCGCTGCCCCTTGTGCTCTCCCTGAGGGATTACGGCGTCAACGGTCAGGGGCAGCCACTCCCCTTCACCATCGGCATCAAAACGGGCGACATACAGCGTGCCTTCATCCAGGTAGCTGGCACCGATGGCCTGACGGTCATAGGTCTCACCGGGACGGTTGGCATCGCTTTGCTGCCAGCGTTTGTTCGACACAAACTTGTAGATATATTCGTTGCGGCTGTCATGGCCGGTATAGAAGGTCAGCGGCATGCCTTCGACGACCCGACCGGGCCAGCAGCCCTCATGACGAAAACGCCCCAGTGCCGTGCGCTTGTAGATGGTGCTGTCAGGGTCGTAGGGATCGATTTCCACGATGTAGCCGAAACCGCGAGCCTCGTTGCGATAGTCCCGAGCGGGATCATCACCCTGCGGCGTATTGTCGAAACGACTGAACTCCCCCTGCTCGCCGTCATTGGCGCTTTCCCAGCCGTAGCGGCCACGCTCGCCGTTGATGCCCAGACGAGCCTGATCGGCCGTCAGCTCGCCACGATTGATAAACACCTCGGGCCAGTTTTCCTCGCAGGTCAGGTAGGTACCCCACGGCGTGTAGCCACTGGCACAGTTGTTATTGGTGCCGCGAACATGTGTGCCTTCGGGCGACCAGGCGGTCACCACCCAGGGCGTTCCCGCCACGGGCCCTGCCAGCGCCATGGGCGTGGCCGAGGTAATGCGTCGGTTATGGGCATCGTCGGCCACGGGCGCCCAGTGCCCCTCGTCATCGCGCCGCAGTCGGACAATCGCGACACCGTGGGCATTGATCTCGGTACGTGCCTCATCGGCCGGACGCGCCCCCTCGGCCTTGTGGGTCGGCCCTCCCTGCGGGGCCCAGAGCGCGCCCTGATCGATATATTCGTGATTGATCGCCAACAGAAAATCACGTGAGGCATGCTGCGTATCAAGCGCGAAGTGGTACATGCCATCGTGATGCATGCCCATGGCACGTGCCTGAAAGGCTGGTGTCATGCGCATGTCCTGCTGCCAGCCGACCGTACGGCCATCCAGCGGGGTGCCCCAGGGCACAAGAACCTGAGCGGTATAGCCTTCGGGAACCACAATGCCATCCGTCATGCTGCCGGGGAGCGATTCAAAGCCCAGTGTCAGCCGGCGTCCCGGTTCGGCGCCGGCCTGACGGATGACGCTCCCAAGGCCAAAGTCGGTAAACAGTGTGGCAGCCGCCAGCCCCAGGCTTCCCTGCAGCATGCGCCGACGCGACATGTAGCGTGCCATGACGGAGGAAAAGGGGCGGTTATCGCTATCATTGTGGTTGTCATGATTCTCGATTTCCTGACTCATGCCATCGTCTCCCGTGGATTGATCGATGGCCGAGATTACGACGATATCATGACAGGTTTTTGACACCCCAATGGTCGGGACAGCCTCGACACTGTCCCGGGCGACAACCGGCTACCTTAAACCGGTTCGGACAGCCGCTTCGCCGCCATACGAATATAATGCTCGCTTTCCGCCCAGCCCAGACAGCCATCGGTGACGGAAACGCCATAGCGCAGCTCAGCGCCCATGGGTTGCCTGCCCGTTTCCAGATGACTTTCGAGCATGATGCCGACCAGTGATGACATGCCATTGAGGCGCTGGCGGATCACCTCATCGAGTACCAGCGGCTGTCGAGCGGGATCCTTGCCACTATTGGCATGAGAACAATCCACCATGATGGCGCCTGAAACGCCCGCCGCCCTGAGGGCCAGAGCAGCCTTTTCAACGCTTGGCGCATCGTGATTGGGGCCGTGATGCCCGCCGCGCAGGACCAGATGGGTGTCAGGATTACCGGGTGAATGCAAAAGCGCCGGCTGACCGCTGTCATCAAATCCCGGGTAGCGATGACCATGCTGGCTGGCCCCCATGGCATCGATGGCCACCTGAATGCCGCCGTCAGTACCATTCTTGAACCCGGTGGGCATGGGCAGCGCACTAACCATTTCACGATGGATCTGCGACTCGGTCGTCCGTGCCCCTACGGCAGCCCAGCTGATGAGATCATCCATATAGGCACTCAACATGGGCTGAAGCAGCTCGCAGGCAATCGGTAGCCCCAGCGCCGTGATATCCCGCATAAGCCGGCGCGTACTGGAAAGCCCTTCAGCCATGTTGTCACTGCCATCCAGGTGCGGGTCATACACCAGTCCTTTCCAGCCAACGGTCGTTCGTGGCTTTTCAACGTAGACGCGCATGACCAGCACCATGCGATCAGCCACTTCGTCGGCGAGCCCTTTCAGGCGGCGGGCATAATCCAGCGCGCTATCACGGTCATGAATGGAACAGGGCCCCATGACAACCAGCAGACGCGAATCCTGACCGCTCAGGATATTGCGGATCGTCTGTCGCTGTTCAGCAATCTGCTCCCTTATAGCAGGCTCGAGGGCAATGGCCTTTTTGAGCGCACCGGATGTTGGCAGAGGCTGGGACACGGTGGTGGTACTCGCGTCATCGACCTTATCAGAGGAGATGGGATGGGCAGCTTCAGCGGTGTTGAGTAAGGCATTCATGACGATGTCTCTATCCTTTAACAGCGTAACAAGGGTAAATGTGGAGCGCCCGTTACTGACACGCCAGCGGTCAGCGCTCGAAGCGCCGCCAGCGTGTGGTTAAATCGCCAGCCATACATTGGATAGCCATGAAAGGACATGGTCATGTGATTCTCCCTGTGCCGTTTGACGAATCACTTGTCGTGACGCGCAAAACAAAAAAACCCCGGTGGCGTGCTGCCGACCGGGGTTTTTGAGGGTGGGCAGCACGGTGGATACCGGCACGCCCTGATATTCAGGCGTGCCTGTCTCTAAACCAATAGCCCAGTGAATAACCTGCCGCGCCCGAAGCATACACAAACGCCGCTGTCGCCTTTTGGGCCAGCAGGGTCTGAATATCATTGAGCGCGAGATGCAACATGCAGGGTTATCCTGA